>CAUWJP010000005.1:0-102012 GCA_963559135.1 uncultured Sellimonas sp.
GGATCTTGACCTTGCTGGAATCAAGCCTGCAAAACTGTTTCGCAATTACCTAAACAAAATATTTATGTGATCACTCCCGCTTGGGGAGTGGTATTTCGGAACAGGAAGATCACAGATTTCTTTGTGTTTCACTTGTTCTCTTTGTTCTATGCGTAATATAGCACTGATTATCAGCACTGTCAATAGGTGAGTGCTAAATTTTTTAAAATTTTTATTCTGCCAGAAAGGAGGTTTAAGAGTCAGCCTGCTGTTTTCATGAATTCCATCTCATTAATGAGAAGTTGACTTTGATTGATTTCCCAATAAAAAAAGCAGGAATACCATTTTTCAGGAACTCCTGCTTTCTATATAGAAAGTATCAGTTATTGGTAATCTCTCCCGATTCTTCTGGATCCTGCTTGAAGAGATGGATCGTGCCGGTACGGTTCAGGTAGGTGATCAGTGACAGGCCGATCGGGAAACCGAACAGGCCGACGACACCGAACAGCTGGACGCCGGCGAACATGCTGACAAGTGTAATAACCGGGTGAAGTCCGATCTGGCCGCCTACGATTTTTGGCTCGATGATGTTACGCACGACCGTGATGAATACATAGAGCAGAGCAAGCTGGAGAGCACCCGAAAAGTCTCCGAGGATGACGGAAATGACAGCCCACGGGATCATGATTCCTCCGGTGCCGAGAACAGGCAGAATATCAAATACCGAGATGCAAAGGGCAATCAGAACGGATTTTTTGATACCGATCAACGTCAGGCCGATGGACAGCTCTACGAAGGTAATACTCATGATCAGTGCGTAGGAGCGGATGCAGACGAATAATGTTCCGACGACAAACTGCTTGATCTGCATGACCACATTTTGAGCTTTTTCGTTCAACTGCCGCATGCAGAAGTCAGATAACGCTTCATAATCCATAGCAATAAAAAATGTAGAGATTATCATCAAAACCAGTCGGATGAACAGCATCGGCAATGAAGATGCAATATTGGAAATTATCTCCATGCTTGTGAGGGAAAGATCCGATACAATTCCCCGTAGTGACTGCATGAGCTGTTCCCACAGATAATCCACAGTGTCCAGGATGGACGGGTCCGCCTGCATGAGAGCGTGTTCCAGCTGACTAAACAGATCCGTAAGAACCGGATTGACATATCGAAGGTAAATATCTGGAAGTCTCTGTACCAGATCGCTGACATAAGAAAAGGCCCGGATGCTTCCAAGCACCAGAAGCGTGCCGATTGTCACATAAAAAATCAGAACCACAAGGATGGCGGATACCTTCCGGGGGAGCCGCGTTTTTGTGGTGATAAGCTGAATAGGGCGCCTTAATATATAGGCAATAAAAAGCGCCGCGACAAACGGGAAGAGAAAGGAAAGTGCAAACCTCAGCACAAAAAAGGCGAGGGCAATAATAATTGCAAAGTAAAAAAAGTTGATGATAAATTTTCTCCGTTTTTCCATTTGTTTTTCATAACCTCATTCATTCTTCAGATTTAGAAATTATCCCCATTATTAAGAATAGCGAAGTTGGGAAAAGGTGTCAATAAATAAGTACGCGAAGGGAGTTTGTTTTATTTGCAGGATGGGTGGAAAAACGAGGTGATCTGATGATATAATAAATCATACAGAAAAGATAAGCCGAAGGTACGAGAAAGGAGTAAGATCAATGAATATGGAATATGTACTGGAGCAGCTGAAAAATCTGCTCGCAATCGACAGTCCGTCAGGCTATACAAAAGAGGTAACTGATTATCTTTTAAATGAATTTGAGAAAATGGGAGTGCCTGCATACCGCACAGTAAAAGGCGGAGTAATCGCAGATCTCGGTGGAGAAGACGCGGACGATGCTGTCTTTGTGGAGTCTCATGTGGATACACTGGGAGCGATGGTTTCACAGATCAAGAGTAACGGATGCCTGGAGGTTTCTCCGGTGGGAGGAATCGATGCCAACTCTGCAGAAGGAGAGACGGTCCGTATCCGGACAAGAGATGGACGTGTCTATGACGGTACATGCCAGCTTTGCAATGCTTCTGTTCATGTAAATGGAAAATACGCGGAGACAAAGCGTACATACGATGTGATGGAAATTGTTGTTGATGAGAAGACATCTTCCAAAGAGGAGACAGAGAAACTTGGAATTATGACCGGAGATTTTGTCTGCTTTGAACCGAGAACTACAATTACAAAGAGCGGATATATCAAGAGCCGTTTTCTGGATGATAAACTCAGCACCGCAATGCTTCTTGGATATGCAAAGCATATCAAAGAGGATGGCGTAACTCCGAAGAGGAGAATTTATCTTCATATGACAGTCTTTGAAGAGGTGGGACACGGTGGATCTGCTTCCATTCCGGACGGTGTGACCGAAGTACTTTCCGTGGATATGGGATGTGTAGGAGACGGTCTTGCATGCAAAGAGCACCAGGTATCCATCTGTGCAAAAGACAGCAGAGGACCTTACAATTATGATGTTGTTACCAACCTGATTGAGTCAGCGAAAAAAGCAGGGTGTGACTTTGCAGTGGATGTTTATCCTCATTATGGATCGGATGCAGATGCTGCCCTCACAGCAGGATATGATGTGCGTCACGGACTGATCGGAGCAGGTGTTTATGCATCTCACGGATATGAGAGAAGTCATGTGGATGGAGTGAAGAATACACTGCTTCTGCTTGAAGCATATCTGGGATAAGTCAGAGAAACGGCAGGAGATTACAATTTGCTTAAAATTCTTAAAAAAATGTGAAAAATATTCTATCCTCCAAAATCCGTGTTAAAATACATGTGTTACAGAAGAAATCAGATTTACGGAAGGGGAGACTGATTGTATGGAACATAAGGGAGGACGGATTAAAGATCATATCAGACGGGAAGAGCCTCAAGGACAAGATGACTGGATGGACGTGGAGTGGCTGGATGACGATGAAGATCTTGACAGCCAGTTTGATACAGCCGTCAGAGGGCAGGAAGATGCGCCGGATGCGTCTGAAGAGGAGCAGTTTGAGATAGAAGACTGGAGAGACGAAGAGAACTGGAATCTCGACAAAAAAGAGGAAACGCCGAAATCCGAGCCGGCGAAAGAGCCGTCACCGAAAAGAAAAAATACTGGAACACGTAGCACGGATGGACAGAATCCGCCAAGGAAGCGTCGTCCGCAGCAACAGAGATCCGGTACGGGAAAAGATAGTAAAAGCGGTAAAAAACCGGTGAAAAAAGCGCCTCAGAAAGATACCCGTAAGGATGCGAAACGAGAGCAGGAACAACGAGATCAGGAAAGACAGAAGAAAGCAGGATCAGTGGCTCGCCCGGTGAAAGCAGCCGGACGTGTGGCAGGAAAGGCCGGAAAGACAGCAGGAAAAGCAGTTGGGAAGGGAATTTCCATTGCTCTGAAATGTGGATGTTTTGTCATGATGGTTGTGATTATTTTGGAATTGTGGCAGGGATTCTGGGCTGAGAGAAGTACACTTGGTGAGATCTGGCGGATTACTGCGGACCGGAATTATACGCAGGGACTGTATTTTGGCATTGCGGGAGTTATTCTCCTGTACGGTGTTATTTCTGCCCTCTGGCTTCTTGGAGGCAAAAAGATGCCGGATGGGAACAGGGTCAGAAGCTATGACACGGGACGAGGACTGACAGCGTTTATTTTGTTTGCTATTCTGGCGGCAGTAGCAGGATATGTGGTACCGCTGATCCCGGCAAGCCCACAGGTTTTGGAAGGTGCGAGACTGGCTCTTACAGTAGTGGATCGTGTCAGCACAGTCATACTCGGATGCAGTGTAATCGGTATTGTGCTTTGTGTGATCAGAAAAATTTTTGGAAGATAGACAATAGGAGGACGTGACAAACGTCCTCCTTGTTTTATGAAAAAATCTGGAATTATTCAGGAACTTTGGGTAAGAGCAGTGGAAAAATTAACGGTCCAGAATCTGTCCGTCCGGTGTGATGACCCGAATCTGCCAAGGGATCATTTTTCCACTGTTTTTTAGTGCCTGTACTGCCGCGCGTTCCAGGCCGCCGCAGCAAGGAACCTGCATCCGTGCGATTGTAAGACTTTTAATCTCGTTCTGTGATAAAATAGCGGTCAACTTCTCCGTGTAGTCGCCTTCGTCCAGCTTTGGACACCCAATGAGAGTAATATGGTTCCGGATGAAATCCTGGTGGAAATTTCCATAGGCATAAGCCGTGCAGTCGGCGGCGATCAGAAGATTCGCATTGTGATAGTACGGTGCCTGTTCCGGTACCAGTTTGATCTGAACCGGCCACTGGGAAAGGAGTCCCGGGCATCCGGAAAGCTGTGGCGTGATCTGTGGCATCTCACTGCGCTGAATGGTTTTTGCCATGCTTCCAGGACAACCGCAGGCGAGTGTCGGCTTTTCTCTTTCTGCTTTTCTGGCTTTCTCTGCCTGAGCGGCTTTGACAGCTGCCTCATCGTAAGCAGGTGCCTCCCGTTCTTCAAATGTAATTGCATTGGCAGGGCAGGCAGGCAGACAGTCCCCAAGTCCGTCGCAGTAATGTTCGTGCACCAGTTTTGCTTTTCCATCTATCATTTCGATTGCGCCCTCGTGGCAGGCCTGTGCACAGAGGCCGCAACCATTGCAGAGTTCTTCGTTGATTTTAATTATTTTTCTAAGCATCTTTTTCCTCCTCGTTCATTTGGATTTGCCGGAAACGGCTTGACTTCCTGACTACAGAATAGTACACTCAGAAAAAAGAGTCGGTTGTAATTACAACGAAGGAGAATTATGGATCAAATAAAAATAATAGCAGCATGTCCGTTATTTTCGGGAATGACTAATATGGAAATCCGGTCGCTTATGGAGGAGATACGGACGATGAAAAAATGTTACCAAAAAGAGGAGGTCCTGCTTCATGCAGGAACTGTTCCAGGAGAATTCGGAATCGTGCTGGAAGGATGTATTCATATTTTGCGAGAAGAGTTCAACGGAAGTACCACACTGGTTGCGCAGGGGATACCGGGAGAGATTTTTGCGGAGGCCTTTGCGGCGGCAGGCGAGCCGTCTCTTGTGACGGTGGAGGCGGCCAGAGATACGGAAGTGCTGTGGATTCACTATGGAAGGATGATGAAGCGAAGCGGGACAGGAAGGGCGCAGCAGATTCTTGTGGAAAATATGATGCAGATTTTGGCGAAGAAAAACCTGTTTCTTGCAGGAAGAGTCTCCCATCTTTCCAGACGAACTCTTCGTGAGAAAGTGCTGTCATATCTTGCCGGACAGGCGGCGAAGCAGGGAAGCAATTGCTTTGAGATTCCCTTTGACCGGCAGGGACTTGCGGATTATCTTGCGGCGGATCGAAGCGCTCTTTCTGCAGTGCTTGGAAAACTAAAGAAGGAAGGTGTTCTGACCTTTCGGAAAAATCATTTTACGCTGCTGGTTGAAGAAGCGGCTGAAGCGGAAACGGGAAAAGGAGAACATGCTTGATATGACGATCAAAGAAATTGCACAGCTTGCGTAGGTGTCAAGCGCGGCTGTTTCCAGATATTTGAATGGCGGATATGTAAGTGAGGAGAAAAAGGAACGGATCCGGGAGGCCATTGAAAAGACCGGTTATCATCCATCGGCTCAGGCGAGGATGCTGAGGACGAAAAAAGCCAGGTTGATCGGTGTTGTATCACCAAAACTCAGTTCCGAATCCATTGCGCGGGTGACGGACGGGATTGGAGAAGTGTTGGCGGAGAAGCAGTTTCAGATGCTGTTGACGGTCACAAATAACCGGTCGGAAAAAGAGCTGGAATATATGCGTCTGTTTGAAAATTATCCGGTAGACGGGATCATTTTGATCGGAACGATGATCTCCAAAAAGCATGAGAAATTTTTTGAGCAGAGCAAGGTGCCGATCGTGGTAGTAGGACAGTACACAGACAAAGCAAATTGTGTGTACCATGATGATTATGGTGCTGCGAAAGCTTTAGCTGAGCGGATTGTGGGAAATGAAACGAAAAAAATTGCCTACATCGGGGTGACGAGAGAAGACCATGCCGCAGGACAGGCAAGAGAGGACGGATTTCGGTCCGGCCTTCTTGAAGCGGGAATTGACCTGCCGGAAGAATTGTATGGACTTTCGGAATTTTCTGTGGATTCCGGTTACCGTCAGGCAAAAGCAATTTTAGAGAAAAATAATGATATCGATACCATATCCTGCGCCACAGATACAATTGCGGCAGGTGTGATGGAAGCTTTGAAAGAATGTAAAAAGGATATAAGGGAAAAGGTGAAGGTGACAGGCTTTGGGGACAATCAGTTCTTAAAAGCAGTCTCCGAGGGGATTACAACAGTCCATTTTTACTATAAAACAAGCGGAATCAAGGCCGCAGAAATGTTGCTGGAAATTATTGAAGAGGGACATCAAGTGCCAATTCAGATGAAACTTGGATATCAGATCATGGAATATTGATTTTTTATCCGGAAAACAACAGACTTTGGATTCATGCGGAGGAAGTAAACATGACCATTCGGGAATTGATGCCATAGAAAAAAAGGAGAAAATTCCCTGGTAATCCGAAAAATCTGACGGATGGAACAAGGTAGGTTTCTCGTGTCAAAATCGTCTGATATCTCTTGCCTTTTGTCATGGAATATTATAGAATAATTCTGTGAGTTACTATGCTGAAGCGATTCAGCGAAAGGAGTTATAGCAATGGGATATGAAAAACTGAATGAGAAGATGATGGAACTCAAAGATGAGATCTTTGCTTCCATCAAAGAAAGTGTCGCAATTGAAAGTGTCAAAGGCGCACCGGAGGAAGACGCACCATATGGAAGAGGACCAAAGGAAGCTCTGGATCACGCTCTGGCACTGGGCGAAAAGCTTGGATTTAAGACAGGCAATCTTGATAATAAGGTTGGCTGGGTTGAATATGGTGAGGGAGAAGAAATGGCAGCCGTTCTGGGACATCTGGATGTTGTTCCACTTGGTGAGGGCTGGAATTATCCGCCGCTTGCTTGCGAGATTCATGACGGAAAGATGTACGGCCGTGGAGTTCTGGATGATAAGGGACCTGTAATCGGAGCAATCTATGCGCTGAAAGCGATCCGTGATCTTGGACTTCCGATTGACAGAAGAATCCGTGTTATCTTCGGAACAGATGAAGAAAATGGTTCTTCCTGTGTAAAACATTATAATGAAGCAGGCGGAGAAAAACCTGCGATCGGATTTACTCCGGACGGACAGTTCCCGGTTATCTTCTGTGAAAAAGGACAGTCTTTCTGGGAAGTTACAAAGAAAGTGGAAAATCCGTCCAGCGTAAAGGTGCTTTCTATCGAAGGCGGTACAGCAAAGAATGTCGTAACACCAAAATGTACAATGGTTGTAGAAGGTGATCTGGATGTTAAAGAAGCAGACGGCATTACTGTGACAAAAGCAGATGGAAAGACTACAATCGTAGCAGAAGGACAGGGCGCACATGGAAGTACTCCGGAAAAAGGAGTTAATGCGGCAATCAAGCTGTTTGAGGCTGTAAAAGATGCCGGCATCGACGGAGATCTGGGACAGATGATCAACTTTATTCTGGAAAAGATCGGAACAGAGACAAATGGAAAATCTCTCGATATCTGCTGGACAGACGAGGAGACAGGAGAAACAACAGTCAACCTTGGTGTTGTAAAATGCACAGAGGAAGAGCTGTTCTTCACACTGGATATCCGCTATCCAAAGAACGGAGACCGCGACACACTTGTTGCAACAATGAAGAAACAGGCAGAGGCTTATGGAATGAATGCAGATCTGGAGTCTGAAGGCAAACTGTTATACGTGCCGAAGGATTCTGAGCTGATTCAGAAGCTGATGAATGTATATAAAGAAGAGACAGGAAGAGACGAGCAGCCGATCGCCATCGGAGGCGGTACATACGCAAAAGCATTTGACAATATGGTTGCTTTCGGACCGACATTCCCGGAAGAACCGGATGTCATCCATCAGCCAAACGAATGTGCAGATGTAGATAATATGATGCTGTCCTACCAGATCCTGGCTGCGGCAATGTACGAAATCGCACAGAAATAAATTGACAGTTTTAAATTTCAGAACAGGAAAAGGATTCCGGAAAACAGTCCGGAGTCCTTTTTCTATGCGAAAATGCTTCCCCCTCTTGCCGGAAAATATAGGATATGATACATTGTGCTTACAGTACATTTGTATGAGGGAGGTTATGAAGTGAAACTGATTTTGGAGTATCTGAAAAGATACAAACTCTGGTTTGTCCTGAATGTGATTTCCGTCTTTGGATTTGCTCTGGTGGAATTGGGGATTCCGACGATCATTTCCTATATGATCGACCAGGGAGTCATGAATGAGGACGAAGGATTTTTGTTGAAGATGGGGGCGTTGACAGCAGTGATTTCTATCATCGGCGTCTGCGGCACCATTCTTCTCGGCTACTGCTGTGCGCGTATTTCCACCGGGATTGCGCATGATATCCGGCAGGATGTGTTCCGGAAGGTACAGACCTTTTCGCACAGCGAAATGAATGAGATTGGAGTGGCATCTTTGATTACAAGAACAAATAACGATGCCTTCCAGATCATGATGTTTATGAACGTGATTTTAAGGACGGCAGTGCTGACCCCGGTTATGATCGTGGTAAGTTTCATGTTGACAGTCCGCACATCTTTGGACCTGTCGCTGATAATTATTTCTACGATTCCTCTGATTATTATCGGAGTCGTTATTGTGGCGAAGATTTCTTCTCCAATCAGTGAGAAGCAGCAGGCATCACTGGATTCGATCAACAGGATTTTCCGTGAGAATCTGACTGGAATCCGCGTGATCCGTTCTTTCAACAACGACGAATATGAAACCGAACGGTTTGATACGGAAAATGTCAATTTCATGAAGCAGTCGAAAAAGCTGTTCAAACTGATGTCTTCGACAGATCCGATATTCTTTTTGATGATGAATCTTGCCATCATTGCCATCTACGTTGTGGCAAGTTTCATGATTGATGCAGGAACGCTTCCAGTCGGAAAGCTGATTGCGTTTATGGATTATGTATTCCATGCGATGTTTTCAGTGCTTTTGTTCTGCCTGGTATTTATGATGTACCCAAGGGCAAATGTATCGGCAAAGCGTATCCGCCGGGTACTGCAGACCGAGTCGATTATTGAGAATCACCCGGATCCGGCTAAGAAAGAGGATACGGAAAAGAGCATCGTATTTGATGATGTGACTTTTGCCTATCCGGACGGAGAGGAAGCGGTTCTCCAGAATATTTCTTTTGAAGCGAAAAAGGGCGAGACGGTGGCATTTATCGGAAGTACCGGATCAGGAAAGAGTACGCTGATCAAGCTGATCCCAAGGTTTTATGATGTGTCGGCCGGTCGCGTTTTGATCAATGGAGTGGATGTTCGGGACATGGACATTTATAAGCTCCGTGACCGGATCGGATTTGTTTCTCAGAAGGCAAATCTGTTCAGTGGAACGATTGAGGAAAATATCCGTTTCGGCAACCGGAACGCAACCATGGAGGAAGTCGTTCATGCGGCGAAAGTGGCGCAGGCTTATGACTTCATTATGGAGAAGCCGGGACAGTTCCAGGAGCGAATTGTGGAAGGTGCAGGAAATGTTTCCGGCGGCCAGAAGCAGCGGCTTTCGATTGCAAGAGCATTGGTGCGGCACGCGGATATCTATATTTATGATGATTCGTTTTCTGCGCTGGATTTCAGGACAGACGCAAAGCTCCGTGGAGAGCTGCGTAAGGAGATGACTGACGAGATCGTCCTGATTGTTGCTCAGAGAGTTTCCACGATCATGGAGGCAGATCAGATCATTGTTCTGGACGAAGGTAGGATTGTGGGAAAGGGCACACACAAAGAGCTGCTGAAAACCTGCAGTGTATATCATGAAATTGCAGCTTCCCAGCTGAGTGAGGAGGAACTGGCTTATGAATAAAGAACAGATCGGTTGGAAAGCATGTATGAAAGGAATGGGACGTTTTATCAGCCCATACAAAGGGAAACTTTTGGTGGCTGTTCTGACAACGGTGTTTGCGACGGCAATCTATTCCCTCAACCCAACTATAGAGGGACTTGCAACGACACAGCTTGCAGAAGATGCAGCTGAGATTATGAAAGGAGTCAGTGGAGCGCATGTACATTTTGAAAAGGTGTTCCGGATTCTGGCGCTGCTTGGCACCAGCTATCTGACCAGGGCACTGGCACTTCTTGTGTCGGCATTTTTCCTGACTAATGCGATTCAGCAGACGATGCACGATCTGCGGGGAGCGCTTCAGAAGAAAATCCAGAAGATGCCGGTCAGCTATTTTGATGAGCACGCCTTTGGAGATGTGTTAAGCTGTGTAACCAATGATGTGGATACGCTGAGTAATGCCCTCCAGCAGACGTTAACAAGGGTAATCAGCGGTGTGCTGACCTTTATTCTCGCGGTCAGCATGATGCTTCGTATCAATGTGGTGATGACACTGATTGCCATGATTATCATTCCACTTGTAGCGCTCATTACGAAAGTATTTGTCAAGCGGTCTCAGGATCTGTTTGATCTTCAACAGAAGACTGTAGGACAGTTGAATGGTACGATCACGGAGCTGTACGGCGGGTTTAATGAGATTATCAGTTATAATAAGCAGGAAGATGTGGAAAGACAGTTCGAGGAAGTCAATCAGAAGATGAGAAATTCTGCATTCAAGGCACAGTTTGTGTCTTCGCTGATTTCTCCTTGTGTGTCGCTTGTGACCTATCTGACGATCGGCACCTGTGCGGTAGTTGGATGTCTTCAGGTTATTCAGGGAACCATTACGATTGGACAGCTTCAGGCGTTTGTGCGTTATATCTGGCAGATCAACGATCCGCTGTCCCAGGTTTCTCAGCTTTCTGCCCAGGTACAGGCGGCCTTTTCTGCCATGCGCAGAATCTTTACCCTTCTGTCTGAAGAGGAAGAAGATCAGGGAGGAGAGGTACAGATCGAAAAGGATAAGATCGAAGGCAATGTGACTTTTGAGCATGTACAGTTTGGATACGATGAGGAGCTCCTGATGAAGGATGTGAATATCGATGTCAAGAAAGGACAGACTGTAGCGATTGTCGGGCCGACCGGAGCAGGAAAAACGACGCTTATGAATCTGCTGCTTCGTTTTTACGATGTAAAAGGCGGCTCCATCAAGATTGATGGTGTCGATATCCGGGATATGAACAGGGAAGACCTGAGATCACTGTTCTCGCTTGTGCTGCAGGATACGTGGCTTTTCTCCGGAAGCATTTATGACAACATCCGGTATGGAAGGCAGAATGCAAGAAAAGATGAGATCATCAGCGCGGCGAAGATGGCAAATGTCCACCATTACATCCGTACCTTGTCCAAGGGATACGATTCGTTGATCAACGAGGAGGCAAACAATATTTCTCAAGGTGAAAAGCAACTCCTTACCATTGCAAGAGCGATTCTGAAGGATCCGCAGATTCTGATTCTCGACGAGGCAACCTCCTCCGTAGATACAAGACTGGAGCGAAGGCTTCAGGAAGCAATGCTTCGGGTAATGGAAGGAAGAACATCCTTTGTCATCGCCCACCGGCTTTCGACGATCCGGGATGCGGATATGATTCTGGTACTGCGGGACGGCGATATTGTGGAACAGGGAACCCATCAAGAGCTTCTTGCAAAGAAGGGTATGTATGAAAAACTCTATCATTCGCAGTTTGCGGGACAAAATTTTGATGAGGTTTGCTAGACATTGTGGTATGATAGTGTATAGATAATATGAGGAAAGGGGAAGGAATCATGAAAAAGAAGCTTATTTTAGTTACATCCCCACCGGCATGTGGGAAAACCTATGTTGCCATGAAGCTTGCGGCGGAGTTGAATCATGTCGTATATCTGGATAAAGATGCACTGATCATCCTGAGCAGACAGATCTTTGAAGTGGCAAACCAGCCATATGACAGAAGTTCGGATTTTTTTGAAGAAAATATACGCGATTATGAATACGCGGCAATTCTGGATATGGCGGTGGATGCGCTGGAGTACGATGACATCGCGCTGATCAACGCGCCGTTTACCCGTGAGGTCAGAAATCCGAGATTTATGGAGAGTCTCCGTCAGGATCTGATGAGAAAGAATGCAAGATTATATATCGTGTGGGTTGTTACAGATCCGGAGATCTGCAAGAAGAGAATGATCCGCAGAAACAGCGACCGTGATACATGGAAGCTGGCGCACTGGGATGAATACATGGCAAAGACCGATTTTTCCATCCCGGCAGAACTCAATGACAAGAGCAAAGATCAGGAACTTCTTCTGTTTTATAATTCTAATGAAGAAGAGTTCCGCAAATCCATGAAAGAAGTGGTACGAAAACTCCAGGATGAGGAGTAAAGAAAAAAGTCAGACAGACGAATGCAGACAGGAGATTCCGGCCGGACGGCAGGGAATCTCCTGTCAAGTGTAGGGAAAGTCTGACATAAAGGACAAAAGAGAGGACCGGAATATGGAAATACAGATGTACAATATGGGCCTGGGGGAGTGCTTTCTGCTGGAAGAAGGATCCGAGAAGCTGGCAGTCAACTGTGGAACCCGCAATAAAAGAATCAATGGAACCGACAGCGGGGAGATTTATCAGGAGATTCACGACCAGACAGCGGAAGGAGGATATGAGTTTCTGATCACACAGTTTGATCCGGAACATATCAGTGGCTTTCTTCAGATAAGCCGGGAACGGCTAGGTGACGGGATCCGAACTGTGTACCTTCCGGATCTCTTTTCGGAACGTTGGATGAATGAGGTGCTTGCGTTGCTGCTTTTGCAGGATCTTTCCAGAGGATGTTTTCTTCCGGGGAAAGCGGTGACGCTTATCAGCTTGATGGAAGTGCTTTTAACATTTCCGGGAAAGCTTTGTTTTCTGGAAAGAGGAGACCGTATCGGCGACACGTATCAGGTGCTCTGGCCGCAAAAAGGCGGATTAAAAGAAGAGATGGAAAAGACCCTCGACCTTGCAGGAATTTCTGATGCCTTTTATGAGCAGGACCGATGCATGTGGAGAGAGCTGGTTCGTGTTTCTTCCAGAATGAGAGAGATTTTCATGAGGCTTCTTGCCATTTCCAGGAGTGGGGACGTCCCGAGAAACGAAGAGGGAATCCCGGTAGAACTGGAAGAGGAAGTCAGGAGTTTCCGGCTGGATTTCAGAAAGCTTCGAAGAAATGAGCGTTTCCTTGGAATGGTGGAGCGGTGCCAGAAACATCTTGAGATTCTGAGAGCATTTCACGACAGGACAGGATTGATGTTTCATACCCGTGAAGATGGCAATGGAAATTTCCTCTATACCGGAAATGCATGGAGGGAAAAGGCTGAATGGCTGAAGGAAAACGAGGACGGGCTTGCCGGACTTCACAGAGAATACTGGTGCATTACACTTCCAGGACATGGGACAGATGCCTGGTACTGGGATTTTTCAGAGTATGCGCCAAAGCATTTTCTCGTATCCAACGGATATGTAGCGGGCCAGGAGAATGGAAAGGTTTCCGGACGCTATAGCGGCATGTTTGCCGTTCCGGATGTGACCATGCATTGTACCAGTGCCGACTGGTGCGAGGGCCGCAGAAACGGCATCTGTAGCTGCTGGAGCGCGCAGATTACATCCCCGCACCATTATTCGGTCATCCGGTAGCAGGAAAGAAAAGATCCGACATACAAAGAAAGGGAGGACAGACAGAATGAATAAGAGAAGAGCAGATAACGGAATCCCGAAGTATCAACAGATCGCCACAGATATCGCCTATAAAATTGTAAATGGTATTTATCAGGAGGATCAAAAGATTTATGCAAGATCCGCCATCGGAAGCCAGTACAGTGTTTCCTCAGAGACGGCGCGAAGAGCAATGTGTATTCTTGCGGACTGGGATGTGGTGACCATTGAGAAAAACAGCGGTGTTCTGATCAAATCTGTGGATAATGCAAAGAATTTCCTTCAACAGCAAGAGCAGACAAAATCGATTCAGAATTTAAAGAGGAATATTCTTGACAGCGTGAAACGCCAGCAGCAGGAAATCAAAGAACTCTATGACTATCTGACCGAGATGATTGATCAGATTGAGCGCTACCGGTCGACCAATCCGTTTATTCCTTATGAGATTGTGATTACGGATCAGACGCCTTATCTGGACCGGAATGTGGGGGAAGTGGATTTCTGGCAGGAGACATTTGCGACCGTCATAGCGATCAGGAGGAATGGAGTCCTGATGATGTCTCCTGGGCCGAAGGCAGTGTTTAAGCTCAATGATATTCTTTATTATACAGGGGATGAGGAATGTCCGGAAAGAGTCCGAAAATTTATGTATCCCAAAAAGTAAAAAATACTTGCAAAAGTAACAACTTTAAAATAGAGTTGTCATTCATGGCTATAATGTAACTCACAAAAAAGAGCAGGAGGTTCTGACACGGATCTTCCTGTTTTTTTTTTGGAATTGGAATCTGCCGGGATAGGGGAAAGAACGAGGTTGACATCATATTCACACTATAATAAGATAAAGCAAAAAGAAATTGGAGTCATTATGAAGAAAAATACTATAAAAGAGGTCGTAGAAAAACTGAACCGGAATTACCTCACAGAAGAACTATTCATGCCGAAGAAAGGACGGAGCCTTCCGGAACGTGCGGTGGTGATTGAGATTATCCGAGATCTCAGACAGATTATTTTCCCGGGATATTTTGGAAAGGACAGCGCGCTTGAGATGGATTCCGCCTACTATGCAGGATACCGGATCAATCATCTATACGATGCACTGAAGGAGCAGATCACCATCGCACTGAGATATCAGGGAAAAGAAGAGAATGTAGAGCAGCGGGCGCAGGAAGTGACGGATCGTTTCTTCGCTCAGATACCGGATATCCAGAATCAGATGCTCAAAGATGTACAGGCGGGATTCGATGGGGACCCAGCGGCCCAGAGCAGGGAGGAGATTATCTTTTCCTATCCGGGACTGTTTGCAGTCTATGTGTACCGGATCGCCCATGTACTTTACGGTGAAAAGATTCCGTTTATTCCTCGGATTATGTCTGAATATGCACACGGAAGGACGGGAATCGATATCAATCCGGGAGCCAGAATCGGGGAATATTTCTTTATTGACCACGGTACCGGAATTGTAATTGGGGAGACAACGGAAATCGGCGATTATGTCAAGCTTTATCAGGGGGTGACGCTGGGAGCGCTCTCCACAAGAAACGGACAGCAGCTTGCCGGGCTGAAACGTCATCCTACCATTGGTGATCATGTGACGATCTATTCCAATTCCTCCGTTCTTGGAGGAGATACCGTGATCGGGGAACACTGCATTATCGGAGGCAACACCTTTATTACAGAGTCTGTGCCGCCTTATACGAAAGTAAGTGCCAAGAGCCCGGAACTGATTTTCAAGACGCCGAAGGAAAAGCAGGAAAAGAAGAACCTCTGGGAGTGGGAAAATTAAACCCCCTTTACCTTGGAAAGCGTAAGTAGTAAAATATAGGTAAAAGATCAACAGGAGGGAAAGTTTATGGGACAGGAACTGATTGTAAAATTAAAGGAAGTAAAACAGGCACTGGTAGACCTTGATCTGCAAGGAGAAGAATGGGAAGAGCGTCAGGAAATTCTGCAAAAGCTCGAAGATGTGACCTCCTATGTGAAGGATGCTATGGGTAGCGGGAAATTATAAAGCAGAAAGGATGAAAGACGATGCAGCCAAAGATCAGGGCGCTGGTATTTGACATGGACGGACTTCTCTTTGATTCGGAGAAAGTGGTCCAGAAATCGTGGTATATCGCCGGAGAAAGGCTGGGATACCCGAATGTAGGAGACTATATCTATCATACACTTGGATTTAATGTTGTAAGAAGAAGCAGGTATTTCAGGGAGACATTTGGTGAGGAATTCCCGGTAGAGACCTTTAATCAGATGACAAGGGAGATCTTCTACGAATTGAAAGAGAAAGAAGGAGTTCCGAAAAAGCCGGGTGTGGATGAGCTTCTTTCCTATGCGAAGGAAGAAGGTTACCTGCTGGCGGTCGCCACTTCGTCTGGGGAATCCTATTCCAAAACCCTTCTGAAAGAGGGTGGTATCTGGGAGTATTTTGACGCCGCAGTCTTTGGCGATATGGTTACGCATGCCAAGCCGGATCCGGAGATTTACCTGAAAGCATGTGAGTTGCTTGGAGTGAAGCCTTCGGAAGCGGCAGCACTTGAGGATTCTCCAAATGGAATCCGGGCCGCACATGCGGCGGGCATGCATCCGATCGTCGTACCGGATCTGGTCAAGCCGGATGCCGAGATTCAGGGTCTCAGCCGTTGGCAGTGTGAGTCACTGTTTGATGTAATCGATATTCTGAAAGAAAAGTAAAAATCAGCCGTACAGAAAAGAAAATACAATTCTGTGCGGCTGATTTGTGTTATGCGGAAAATGAACGGAATGTTTCTATACGTTCAGGAAGCGGTTGCAGCATTCCTGAAAGACGCGAATCTGATGGGTCAGATCTTCTGTCTGCAGGTCGGTCAGGCTTCCTAAAAGCAGATCCTGAGCACGACGGACGCCCTCTTTATCAAGCGGAGGTACAAGAGCGAAGTCGCTGTAGGCTCTCAGCTTCTGAAAATAGAGGTTCAGGTCTGCAGGATTCTGTTCCTTATATGCAAGCTCATACATATAGTGGGAATCTGTTGCATCGGAATCGCTGCATTTTTGGCATATCCATTTTCCGAGGTAATAGTATTGATTTCCGATCCGGTAAACAAATCCCGGATGGGAGATGAAATCCTGATAGTTCATATCCGGCACCTCCTTGTCGTTATCCGTTGATGATGACCTGCTTCAGGGAAAGATCTGGATTTAACAGCACCAGATTTCCGATTTTGCCAGGAGCGATGCTGCCGTACAGATGCTCCAGATGCAGGGCGCGCGCCGGATTGTAAGTAGCGCAGCGTACAGCGTCCTCCAGAGGAATGTCCATCTCGGTCACTGCGGTACGCATGCAGTCAGCGAGGTTTGTCACAGATCCGGCCAGAGCACCGCCCTGGGCGAGGGTAGCATGCTTGCCGGATACATTGACGTCCAGTCCGCCGAGGGTGTAGGAGCCGTCCGGCATTCCTGTGGCACGCATGCTGTCACTGATCAGACAGATCCGCTCGGAACCAAGCATGGTAAAGACGGCACGTACCATGGACGGATGAATGTGGACGCCATCGCAGATCAGCTCTGCAAATACATGCGGACTGTCAAATACGGCGCCGACAACACCCGGTTCCCGGTGGGTAAATGCAGGCATGGCATTGAAAAGATGAACTGCATGGCAGGCACCGGCATCAAAAGCGGATTTCGCGTCTGCATACGGAGCGTTTGTATGTGCCAGGGAAACAGAGACATTGTCCTTTACCTTCTGGATAAAGTCAAGCGTGCGTTCCAGATCCATTTCCGGTGCAACTCCGATAAACTTGATCAGCCCTTTTGCAGCATTCTGGAACTCCTCAAAAAGAGCGGCGTCGCATGGAATGATATTCCGTTCGTCCTGAGCACCTTTCTTTGCAACACTGATGAAAGGTCCTTCCATATTCAGGCCCACAAGATGTGCGCCGTGTTCATTTGTGTAGGAAGCAGCGGTAGCAAGAATCTTCTTAAGTTCTTCTGAAGGAAGCGTCATGGTGGCAGGGCAGATTGTTGTTACACCTACGGAAGCTTCGTACTCGGCGATTGTCCGGATCGCTTCTGGATCATTATCACAGACATCGGCTCCCATGCAGCCGTGAAAATGAATGTCGACCAGTCCAGGAATGGCGTAAGCGCCGCCGCCGTCCACAATGTCCTGGGAACTGGAAGCTGTTTCGCGGAACAGCCCGTCTTCGATTACCACTTCACCCTGATGAAAGCGGAAATCTTCACCATATACTTTTACATTTTTGATAATCATAGTGATACTCCTTTTTTAAAGAAAAGGATGCCGGGAAAGAAAACTTTCCATCGGCATCCCGGATTACATGTTAGTGAGGAATTTTGGAAAATGCAGCCTGATCTCCAACAATCGTTACGTCCGGGTGGAACTGCAGGATGGATGCAGGAACTTCCGGTGTAACAGGTCCAAAGAATGCTTTTGCTACGATGTCTGCCTTGTCTTCTCCGCTTACAACGAGGAGAATCTTTTTGGCACGCATGATCGTACCGATTCCCATGGTGTATGCCTGTCTCGGAACGTCATCAGCAGAAGCAAAGAAGCGTTTGTTTGCTTCGATGGTGCTTTCCTGAAGGTCTACACAGTGTGTTGCCTGTGGAAAATCTTTTGCAGGCTCGTTAAAACCAATATGTCCATTGTGTCCAAGACCGAGGAGCTGGAGATCTACACCCCCGAGAGATGCAATTACTTCTTCGTAATGTGCGCATTCTGCCTCGCTGTCTTCTTTTGTGCCGTCCGGAATATTGGTATTGGCAGGATCGATATTGACATGATCAAACAGGTTCTGGTGCATGAAATAGTAGTAGCTCTGATCGTTGTCTCTTGTCAGACCTTTATACTCGTCCAGATTTGCTGTTTTCACCTGTGAAAAGTCGATATCTCCGTTTTCATATTTTGCAACCAGGTTTTTGTAAGTTCCAATTGGTGAGGAACCTGTAGCAAGACCAAGAACGCAGTCCGGCTTTGTGATGATCTGCGCAGCGATGATATTAGCTGCTCTCTGGCTCAGTGCATCGTAATCTTTTTCCTCATAGAATTTCATGATTAAAATCCCCCTTTTGTTTGATAGTTCCAGTATAACACATAAAAAAAGAAAGTACTTTCAGAACGTGACTTTTTCAAAAAATTCCGGCCTGTGAAAATCGGGGGATTCGGATAGAACCGGGGAAAAGGCGGCGTAGTGCTCAATGGACGGATCTTCCGAAATCTTATAAAAGTTACAGGAAAAGGTATCGGAAGGACCGAATTCCGTGATCCCGTACATTTGCTTCAGAAGAGAAAGCGGCAGACGAAAGTTCAGCGTCCAGTGGTCAGACAAGAGCTGGACACGATGTGAGAATGCCTGGCATTCTGTCTCTGAGAGCGGAGTGCGTCCGGCGCGGGAGACCCCGCACTGGGCTAGCAATGATCCGTTTGCGTTAAATTCCAGATTGATATACGGAGACGGCTCGTTTTTTCGACTTCCCGGAAACGGGAAATGGAAAAAAGCTTCCATGGCACTGTCCAGATAGACCGGCGCCTGAAACCCGTTCTGACGGCGGAGCGGATCTGATTCCAGACAGGTCATTTCCACGTAAAATCCGTCGCCGGTCACGTATCCGATCCGGCCTGTAACGGGAGGAGCAAATTTCGTTCCCCAGAGAAAATGGGACACCTCAAATGAGGTGCCCTTTGTAGTCAGCTGATTTGGAGAGGATAATATCTGAATTTTTATCATGCTTAAATCTCGCTCTCCCAACGTCCGCTTGCTCCGCACGGAAGTACAAGGCCGTTTGAGGAAACCGGAAGTCCGATCTCCTGAGAATCTACGTGACCCTGGAACTGCTTCAGTTCCGTGGCAAGCATATAGGTCAGAACTGCAGGAGCGAGTCCTGTCGTGTAAGAGTTGATGAGAAAAAATAACGGTTTGTCAGACAAAATCCGGGTACACTTCTGAACCAGAGGATGGATGGCGTCCTCGATCTTCCAGATCTCGCCTTTTGGTCCACGGCCATAGGAAGGCGGATCCATAATGATAGCGTCATAATGGTTCCCTCTGCGGATTTCTCTCTCGACAAATTTCATACAGTCGTCCACAAGCCAGCGGATCGGTGCATCTGAAAGGCCGGAGGAAGCAGCATTTTCCTTTGCCCAGGTGACCATGCCTTTGGAAGCGTCCACGTGAGTGACGTGTGCTCCGGCAGCAGCGGCAGCGAGTGTAGCTCCTCCGGTATATGCAAACAGGTTCAAAACTTTAACAGGGCGTCCTGCGGAACGGATTTTTTCAGAAAACCAGTCCCAGTTTGCTGCCTGCTCCGGGAAGAGGCCTGTATGTTTGAAGCTGAACGGCCTCAGATTAAAGGTCAGATCACGGTAATGGATCTGCCACTGTTTTGGAAGGCTGAAGAATTCCCATTCTCCGCCGCCTTTCTTACTTCTATGGTAATGTGCGTTTGGATGATACCATCCGCGGTTCTTCTTTTCTGTATTCCAGATTACCTGCGGGTCCGGGCGGACCAGGATGTAATCACCCCAGCGTTCCAGCTTTTCTCCGCCGGAACAGTCTATGACTTCATAATCTTTCCAACCATCTGCAATCCACATGATTAATAATCCTTTCTATATCTGATATTTATCGTGCCGGTGCGATTCCGTTTTATGAATCTTCCATAATCTTGTTTATTATAGCAGTAAAGAAATAAAAGCTCAATGATTTTCGGGGCTGACGGGCAGACCTGTAATTCTTTTTGAAAAATATTTATAGATAAAACCAATAACTCATATAAGAAAAACTGATAAGTAAATCCGTTTACCGGTCATTTCCTTAGTGATAAAATAATCGGTAGAAATGGAACCAAACAGGAAAGGTGGAACAAGAGATGATCAAAGTAAACGCAATCGGAGATAATTGTCCGATTCCTGTAATTAAAACAAAGAAAGCAATGAAGGAGTTGACCGGACCGGATACAATCGAAGTACTGGTGGATAACGAAATCGCAGTTCAGAATGTGACAAAGATGGCTCAGTCCTCAGGCGGAAAGGTAACATCCGAAAAGAAAGCGGAAAAAGAATACCGCATTCTGATCGAGATGGAAGGTGCTCCTGTAGCGGAAGAGGCAGAAGAAGAGGTTTCTTGCGTACCGGACAAAAGAGGCAATACGATCGTTGTTGTATCATCGGATAAGATGGGAAGCGGAAACGAGGAGCTGGGAAAAGTCCTGATGAAAAGCTTCCTCTTTGCAGTGACACAGCTTGAGGAGCTGCCAAAGACTATGCTCTTTTATAATGGAGGCGCGACGCTGACGACAGAGGATTCCGATTCTCTGGAGGATTTGAAGAATCTGGAAGCGCAGGGCGTTGAGATCATGACATGCGGAACATGTCTTGATTACTATGGATTAAAAGATAAGCTGGCTGTCGGAACAGTAACAAATATGTATAGTATTGTAGAGATAATGGAACAGGCATCAAAAGTGATCAGACCATAAAGACAACGGTATGGAAGGATACATCAGGATTGGCATCAGACTGTGCCAATCCTGATATTTTTTTGACAGCAAACATACATTTCTGGTTGATCTTGTTTTTGTTTATGATATAATAAAAAAGTTATAAGTTTTTTCTATAAGTATATGCGAAAGGAGAAGAAGAAAAAGATGATTCAGGATGTGAAATTAACACAAATGACAAAGACGGCGGGGTGAGCCGCCAAGATAGGTCCTGAGACCCTTGCCCAGGTTCTGGGTAAGCTACCGAAATTCCATGATGACAACCTGATCGTCGGAATTGAGACAGCGGATGATGCTGCGATCTACAAGGTGACAGATGACATCGCCATGATCCAGACAGTTGATTTCTTCACTCCGATCGTAGATGATCCATATATGTTCGGCCAGATTGCGGCGGCCAATTCATTAAGCGATGTTTGGGCCATGGGAGGCGAGCCGAAAGTGGCGCTTAACATCGTTGGTTTCCCGAATTGTCTGGATCCGGCCATTTTAGGAGAGATCTTAAAAGGTGGAGCGGATAAGGTGATGGAAGCCGGGGCCGTTCTGGTGGGCGGACACACTATTCAGGATGACGAGCCAAAATACGGACTTTGTGTTTCGGGATTTGTTCATCCGAAGAAGATTTTCAAAAATTACGGCTGCAGACCGGGTGATAAACTCATTCTGACAAAGCAGATTGGAAACGGTATCGTTAATACGGCGATTAAGGCGGAGATGGCCTCTGACAGAGCGATTAAAGAAGCAGAGACTGTCATGTCTTCCCTCAACAAGAAAGCAAAAGAGGTTGTAGAGAAGTATGATGTATCCGCCTGCACGGATGTGACAGGATTCGGACTTCTTGGACACGGAGCCGAGATGGCGACCGCAAGCGGAGTGTGCCTGAATCTGGATGTGCGAAAGATTCCGTATTTTGCGGATGCGGTTGAGTATGCGAAGATGGGACTGATTCCGGCAGGTGCGTATAAGAACAGAGGACATTCCGGACAGTATGTAGATGTCGGCAATACACCGGAACACTACGTGGATCTTCTTTATGATCCGCAGACATCCGGAGGACTTCTGATCAGTGTTGCGCCGGAGCAGGCAGATGCTGTCATGGAAGATTTTGAGAAAAAGGGACTGGATACCAAGGTGGCCATGATAGGCGAAGTATCGGAAAAAGATCAGGAGGACAACACATTCATCCGGCTTGTATAGAAAGCGGAGAATGGAAAAGAGACGAAAATGGACAAAAATGTTTTTTACCGCAGTATTCCAAAGGTGGATATACTGTTGGAAGATGAAAGAATCCAAAACGCAGCTTCGGTTTATGAAAGAGACACGGTGATGGATGCCATCAGGGAGCAGACAGAGTACGTGCGAGGAATGATCCGGACATGCGATGATGAAGAAACGATCCGCCATGAGATTGACAATCTGATTCCGGATATCATCCGGCGGGTGGAGAAGATGCATACACCGGACATGCGCCCGGTGATCAATGCGACAGGAACGATTCTCCACACCAATCTGGGACGTGCCCCGATCAGCAGAGAGCATATGGCAAGGCTTACGGAAGTAGCATGTGGATACTCAAATCTGGAATACGACCTGGAGGCCGGCAGGCGCGGGGAAAGGTATTCTCATTTTGAAAAGCTGCTCTGCAAGATTACGGGAGCGGAGGCTGCCATGGCAGTCAATAATAATGCTTCTGCCGTGATGCTGATTTTAAGTTCCATGGCAAAAGGCGGAGAGGTCGTCGTGTCCAGAGGAGAGCTTGTGGAAATCGGCGGCAAATTCAGGATTCCTGATGTGATGGAGCAAAGTGGAGCCAGACTTGTGGAAGTGGGAACGACGAATAAGACCCACTACTCTGATTATGCGGATGCAGTTACAGAGGAGACGAAGGCCTTTCTTAAGGTTCACACAAGTAATTATCGGATTGTAGGATTTACCGAGTCCGTAGGTATCGATGATTTGATCCCGTTAGGACAGGAGTACAATCTTCCGATTATCGAAGATCTCGGAAGCGGTGTGCTCATCGATCTGAGTAAATATGGACTGACTTACGAACCGACGGTACAGGATTCTATCCGGAAGGGAGCAGATGTAGTCTGCTTCAGCGGGGACAAGCTTCTTGGAGGGCCGCAGGCGGGAATTATCGTCGGAAAGAAAAAATACATTGATCAGATGAAGAAAAACCAGCTGACAAGAGCACTCCGTATCGACAAGTTTACAGCGACGGCGCTGGAGCTGGTATTGCAGGAATATTTAAGCGAAGAAAACGCGGTGAATAAGATTCCGGTTCTTCGCATGATTACAAGAACTGCCGAAGAGGTGGAAAAGTCGGCAAGACGATTCAAACGGATGCTGGAGCGAAAAGGCCTTCGTGCGTCCATTACGCTTCAGAAGTGCGAATCCCAGATCGGCGGGGGATCTCTTCCGCTTGAGAGGATTCCAAGTATGGCTGTCTGCATCCGGCCGGAAACGATGAGTGTTCCGGAGCTTGAGACGGCGATGCGTCATCTGGAGGTTCCGATCATCCCAAGGACAGTCAACGATACGATCCTGATGGATGTGCGGACTATTGAGGAGGATCGGATGAAGCTTGTGGCAGACGAGTTAAAGCAGATATTATAATTACGATAGAGACAGTGGGAATAAAAAGATATGAAACACATTATCATAGGAACAGCCGGTCATATTGACCATGGAAAGACGACGCTGATCAAGGCGCTGACAGGAAGAAATACAGACCGCTGGGAAGAGGAGCAGAGAAGAGGAATCACAATCGACCTTGGATTTACATATTTTGACCTTCCGAACGGCGACCGGGCAGGGATTATCGATGTGCCGGGACATGAGCGTTTTATCAATAACATGGTTGCAGGCGTGGTAGGGATGGATCTGGTCATGCTTGTAATTGCAGCGGATGAGGGAATCATGCCGCAGACAAGAGAACATATGGACATTCTTGGTGAGCTTGGTATTGAAAAGAGTATTATTGTCCTCAACAAGTGTGATCTGGTGGACGAAGAGTGGATGGAGCTTGTAGAGGAGGAAGTGCGTGAGGAACTGCAGGGAACATTCCTTGAAACGGCACCGATTGTAAAGGTATCCGCCGCTACAGGTGAGGGTCTGTCCGATCTTATAGATACGATTCAGAGTATGACGGAGAATGAAGTGACAGAAAAAGATATTCATACGATTCCGCGGCTTCCGATTGACCGTGCATTTACCATGTCCGGATTCGGAACCATTATTACCGGAACATTGCTTGCGGGGACGATCCGGAAAGAGGATACGCTCTGTATGTATCCGATCGGAAAAGAATGTAAAATCCGGAATATTCAGGTCCATGGCGAAAATGTGGATGTCTGCTATGCCGGACAACGTGTGGCTATTAATCTCTCCAACATCAAGAAGTCGGAGATCAAGAGAGGCTGTGTTCTTGCACCGCCGAAAAACATGAAAAATACAGATCTTCTGGATGTAAGGCTGAATGTTCTTCCGTCTTCCATGAGGATCCTTACCAATAATGCAAGGCTTCACCTTTTCACGGGGACAAGCGAAGTCCTCTGCCGTGCCATTCTCCTTGATAAAGAGGAAATCGGACCGGGCGAGAGCGGCTTTGTGCAGTTGCGTCTGGAGGAGGAGATCGCCGTGCGCAGAGGCGACCGGTTTGTCGTGCGCTTCTATTCTCCGATGGAGACTATCGGAGGGGGCGTGATTCTGGAGCCGAATCCAAAATGGAAAAAGAGATTCCAGCAGGATGTGATCGAGGAGCTCAAGAAGAAAGAGTCCGGCTCTTCGGCCGATGTAATCGAACTTCACATCCGCCAGCATGACAAGACGATGGTGACTGTCGCAGAACTGGCCAAGATTACAGCACTTTCTCCGGAGGAAGTGGAGGAAGATGTAAAAGAGCTTCAGGAGACAGGTCAGATCCATGTTTTCCCTATGAAGAAAGACATCTATGTATGGCACAGAAGTTCGCAGGAAAGCATGACAGAGTCCATTTTGAAAGAACTGGAAGGTTTTCATAAGGCCCATCCATACCGGCCGGGTATGTCAAAAGCAGAAGTGCATATGCGGTTTATGAAGCAGGTCAAGCCGAATGTGTTTGACATGTATATTGAGATGCTGATAAATGAGGAAAAGATCGGACGCAGTGGAGAGTATCTCCATGCTTCGGGCTATGAGATACCAAAAGATGCGGTATTTGAGAGAGCATCCCGGACGATTCTTGAGACCTTTGAGAAAGCGGGCTATGATTTTGTCCGTTTCTCTGAGATTGTATTCCCGAAGCTCCCGGACGGAGTGAAGGAAGATGTGCTTCAGGTGTTGATTTCCGAAGGAACTGTCGTAAAGATCAACGATGAAATGTATACACTGGCGTCCTATATGGAGAAGGCAAAAGAAAGAATTCTTGAAAAGCTTCAGAAGGACGGAATCATTACGATCGCTGAGGTGCGGGATATGTTTGGAACAAGCCGGAAAAGCGCCAAACCGATCCTGGAATATATGGACAGCCAGAAGGTGACAAAGAAAACAGGAGCAGAGAGCGAAAGGGTTGCATATTTATGAATTTAAAACAGTTGGAGGCATTCGTATGCGTTGCGGATAAGAAGAGCTTTTCCAAAGCTGCAAGGGAGCTGTATCTGACACAGCCGACGATCAGCGCGCATATTTCTTCATTGGAAAAGGAACTGGACGCAAGGCTGTTTATCAGAAATACAAAAGAAGTCAGTCTTTCCGAGGATGGAACAATCCTCTACAGTTACGCAAAGCAGATGATTGATCTGGAAGATCAGATCGCAGCATGTTTCTGTGGGGAGAGACAGTCTGATGTCAGAAAGATTACAATTGCGGCATCAACTATTCCGGCACAGTATATTCTGCCGGGGATTTTAGCAAGGTTCATTGAGAAATATCCAAAAGAGCAGTTTAAGGTCATTGAAACGGACAGTTCCAAAGTAATTGAACTGATTTCCGGGGGAGCAGCGGATATCGGATTTTCTGGAACCGTTCTGGAGAGAAAATTCTGTAAATACATTCCTTTCTATAAAGATGAATTGATTATCATCATGCCGAATACAGAGAAGTATCGGCGCCTTGTGGAGACAGAGGATCTGGACTGGCTGAAATCGGAATCCTACATTATGAGGGAAGAGGGATCCGGAACAAGGAAGGAAGCGGAAAAGCAGCTGAAACAGTATGGCATTGATGTAGATCAGCTGACTGTGGTTGCCAGCATGGAAAGCCAGGAGGCAATCAAGCGTTCTGTCATGAAGGGGATGGGAATTTCCATCATCTCGAAGCTGGCGGCGGAAGAGGAGATCAGGACAGAAAAAGTACTCTGGCGCAAGGTACCGGGTGAAGGGGAAGGAAGAAATCTGAATATTGTATACAATAAGAACTTCCACCTTTCAAAATCAGCGGAACGGTTTATCAAAATTGTGAAAGAAATGTATCAAATTCATAAGTAATTACAGATTGCCAGTTTATAGAATGTTTCTATAAATTGGCAATTTTTATAGGGTTTTTAAATTAGACTAAATCTGACAAAAAAGATATACTAAAAGAAATGGGAGGGAGAGACTATGATTTATCTTGACAATGCAGCGACTACAATGCATAAGCCGCAGGAAGTAATCGATGCGGTTGTAAATGCGATGGGATCTCTTGGAAATGCCGGACGCGGAGCAAATACAGCGTCTCTGGGAGCAGCGCGGATCATTTATGAAGCAAGAGAGCGACTGGCAAAGCTCTTTGGAGCAGACGATCCGAAACAGATTGCATTTACATACAATTCCACCGAAAGTCTGAATACGGCGATCCGGGGACTTATAGAGCCCGGAGATCATGTGATTACGACAGTATTGGAACATAATTCTGTTCTCAGACCGCTTTATGATCTTCAGGAGAAAGGCGTGGAAGTGACCTTTGTGAAGAGCGATGACAAAGGCAGGATCTGTTATGAAGAGATCGAGCAGGCCATTCGTCCGGAGACAAAGGCCATTGTGACGACACACGGCTCCAATCTGACAGGAAATCTGGTTGATATTGGAAGGATCGGAAAGACGGCGCACGATCACGGAATTCTCTATATTGTGGATGCATCCCAGACAGCGGGTGTTTTCCCGATTGATGTCAAAGCCATGCATGTGGACGTGTTGTGCTTTACAGGGCATAAAGGGCTTCTTGGTCCGCAGGGTACCGGTGGACTTTATGTAAGAGAAGGATTGAAAGTTCGTCCGTTGAAGATGGGAGGAAGTGGGATACAGACGTACAACCGTCATCATCCGTCCGAAATGCCGACAGCACTGGAGGCAGGCACACTCAACGGCCACGGGATCGCAGGACTGAATGCGGCGCTTGGTTACATAGAACGTGTTGGAATCGATACGATCCGCAGGACCGAACAGAAGTGGATGTGGATGTTTTACGAAGGGGTAAAAGATATCCCGGGCGTGAAAATCTACGGAGATTTCGAGGCAGAAGAGAGATGCCCGATTGTCACACTGAATATCGGAGATTATGATTCTGCGGAAGTCAGCGATGAACTTCTGATGACGTACGACATTTCCACGAGACCGGGCGGACACTGTGCTCCGTTGATGCATGAAGCTCTCGGTACAGTAGAACAGGGATCCGTACGCTTCAGTTTCTCCCATTTCAATACTGAGGAAGAGATTCAGACTGCCATCCGTGCAGTAGAAGAACTCGCGAAAGAAGAATAAGGAAGAGGAGGAAAGAGAATGAATTTATCTGACTCAAAAAAGAAACTGGCCCTTGCCGGCGTTGTCTGTGGTATCGTTGCTGCAGTCCTGGCGGCAACAGGGAACCCGGCGAACATGGCGATCTGTATCGCATGTTTTGTCAGGGATACTGCAGGAGCGCTGAAATTCCACAGTGCGGCAGCAGTACAGTATGCCAGACCTGAAATTGTAGGAATTGTGCTGGGAGCATTTGCAATCTCATTAGCTACAAAGGAGTATCGGTCTACCGGAGGTTCTTCCCCGATGATCCGTTTCGTCCTTGGAATGATCATTATGATCGGCTCTCTTGCATTTCTCGGATGCCCGCTCCGTATGGTACTGCGTATGTCAGCAGGTGACCTGAATGCATGGGTTGCTCTGATTGGATTTATTGCCGGCGTTGCAACGGGAGCATTTTTCCTGAAGAAAGGATTCAGCCTTGGAAGAGCACATGAGACCAATGCGGCAAGCGGTACGGTACTTCCGATTCTGATGGTAGGAATTCTGATTTTAAGCGTAGGTACAACATTGCTTGCGGTATCAGAGCCGGGAGCAGGCCCAGGAGCACTCCATGCTCCGATTCTTGTTTCTCTGATCGGAGGACTTATTTTCGGAGTATTTGCCCAGAAATCGAGAATGTGTTTTGCTGGTGGTGTGCGTGATATTATTCTTGTGAAAAGTTTTGATTTGATATCGGTTATTGCGGGATTGTTTGTGGTAATGTTGATTTATAATCTTGCAACGGGTGGCTTCCACCTTGGATTTAGTGGTCAGCCGATTGCACATTCTGATCATCTGTGGAGTATCCTTGGAATGTATGCTGTGGGATTTGCAGCAGTGCTTGCAGGAGGATGTCCGCTTCGTCAGCTTGTTCTCGCAGGACAAGGATCTTCGGATTCCGCGGTGACAGTTCTTGGTCTTTTCGTAGGAGCTGCTGTATCACATAACTTTGGACTGGCAGGAGCGGCAGCCAGTGCGGCAACTGCAGAGAAAGCGGCATCCGCAGGTGGGGTCAGCACAGCAGGCCGGATTGCAGTTGTGATCTGCATTGTAGTATGCTTTGTTATTGCGCTGACAAACAAACGAAAAATGGCGAAATAATATGGTATTTTAAAGAAATGTATGTTATTCTATGGGAAAGGATGATAATGAAATGAAGGAAGTAGATGCCAGAGGACTTTCCTGCCCGGAACCGATCATGCTGACAGCAGAGGCGATCGAGGGAACGACGGAGCCGGTAAAGGTGCTTGTAAGCGAACCTCACCAGAGAACCAATGTGGAGAAATTTGCAAAGGATAAAGGCAAAAAGGTCACCGTGACAGAAAAAGGCTCTGAATTTGAAATAGTGATTGAATCATGAGAAAGAAAGAATTAAAGCTTGTAGTGACTTTTCACACGACGGCAGATGCGATGGCAATGGAGAAAACATGTAAGGAACACGAGGTTAATGGAAGGCTGATTCCTGTACCAAGAGTCATTTCTGCAGGATGTGGACTTGCATGGTGTGCCGGGCTTGAAGATCGGGATTCCATTATTGGAATCATGGATCAGGTCGGGATTGAACACGAAGAGCTTCATGAATGTATGGTATAATCAAAAGCCGGATTTTCATTATGGAAGTCCGGCTTTTCGCTTTTTTGTGGAATGGTTATTGGGCAGGGGAAGTATTCTTAGAAGGGATGAAAAGTATAAAAACAGTGTCATGAAATGGGAGGAGGAATATTATGACAATGATGCTGAAGATAGTGCCGGTGTTTGCTGTCGCGGCACTGGTATTTGCTGTTTACCTTGCGACGAAAGTTACGCGGCAGGATGCAGGAAATAAAAGAATGAAGGAAATTTCCGATGCAATTTCCGATGGGGCAAGAGCCTTTCTGATGGCAGAATACAGAATTCTGATTATATTTGTAGCAGTGCTGTTTGTTTTGATTGGACTTGGAACAAGAAGTATTGTTACTGCAATCTGTTTTGTAGTAGGTGCGGCATTTTCTACACTTGCAGGGTACTTTGGTATGCAGGTGGCTACGAAAGCAAATGTTCGTACGGCCAACGCTGCGATGAAATCAGGAATGAACAGAGCACTTTCTGTTGCATTCTCCGGAGGAGCTGTTATGGGGCTTTGCGTTGCAGGTCTCGGAGTTCTTGGAGTGAGTCTGATTTATCTGATCACAGGAAATATTGATGTACTTTCCGGATTCAGTCTGGGAGCATCATCCATTGCTTTATTTGCACGTGTGGGCGGAGGTATCTATACGAAAGCCGCTGACGTTGGAGCAGACCTTGTAGGTAAGGTAGAGGCGGGAATCCCGGAAGATGATCCGAGAAACCCGGCGGTTATCGCTGACAATGTAGGTGATAACGTAGGTGACGTTGCAGGAATGGGAGCGGATCTTTTTGAGTCTTATGTAGGTGCGTTGATTTCTGCACTGACTCTTGGAATTGTATATTATGAGATGAAAGGTGTAGTATATCCGCTGATGATCTCCGGACTGGGATTGATTGCTTCTATCCTGGGAACATTCTTTGTAAAAGGAGACGAGAAAGCAGATCCACACAAAGCGCTGAAGATGGGAACTTATGCAGCAAGTGTTATTGTTGTTATTGTTGCGTTGGTATTAAGTTATACACTCTTTGGAAATATGTTTGCGGCAGGGGCAGTAATTTCCGGTCTGATTGTAGGTCTTCTTATCGGTATTATCACAGAGGTTTATACATCAGCAGATTACAAGTCTGTCAAAGAAATTGGCGAACAGTCTGAGACAGGTGCCGCAACTACCATCATCAGTGGTATGGCAGTTGGAATGAAGTCGACAGCAGCACCGATCCTTTTGATCTGTGTTGGTATCTTTGTAGCTTACCAGTTCTGCGGTCTTTATGGAATTGCTCTTGCAGCAGTAGGAATGTTATCTACAACAGCAATCACAGTAGCAGTAGATGCATATGGTCCGATTGCTGATAATGCAGGTGGAATTGCGGAGATGGCCGGTCTTGATGAATCTGTCCGTCAGATTACAGATAAGCTGGATTCCGTAGGAAATACGACAGCTGCCATCGGAAAAGGATTTGCAATTGGTTCTGCAGCATTGACAGCACTTGCGCTGTTCGTATCTTATGCAGAAGCAGTTAAGCTGGATCAGATTGATATTCTCGACAGCCGGGTTATCATCGGTCTGTTTATTGGAGGTATGCTTCCATTCCTTTTCTCATCTATGACAATGCAGAGTGTGTCCAAAGCGGCATATCAGATGATTGAAGAAGTTAGAAGACAGTTTGCTGAAATGCCTGGAATTATGCAGGGCACACAGAAGCCAGATTACAAATCCTGTGTTGCAATTTCAACAACAGCAGCTTTGAAAGAAATGCTTGTACCGGGAATTATGGCTGTAGCAGCTCCGGTTGTGACAGGTGTGCTGCTTGGTACAGGAGCCTTGGGAGGACTTCTTGCAGGTTCTCTTGTAACAGGTGTACTTATGGCGATCTTTATGTCTAATGCCGGTGGAGCATGGGATAATGCGAAGAAGTATATTGAAGATGGACATCACGGCGGAAAGGGAAGTGAAGCCCATAAGGCAGCTGTAGTCGGTGATACGGTAGGGGATCCGTTTAAAGATACATCAGGTCCTTCTATCAATATCCTTATCAAACTGATGACGATCGTATCACTTGTTTTTGCCCCATTGTTCCTTTCAATCGGTGGATTGCTCTAATAATAGGAACTTCCTGAAGAAGTAAGAGATTTAGAACCTTCTATGCAGTGCATAGGAGGTTCTTTTTATACCTAAAGCAAGAAAAAAGCAAGGTTTTGATTTCCCGAAGATGATGTGCTCTATGATATAATATAAAAAATTGCCAGGAGGGAAAGAGTATGCAGGATCACAATTCTATTCATGAACGGGTTTCCTATTATGCATCCAGAGAGATTGAAGAGTTGTATCGGGACTTTCATATTTCAGATAGTGGTTACAATGAGAAACAGGTAGAATGCAGTCGGGAAAACTATGGGACTAATACAATAAATAAACGCATCTGTGATACGATATTTTACCGACTAAGAAAGGCATTTATCAATCCGTTTACGATTATCCTGATGTTTCTGGCGGTGATTTCGTTTGTGACAGACGTGTTGCCGGCATCTGATTACAGCAGGGATATGACGACACCTCTTATTATCATGAGTATGCTTTTGGTTGGGGGTGTCATACGATTTTCTCAGGAGATGAGATCAAAACATGTTGCAGATCATCTTACAAGTCTGCTTCAGACGGGAATTCTGGTACTTCGAAATCATCAGTGGAAGAAAGTATCTTCCTCAGAGCTGGTCGTCGGTGATACAGTGCTGCTTTCAGCAGGAGAAAGGGTACCTGCTGATATTCGGCTTGTGGAAACGAACGGTTTGTTTGTTTCTCAGACGGTCATTACAGGGGAGAGTTCTGTTCTGGAAAAATGGGCAAAACCACTCCCAGGAGGGAAAGAATATTCTTTTGAAGAATACGATAATATCGTATTTATGGGTTCAGCCATAATTGGAGGAACAGGAAAGGGAATCGTACTTTCGGTTGGTAAGGATACAGTATATGGCAGTTTTTCGGCTTCAGAGTCAAATCGGAAGAATAAATTTGATGAAGGAGCTAATTCCATAGCATGGGTACTGATGCGTTTCATGGCCGTTTTGATTCCTGTCGTTTTTGTGTCGTGTGGGGTTACAAAAGGAAACTGGACGGCTGCATTTTTATTTGCCTTATCTGTAGCAGTAGGCCTGACCCCGGAAATGCTGCCGATGGTAATTAATGCTTGTCTGGCAAAAGGCAGCGCCTCCATGGGAAGAAAGCAGACAGTGGTAAAAAATATTAATGCCATGCAGGGTTTTGGAAGTATGGATATTTTGTGTGTAGACAAAACCGGAACATTGACAGGTGACAAAATATCGCTGGAATATTATACGGATATTCTCGGAAATGAAGAACAAAAAGTTCTGGAATATGCCTGCTTAAACAGTTTCTATCAGACAAGTACCTATAATCATCTGGATACGGCCATTCGAAAATATCAGGAAATGCCGGGATTTCAATGCCGTTTTGATGAACTGACGACAGACTACCCGAAACTGGATGAGCTTCCTTTTGACTATGAGAGAAAGTCTGCAGGGGTTTTAGTGAAAGGAAAGAAAGAAAATCTCCTGATTGTCAAAGGAAGTGTGGAGGCCGTGTGCCGACGCTGCAGTCGGATAGAATATAAAGGACAATGTCAGGAAATGGGAGAGGATGGTCTTTCAAGTGTTCATGCCGTTGTGGATGAAATGTTGGAAGACGGAATGAAAGTACTGGCAGTGGCATACAAAAAAATGGCAAAAAATAAAGTGACAGTATTGGATGATACGGATTTGACTCTTCTTGGCTATCTTGTTTTTTTTGATGCACCGAAAAGTTCGGCGGCAGATGCGATTGAAAAATTGAAGTCTCTTCATGTGGGAATACGGGTTCTGACGGGCGATCAGCAAAGTATCACGGTTTCGATCTGTAATCGTCTGGGGATTGATACGAAACAAATACTGACCGGAAAAGAATTGGAGAAGCTGACAGAAGATGAGTGGGCGGTTCGTATTGAGCAGACAACTGTTTTTGCAGAGCTGTCTCCAAAGCAAAAAATGATGGTGGTACAGGCTTTGCAGACAAATGGTCATACAGTGGGGTTTCTGGGAGACGGAATGAATGACTTACCGGCTATTGTTGAGGCGGATGTTGGAATTTCCGTTGATACGGCTGCTGAAGCGGTGAAAGAAAGTGCAGATGTGATTCTGTTGAAAAAGGATTTGAATGTCCTTGGAACAGGTGTCACGGAAGGAAGAAAATCATTTTGTAATATGTCTAAATATATTAAAATTACAGCTTCTTCCAATTTCGGGAATATTTTTTCGATTGTGATTGCAAGCATTTTTCTTCCATTTCTTCCGATTGCGTCGATACAGCTTTTGCTATTGAATTTACTTTATGATATTTTATGTCTTGTTCTTCCATGGGATTTTGTAGATGAAGAGGCATGTGCAAAGCCACTTGAATGGTCCGGGAGGACGCTTGGACGTTTCATGAAATTTTTCGGGCCTATCAGCTCTGTTTTTGACATTGTGACCTTTGCTTTTTTGTTTTTTGTACTTTGTCCTTCTGTTTGCGGAGGAGAATTTACGGAATTGGCAACAGGAATGCAGAGAGAATTTATTTCAGTTTTTCAGACGGGATGGTTTCTCGAATCGATGTGGACGCAGGTGTTGATTCTATACTTACTTCGTACAAGAAAAATTCCACTGATACAAAGCAGACCTTCCGGAGCAGTAATACTTGTTACAATGTTGGGAATTGTGCTGTTTACCATTCTACCGGTGACTCCGCTTGGACGGCTTATTGGCCTTACAGGCCTTCCAGTGTCGTATTTTCTGTTTCTTGTAGTTGTGGTACTGACATATTTGCTGTTAGTGACGCTTGCCAAAAGATGGTATATCGGGAAATACCAGGAATTACTTTAAGAAGGGGGAATCTATATGAAAAAGAATATTGGTTTTGCCGGTTTGGATTCTACCCTGGCGAAGTGGATTTATGAAAAACTTCGGCTGGCTGCTCCGGACACAGGAAACGTGGATGAACTGATGGAAGGGGTCGAAGACCTGATAAGTGGAAGAGTCAGTACGCTGATGTTAGAGTTGATAGATGAAGATCATACGGTAAGTATGAACCAGAATGTATTGCATTGCGGGGCGCTCACAGTTGATCCGAGATTAAGGAAAGTTGTACGCGATGAAAGAGAGATATCATTGCCCCCAAAAGAGTTTGATATTCTATATTTTCTTGCCCGTAATCGAGGAGAGGTGTTCACGAAAGAACAGATTTATCAGGCTGTGTGGGAAGATGATTATATGTTGGATGACAGTAATATTATGGCATTCATAAGAAAACTTCGTAAAAAAATTGAACCAAATCCGGATGCTCCGGAATACATCCAGACAATCTGGGGGATAGGGTATAAGTTCAATGACAAACTATAAGTAAAATAATGGTTGTCTCAGGAAAAGATTTCTTGCTGAATCGCAAGGAAATCGCAAGGTTTTGACCATGTGATTTTCCTTGCGGTTTTTTTATACTGTTAGCAATGCAAGGAGGTAAGGGACAATGAGTACAAAGAAGTTGAAAAAAAGAGAAGCTTTACGGCAGACGGTTGAAAATGCTGTAATCCGCGATGAAGAGAACCGTCGTATTCGTTTTGCAGCTGAGAAATCAATCACACAAGTTTTAAAAAAACTGGGTACAACTTTGTGTGGATTAGATGGCGAGGAGGTTGCAAAAAAGCGTGCTATTTATGGGAGCAACAAAGTAACACATGAAAAGAAAAGATCATTGCCAAAACGCCTGGCAGGCGCATTTATTAATCCTTTTACAGCAATCCTGTTTTGTCTGGCGTTTGTCATGGTTCCGATTGTATTTTTTGCTAACGGTATTACAAAAGGTGACTGGATGGAAGCATTTTTATTTGCGATTTCCATAGCAGTTGGATTGACCCCGGAGATGCTGCCTATGATTGTTACGACATGCCTGGCAAAAGGGGCAGTGTCCATGAGTAAAAAGAAGACTATTGTAAAAAATCTTAATTCTATCCAGAATTTTGGTGCTATAGATATTCTGTGTACTGATAAAACAGGGACATTGACACAGGATAAGGTTGCTTTGGAATATCATTTGAACGTGAATGGAGAAGAAGATGCAAGAGTACTTCGGCATGCTTATCTGAACAGTTATTTTCAGACAGGGCATAAAAACCTGATGGATCTGGCTATTATTCAGAAAACAGAGGAAGAAGAAGCGGAAAACCCTCAACTGACAGATTTATCTGAACATTATGTCAAGATAGATGAGATCCCGTTTGATTTTAAACGGAGACGATTGACGACGGTTGTACAGGATAAAAGTGGGAAAACACAGATGGTAACAAAAGGTGCGGTGGAAGAAATGCTTTCTATATGTTCCTTTGCGGAAGTTGAGCAGAATGTTCGCCCTCTGAACGAGGAATTGCGTGATCAGATCCGGGAAACCGTTGAGAGTCTCAATGACAAAGGATTTCGAGTTCTGGCAATTGCTCAGAAAAGTAATCCGTCGCCTGCAGGAGCATTCAGTGTGAAAGATGAGTCCGATATGGTTTTATTGGGATATCTGGCATTTCTTGATCCGCCAAAAGAGTCCACGATGGCGGCTGTCAAAGCGCTGAGAGAGCATGGTGTTACGACAAAAATCCTTACAGGTGATAACGATAAGGTGACAAGAACAATATGCAAACAGGTCGGCCTAAAAGTGCGGAATATGCTTCTTGGAACTGATTTGGAACATATGACAGATGAGGAACTTGCAAAAGCTGCTGAATCAACAGACGTATTTGCAAAGCTGACACCGGATCAGAAAGCAAGGATTGTTTCGGTACTAAGGCAAAATGATCACACAGTTGGCTTTATGGGGGATGGTATCAACGATGCAGCAGCCATGAAATCAGCCGACATTGGAATATCCGTAGATACGGCTGTAGATGTGGCAAAAGAATCGGCTGACATTATCCTGCTGGAAAAAGATCTGATGGTTCTGGAACAGGGAATTATTGAAGGAAGAAAGACCTATGCCAATATGATTAAATATATAAAAATGACGGCATCTTCTAATTTCGGAAACATGTTTTCTGTTCTGGCCGCATCTGCACTCTTGCCTTTTTTGCCGATGATGAGTATTCATCTGATCTTTTTAAATCTGATTTATGATCTGTCCTGTACTGCAATTCCGTGGGATAACGTAGATCAGGATTACCTGGCAGTACCAAGAAAATGGGATGCTTCCTCAGTAGGAAACTTTATGCTTTGGATCGGACCGACCAGTTCAATATTTGACTTTACAACTTATATCTTTATGTATTTTATATTCTGCCCGCTATTTGTCTCCGGGGGAGTGCTGTACAATGATCTGGCGAATCATTTCAGCGGAGCGCAGTTGAGTCAGATGCAAAGCACCTATGCGGCAATGTTTCAGGCCGGATGGTTTATCGAATCCATGTGGAGTCAGACGCTTGTTATTCATATGATCCGTACTGCCAAAATTCCGTTTATACAAAGCAGGGCCTCAGCACCGCTCACAATTCTTACGTGTGCAGGAATTGCAGTGCTTACGGTGATACCGTTTACCCCGTTTGGAACGTTATTGGGATTTGAGGCACTTCCGCTGCAATATTTTGCTTATCTTATTCCGTGTATTTTGCTTTACATGATTCTTGCTATAAGTTTGAAAAAAGCATATGTGCGGCATTACGGAGAATTATTATAGAGAGGAGTCGGGAAAATGAATTGGACAAAATTATGGATGGAGTTGTTTGGCGCCACATCTTTTTTGGGGATTGATATGGGATTTTGGGCATCGATGACGGTTGTGATGCTTATAGTCGTTTTTATGAATATCATTTTCTGGAGCATAAAGCCGAAAAATGGAAAAAAGATCTGATAGAATAAAAAACAGGAACTCGCTCTTAAATTGCGGGTTCCTGCATTGTTTTATAAAGACCTGACTGTCAGGACAGTGATGATTAAATGCCGTGAATGAACGTGTCCAACACATGAGGAAGAAGACGGGCACTATATTCGGAAAGCGAATAGGTACCCTGGCATAAAGCCCAGTCATAAATCATGGAACGCTCGTACATTGCATAAATTTTGAGAAGTTCGTCAGGTGTATTACCCTGCTGAAATTCTCCGCGTTCAACTGCATGTTCCAGAATCTCACGAAGCCAGATAAAATACAGCCGGTTCTCGTCAAGAAGTGACCGGTGATCTTTCGTGACAAGCTGAGACGAATACAAAAATGCAATCAGATTGACATCAATACTCGTCTCGATCATATGGAACAGTTCTCTGTTCAGATACAGAAGTGTATCATAAGCAGACAGATTCGGATCAATCTTTGACTGAAGATCTTCGTATTTTGAGTCAAACAGATCGGAGATGGAATTTAACAGAGCCTCTTTCCCTTTGAAATAATGATAAAAGGTTCCTTTTGATGTTTTGGAAAGAGCGATAATATCTTCTACGGTCGTTTTGTCATAACCCTTTTTGTAAAAAAGATTCCACGCCGCTTTGACAATGCGGCTTTTAGTGGAAGATCGTTTCCTTGGCATAAAAATCGGTATCCCTTCTGAATGACTGTGAGGTCTAGTGACCTACGCGGAATCCGTATTTTAACGGATCGTCTTTGTCGATTACGTAGGTAGAAAGACCTGTAACATAAGCAGATCCTGTAATCTGCGGAATAACAGCGTCATAATCTGCGACCTTTGTTTCTCCAAGGATAATACCTTTGAACTGAGAACCGATAAAGCTTTCGTATACGAAAGGTTCACCGACACCGATCTCGCCCTTTGCATGGAGAGTGGCAAGTTTTGCACTTGTACCTGTTCCACATGGAGAACGGTCAGCCATATGGTCGCCGAAGATTACAACATTTCTGCGGTTGCATCCAGGTGTATCTGTATGGCAGTAGAACTCAGCAAGGTCTACAGATGTAATATCAAGTTCCGGATGTTTTACTTTTACTTCTTTGTTGACGTTATCCAGAAGTTTCATTCCAAAATCCTGAAGGAATGGAACAGTCTTGGAATCTACGTGGAGATTCAGAGACGGCTGCTCTGCATCAATGATGGCAAAGAAACTTCCGCCGAAAGAAATATCATAAGTGATTTCTTTTCCGTCTACAACAGTTTTCAGATTTTCTTTATAAAGGAAAGCAGGCACGTTAGTCAGGGTAACGCTGACAACTTTTCCGCCTTTTACCTGTGCCTTTGTACGGATCAGTCCTGCAGGAGCCTCAAGAACGACTTCTGTCTCAGGTTCTTTTGCTTCGATCAGCCCTGTCTCGATTACAGCGGTAACTGTACCGATCGTACCGTGGCCGCACATGTTCAGGTATTCTCCGGTATCCATGAAAATAACACCGAAATCAGCTTCCGGATTAACCGGCTCTGTTACAACAGCACCGAACATGTCGTGATGTCCTCTTGGCTCAAACATCAGAGCCTGACGAAAATGGTCGTAATGCTCTGCGAGATAGTTCTTTCTTTCAATCATGGTATTACCTTCCAGTTTTGGGAAACCGGAAACTACAATACGTGTAAATTCTCCGACTGTGTGAGTGTCCACAGCTAAAAAAGATGCCTCAAAATTATCAAGATTTAATTTTGGGTTCAGTTCCATGATCAGTTCCTCCTTAGAAAAAATATTTCATAACTTTAACTTGCTTATAGATAAAAACGATAAATCTATTAAGCCGGACGCAATACTCCATGCAGTAAAAAACTCCGGAAACAAAAGCCGGAATCAGCAAAAAGCCGTGTAGTAGACTGTATTCTAGTACGGCGTCTAGTGAGTTATTACAATTATGACCGAAAACCCTTGAAAAGTCAACGGCTATTTGCTAAAATACAAATGACAAAAAATTAATTATTTTCCTGTTGAAATTTGCCGCTAAGTGTGGTAAATTGTCTATGCGAAAAAGCATTCTGGAGGTAGATGAGTAACTGGTGTGCTTCCTGGTCTTCAAAACCAGTGTAGGGCGTTAGGAGCGTCCTGGGTGGGTTCGATTCCCACATGCCTCCGCCAAAAAAGAAAACAGGCCGTGAATGCACGGACTTCAGATATCAGCTGGCAAAAGCCATGCTGAATATTTTATAGAAATTATCAATAAACAAAACAAACGTTGCTGTGGATCATGACGGGAAGAAAGATCGTATATTGGAGACCGAATTCATATCCCGTATAAAATATAAAGAAAAGGAGCATGTTGTTATGGGAAACATTCAACTTTTACTGCGTCAGCACGTAGGAGCGCCATGTGAACCGGTTGTAAAGGCCGGAGATGTGGTTAAAAAGGGTACACTTGTAGCAAAACCGACCGGACTTGGAGCGAATATCTTCTCCAGCGTTTACGGTGTGGTAGAAGAAGTAAAGGAAGATCGTATCGTGATCAAACCGGACGAAGAACAGCCGGAAGAGTACGAAAAGATTTCCGAGGGTACACCGCTTGAGATGGTAAAAGAAGCCGGAGTAGTCGGCATGGGCGGAGCAGGATTCCCGACAGGAATCAAGCTGGACGCACATCTGGATCATGGCTATATCCTGATCAATGCTGCTGAGTGTGAACCGGGACTTTACCATAATATCAGACAGATTGAAGCCGAGAGCGATAAGATCGTGCGCGGTGTGAAATACTGTATGGATATCGCAGGCGCTGATAAAGCAATTTTTGCAATCAAGAAGAAAAATGAAAAAGCAGTAGAGACACTTCGGACTGCAATTAAAGATGAAGAAGCCATGACGATCCACCTTCTTCCGGATATCTACCCGATGGGAGAGGAAAGAGCGGTTGTCAGAGAGTGTCTTGGAATCGAGCTTGAGACGACACAGCTTCCGTCTGCTGCCAATGCAGTAGTAGTTAATGTGGAGACTATCTCCAGAGTGGCAGAGGCTATCGAGGAGAGAAAGCCATGTTTTGTTAAGAATATGACAGTAATCGGTAAGCTCAATGGCGGAAATGAACCGCATGTCTTCATGAATGTTCCGGTAGGAACAAGCGTTGGCGAGATGATCGAGCGTGCAGGCGGTATCGACGGTGTTTACGGCGAGATTATTATGGGCGGACCTTTCACAGGTAACCCGACAGACGTTGATGCTCCTGTAACAAAGACGACAGGTGGTATCATCGTGACAATCGACTTCCCGAACCTTCACGGTGCGAAAGTCGGCCTTCTTGTCTGCGCATGCGGCGGAAGCGAAGCACGTATGAGAGATATCTGCGCAAAGATGAACGGTGTAGTAGCATCTGTAGCAAGATGTAAACAGGCTATTGAGAACAAGCCGGGCGCACCGCTCAAATGTGAAAGACCGGGTAACTGCCCAGGACAGGCGAAGAACAACATCCAGTTCAAGAAAGACGGATGTGAATACATCATCATCGGTAACTGCTCCGACTGTTCCAATACAGTTATGGGATCTGCGCCGAAGATGAAACTGAAAGTATTCCACCAGACAGATCATGTTATGAGAACAATCGGACATCCATTATACAGATATCTGAGAGTTTCTAAACAGGTGGAACAGCTTCCGGAAGGAAAGTAAGAAAAGGTATGGCATAAAAGTACATCACATTCTGCGTCACCATGCGGTGTGGTTGTATATATAGAAAACGGCAAAGAGCCGAAGGAGAAAATAAGGAGGGAATGAAACATGTCAATTACAGCTGAAACAGCGAAAGCTCATGCAAAAGATCCGGCCGTGCTTTGCTGCAGGGCGGAAGAGGGCATCACAATCGAAGCTGCAAATCTTGAGGATCCGGCGATCTTTGATGATCTGGTAGATTCAGGACTTCTGAATCTGGAAGGCGTCCTTACGATTGAACAGGTTCTTGGTGCAAAACTGAAAAAAACATGTGATTCACTTACAGCACTTACACCGGATGTCGTAGAAGGATACAAAGAAGCTTCTGCGGAAGAGCCGGCAAAAGAAGAAACAGTTGAAGAAGAAGCACCGGCAGTTCAGCCGGAAGCACCAGCTCCGGCACCGGCAGCAGTACCGGGTGGAGTACTTAAACTCCATATCGGAGAAGGAAAAGATATCAACCTGGAAATTCCGGTTGGAATCATGGGTGGCGCTGCAGGAGCAGCAGCACCGGCTTCAGTTGCAGCTGCAGCAGTAGCGGCAGCACCGGAAGCAGAAGAAAAAGAAGCAAGAGTGATGGGGACACTCACAAGAAAGCACTTCAAAATCACTGAAGTAAAGAGAGGACCGGAGACAAAGATTGACGGAACAGTTCTTTACATCCGTGAAGGAATTGAAGAAGAAGCAGCTGCAGGCCAGGAACTGGTAAACAGCTTAAAGATTGATATTATTACACCGGAAATGTACCACACATATTCCAATACAATCATGGACGTACAGCCGATCGCTACAAAAGAAGGCGAAGCTGAAATCGGAAATGGCGTAACACGTGTACTTGACGGCGTTGTTATGATGGTAACAGGTACAGACGCAAACGGCGTTCAGATCGGTGAGTTCGGTTCTTCTGAAGGATACCTCGATGAGAACATCATGTGGGGACGTCCGGGAGCGCCGGATAAAGGTGAGATCTTCATCAAGACAGAAGTTATCATCAAAGAAGGAACAAACATGGAGCGTCCAGGCCCGCTTGCTGCACATACAGCAACAGATGTGATCACACAGGAGATCCGTGAGGCTCTGAAGAAACTGGATGATTCCCTTGTAGTTGATACAGAGGAGTTTGAACATCTCAGACATCCGGGAAAGAAAAAAGTAGTCATCGTAAAAGAGATCATGGGACAGGGTGCTATGCACGACAACCTGATTCTTCCGATGGAACCGGTAGGTGTACTTGGAGCAAAACCAAACGTAGATCTTGGAAATGTTCCGGTTATGACTTCTCCACTGGAAGTACTTGATGGATGTATCCATGCGCTGACATGTATCGGACCTGCATCAAAAGAGATGTCCAGACACTACTGGAGAGAGCCACTCGTACTGGAAGCACTCCATGACGAAGAGCTTGACCTTTGCGGCGTTCTTTTCGTAGGAAGCCCGCAGATCAACGCAGAGAAATTCTACGTATCCAAACGTGTTGGACAGACAGTAGAAGCTTTGGATGTTGACGGTGCATTTATCACAACAGAAGGCTTTGGAAATAACCACATTGATTTTGCAAGTCATCATGAGCAGATCGGAAAGAGAGGAATCCCGGTAGTTGGATTATCTTTCTGTGCTGTACAGGGTGCACTCGTTGTTGGAAATCCGTACATGACAAACATGGTGGACAACAATAAATCTGAATCCGGTATCGAAAACGAAGTTCTTGCATGCAACACACTGTGTAAAGAAGAGGCAGTACGTGCAATCGCAATGCTGAAAGCAGCAATGGCAGGCGAGGAAGTTAAACCGGCAGAAAAGAAATGGAATCCGAATGTCAAGGCAAACAACATCGAGATGATTGAAAAGGCAACAGGAACGAAGATTGAACTCGTTGCAAACGAGCAGTCTCTCCCAATGAGCCAGAAGAGAAAAGAAAAATACGATTAATAGATGGTAATGACGTATGGAACTGAAATATGGAGATAAAATCATAAGAATGGAAGGCGTCATCGTCGAGGTACATGACGGATGCGTAGGAGTTGACCTAAAAGGAAGGCTCGGTTATCTGAAGATTCCGATGCGGATGCTGATTACAGATTATCCGGTTAAAGTCGGACAGGAAGTGGCATGGAACATGAGCTTCGTAGAGCAGATGGGGCCGGAGATCAATGAGAAGTACGTCAGCAACCTTGATATCTACAAGAGGCGTCAGAAAGAGATGCGCGAATTGAATGAAAATCATGAGGAGGTTTAAAAATGAGCTTAACGGTTGTGAAAGGTTTACAATCTGAAATTTTTGTTCCGATTACTCCGCCGGCAGTATGGGCTCCAGTGACAAAAGAAATCAAAGATATGTCCGTTGCTCTTGCTACAGCAGCAGGTGTCCATAAGAAAAGCCAGGAAAGATTTAATCTTGCCGGAGACTTCACATGGAGAAAGATTGAAAATACAACACCATCCAGTGAGCTGATGGTTTCACATGGTGGATATGATAATGGTGATGTAAACAAAGACATCAACTGTATGTTCCCGATCGACAGAATCCATGAACTTGCAGCAGAAGGATTTATCAGAGCATGTGCTCCGGTACACGTAGGATTCATGGGAGGCGGCGGAAACCAGGAGAAATTCAAACATGAAACTGGTCCGGCTATTGCACAGATGTTTAAAGAAGAGGATGTTGATGCAGTTATCCTCACAGCTGGATGAGGTACCTGCCACCGCTCTGCAGTACTGGTGCAGAGAGCGATTGAAGAGGCTGGAATTCCTACAATTATTATTGCAGCCCTTCCACCTGTTGTTCGTCAGACAGGTACACCACGTGCGGTAGCACCGCTCGTACCGATGGGAGCAAATGCCGGAGAGCCGAATAATCCGGAAATGCAGAGAGATATCGTAAAAGCAACACTTGAACAGCTTGTTGCAATCGATACTCCAGGAAAAGTTGTTTCACTTCCATTTGAATATATTGCAAAAGTTTGATGCAAAAATTTGCGGGATCTGTACGAAAGTGCAGATCCCGTTTTTGATTCTCTAAAAAAGCTCCGCCTTTTCTTGTTTTCCACACAAAAGAAGTGTGGTATGATAAAGAAAGAATGAGGAAAATGACAGAAAGGAATAAGACTATGGGAGAAGAGACAAAAGAGCTCCGCAGACTTGTAATCAAGGCGTACCATGTACAGGATGTACAGTGGGGAAGCGAAAACAAGGTGACGGAAAACGGCACTCTGACTGTGGATAAAAATAGTACCGGACGGTATAAAAGTGGAAAAGAAGAATATATTTCTGACATCTCCTTCCGGATCATCCATCCGGAAGAGCGGGATCAGTATACAAACACCATCATGGATATCATCCCGGTTTCGACTAAAGTGCTTGGAAATATCGGAGATGGAATCACCCATACTCTGACCGGAGTCTATGTGATTCTCACAGGTGTAGATACGGCAGGAAAGCAGACACATGAATTCGGATCTTCAGAAGGAAATCTAAAAGATCAGATCCGGTACGGAAAAGCAGGAACACCAGGTGAGCACGATATAATGATTGCCTTTGATGTGACTCTCCAGGAGGGAATGGGACAGATCCGCGCTGGCGTGACGGCTGCCCACCGAGCCTGCGATGAGTTCGTCCAGGAACTCCGTGACCAGCTGAAAAAATTCCATGGAGATCGCTGTGCAGAGCGTCACGAATACTTCGACGTTATCCGTCCGGGAAAGAAAAAGGTGCTGATTATCAAGCAGGTAGCCGGACAGGGCGCTATGTATGACATGCATCTGTTTGCGAAAGAGCCGTCTGGCGTAGAAGGGGGACGGTCCATCATTGACATGGGAAATATGCCGATTCTCGTGACACCAAATGAATATCGGGACGGAATTCTGCGTTCCATGCAATAGACGAAGGAGATAAGAGAGGAGCGAAAATGCAATGGGAATTGGACCTTCAACAAAAGAAACAACACTTCACAACCTCCGTGATCCACTTCTCGATGTGGTAGCATCTGATGAAGATCTGGATCTTATGGGAATTCTTATCGTGGGAACACCACAGGATCAACAGGACAAGATCCTCGTAGGAACCAGAGCGGCTGTATGGGCGGAAGGAATGCGCGCGGACGGTGTTATCATTTCGGCAGACGGCTGGGGGAACAGTGATGTCGATTATACCAATACGATTGAACAGCTTGGAAAACGCGACATTCCGGTAGTGGGAATCCATTTTACCGGAACAGCGGCTCAGTTTGTGGTAACCAATCCGTATATGGATACGATCGTAGACATGAACAAAAATCCAGAAGGCGTCGAGACGAATGTGGTCGGGGAGAATGCTGTAGATATGATCGATGCGAAAAAGGCAGCTGCGATGCTGAAATTGAAAATGAGGAAACGATAGATAAATTATGAGATCACGAAAGCAGGGAGGATTACGTCTGGAATTCTCCCTGCTTTCAGCGTATAATAAAAGCATAGAATTCCTCTGTAAACGGAAGATTCTATTTCTGAATACCCGTGGAAAGAATGACACAGAAGTTTCGGGGAAGCTGGTAACATTTCTGAGTCTTCTTTTCCTGTACGTTCATAAGCAATTCCTTCCCGATAAGTGATACAAACTTTTCTATGTACAGCTATTATATCATATGTGGTGTGAAATGGAAAAGAAAGTAGGAATTTCGAAGGAAAGCATTGCTTGCGGGGACAAAAGAGAAGTTTTTGAAGAGGCAAACAATGATTTCTGGATAGCAAACAGTGCTCAGTTTACAATGAGACTGAGAGAAGGAGGGAGAAATGATGAAACGAAGTTCAATTTACTGGAAAAGAAAAGTTCTGATGATGCTTTTAATTGCAATGGTCAGTGTGACAGGATGTTCGGAACGGAAAAAAGATGCGGAAGAGAAAATTCAAGAACAACTTGAAAGTGACGGCATCTATCTGTACGGAGAAACGCATTCTAATGAATATATCCAAAAACGAGAACTGGAAATATGGGGAGAGTATTATAAAGAGGGGATGAGGGATCTTTTTTATGAAATGCCTTATTATGATGCCAACATGCTTAATATCTGGATGAAGGAAGAGAATGATGAAACTCTGGACATGTTATGGAAGAGTTGGGAAGGGACAGCGGCAGGAGAAATCGAAACATACAATTTTTTTAAGAGTTTAAAAGAGAGGTATCCAGAGACTGTGTTACATGGTACGGATATCGGACATGATTATCAGACGGCAGGGCAGTGGTATCTTGATTATCTGGAAAAAGATGGGAAAAAAGATTCGGAAGAATATCGGAAAACCCTGAAAAATATGGAACAGGGCAAATACTTTTACGATCATTCGCAGGATTTCAAATATCGGGAAAACAGAATGGTAGAAAATTTTATTGAAGAATATGAAGCGTTGGAGGATGTCCCGATTATGGGAATTTATGGAGGTGCCCATGTGGATATAGATGCTATGACTTATGGGACGAGTGATGTTCCGTGCATGGCAAACCAGCTACACGAAAAATATGGAGAACGCCTTCATGCGAAAGATTTGAGTGGCTGTGATGATTTAGGAGAAGAAAAAGAACCGATTATCGTAGAAGAGATGAAAGTGAACGGAAAGAAGTATCAGGCATCTTATTTTGGCGAGTTTCGGATTACGGATGATGACAGTGAATATATAAATGCGGAATACTGGAGACTGGAAGAGGCATACTCAGATTTTCAAAGTGCCCATGTGGTGGGGGCTGTGTGGTATGAAAACATGTTTCCGATGAAGTTGGAGGGGGAACAAGTTTATGTTGTAGATTTGGAAAAAGAAAATGGTCAGGAGGAAAGAAAGTACTTTAGAGCCGACAAGAATTCGTTTGAAGCTATGGGGGCTGTGAAAGAGGTCGTATTTGACTAGGCGGAAATTTGACGGGAGGAGATCGATAATGAAATTTTGGAGATTCCGGAAGAAATGGTTTGAGGCAGGATTGACTTTCCTGGTGACAGTGGCACTTGCGGGATATGCATGGAAAGGAACTGCGGTCTGGAAAGAGGGTCGTCTTTTGACAAAGGAAGAAGTGGGAGAAGACCGGAATCAGGTAATTCGATATGTGGAAGACGTACATCCCTTTTTTTGAGTTAGAGAAAGACCAGACAGAATACGATGAAGCAAAGAAAGAGTACATTGAAGATACCGACAGAGGAATGAAGGTGAAAGATTTTCAGATACAGACGTCCGAGTACCTTGCGTCACTTGGTGAGAATCACACACAGATCGCAGGAGAATCGTCAGAAGGGCTGGAATTTCTTTCTATCGATACTGAATACGAGAATAGAAAGACTTATGTCTGTAAAGATGGAAAAAAGACGGGGGTGTGGATTGAAAGCATCGGAGGAATTGCGATTGAAGATATTTACAGACAGGTGGAAAAAATGCAGGCAATTGAGAATGAAATGGATTATATTTATAAAATGGATATCTATACACGGTTAAGGGAAACGTTAGAAGCATGCGATGTAAATATACAAGGAAATCGGGTAGAGATTCTGTTTTCGAATGGTGAAAAAAAGAAACTCCGTTTTCAGAAATATCAATCAACTGAGCCGGAGAAAAACAGAAGTTATATGGAAGGAGATATCTTTGTTGTAGACTTTAATTCCTGTGTGACAGATGGAGAGATGTGGAGAATCAGTTCCAAATTAGAGAGTGCCATAAAGAATGGATGCACAAAGGTGATCATTGATGTCCGGGGGAATGGGGGAGGTGATTCGAATGCCGGACTTGAACTGCTGAAGGCTATGGGGATGGAACCTCCCGAATATTCCATGGTGATAAGATGGTCTGAGGAACTGCTGGAACAAAGAGGAAATCCTCTGGAAGGCGAAAAAAAGGGAATAGAAATTTATGAGGGATCATTAGATTGCGCAAAACAAAACGAAAATGTAAGGTTGGTGGTCTTGTCAGATCGAAATACATTTAGTTCTGCAACAATGCTTTGTGTTTGGGTGCGGGACGGACAATTGGGAAAGATTGTCGGTGAACCAAGCAGAAATATGCCGAACGCATATGGGGATTTATTGAAGTTTACTTTGGAAAATTCGAAGTTGGATTTATATGTTTCCTGTAAAAAGTTTATCCGACCTGACAGTTTGAATAAGGGAGCTATGCTTGTGTCGGATGTTCAGACATCATCAGAGGATGCATATGATAAAGCGGTAGAACTCTTGAATCAGCAATAAATGGAAACCGCTTGCGCTCCCTTTCCTATCCGCTTGCTATATTATTATAGAAGAAACAGGATATTCGGAACTTCTGGAAAAGTACACCCGGTTTGTGGAGAAAGAGTTATGTATATAATAATAGAAGGAAATGAAAAGGCGGATACATGATTGCATCCGCCCTTTCATTTTGGTATGTCATTGAGAGGTTTTCCTGATTACATTGTAGTTTCTACATATACAAAACTGGGGAATCTCTTAAATAGAGGATGTATATAAGAATTGGAGACGTCACTGATACTTTGGGGGAATATCAGAGACACTACAATGTAATCTTTAGCACTTTAATGTACTAATACATTAACACTATATCATGGATAGAAAGATTCTGTCAAGAGATTAACGGAAAAAAGTGAAAAAATATTGTACTAAAAAAAATACAAAAAAATGAAAAAAGGGGTTGAAAAATTTTTTTGTTTCATATATACTGAAAAAGCTGTGACATGATAGCGATGAAACGTGAGGTTGCTGCCTGGAAATGGCAGGTTTTCCGCGGAGCGAATGTCAAGTTAGGAAACTGGCGACAAGTCACTGTACGAATCAATAACGGCCACTGAAACGTGGTAACAACGTGTGAAGAGATAATGACACACACGGGAGAGTGTACAGTCACCGCTTGTCGTACTGAAGTTAAAAGTACGAAAAGGAGGCGACTTTTTTTATGGCAAGTCAAGTAATGAGAATCACACTGAAGGCATATGATCATCAGCTGGTTGATGCATCTGCCAAGAAAATTATCGAAACTGTAAAGAAAAATGGAGCGAAAGTGAGCGGACCGGTACCGCTTCCGACAAAGAAGGAAGTTGTTACAATCTTAAGAGCTGTTCACAAATACAAAGATTCCAGAGAACAGTTCGAACAGAGAACTCATAAAAGACTGATTGATATCATCACACCAACACAGAAAACAGTTGATGCATTATCCAGACTGGAAATGCCGGCAGGTGTGTACATCGATATCAAAATGAAACAAAAATAAGAAAGCAGTATTCCTAAAATTTAGGATGAACGGATGAATATCCGTTCCGCTGTAAATCACAGGAGGTAAACATAATGAAGAAAGCTATTTTAGCAACAAAAGTCGGAATGACTCAAATCTTCAATGAAGATGGAGTATTAACTCCGGTAACTGTTCTTCAGGCTGGTCCTTGTGTTGTAACACAGGTTAAGACAGTTGAGAACGATGGTTACAAAGCTGTTCAGGTTGGATTCATTGACAAGAAAGAAAAGATTGTCAACATCGACAAGAGCGGTAAAAAAGAAATTGTCCACAGAAATGGTGTGACAAAAGCTGAGAAAGGACACTTCGACAAAGCTGGAGTATCCGGAAAGAGATTTGTAAAAGAATTCAAATTTGACAATGCAGAAGAATATGCACTTGCACAGGAAATCAAAGCTGATATCTTCGCAGTAGGAGATAAGGTAGATGCAACAGCAATCTCCAAAGGTAAAGGATTCCAGGGTGCAATCAAGAGACATAATCAGCACAGAGGACCTATGACACACGGTTCCAAATTCCACCGTCACGCAGGTTCCAATGGTGCGGCTTCCGATCCGAGCAAGGTATTCAAAGGAAAGAAAATGCCAGGACACATGGGAAGCAAGAAGATCACAATTCAGAATCTTGAAGTAGTAAGAGTTGATGCAGAAAACAATCTGCTCTTAGTAAAAGGTTCCGTACCAGGACCTAAAAAATCTTTAGTAACAATCAAAGAAACAGTAAAGAGTATTTAGGTTTTTGAGAGGAAAGGAGGAACATAGTAATGGCAAACGTAGCTGTTTACAATATCGAAGGTAAAGAAGTTGGTACGATTGACTTAAATGATGCTATTTTCGGTGTTGAAGTTAACGAACACCTTGTGCACATGGCAGTTGTACAGCAGCTTGCAAATAAACGTCAGGGAACACAGAAAGCAAAGACTCGTTCTGAAGTATCCGGCGGCGGAAGAAAACCGTGGAGACAGAAAGGAACAGGTCACGCAAGACAGGGATCAACAAGAGCTCCGCAGTGGACAGGCGGTGGAGTGGTATTCGCTCCGACACCGAGAGACTACTCTTTCAAATTAAACAAGAAAGAAAAGAGAGCAGCTCTGAAATCCGCTCTGACATCCAGAGTAGAAGAAAACAAATTCATCGTGGTAGATGAAATGAATTTCGATGAAATCAAAACAAAGAAATTCCAGAACGTATTAAATAACTTAAACGTATCCAAAGCATTAGTAGTATTAGAAGACGGAAACAAAAACGCTGAGCTTTCTGCAAGAAACATCGCAGATGTAAAGACAGCTCATACTAATACGATCAATGTGTATGATATCCTGAAATACAACACAGTGATTGCTACAAAAGCTGCTGTTGCAACGATCGAGGAGGTGTACGCATAATGGCAAACATTCAGTACTATGACGTAATCCTGAAACCAGTGATTACAGAGAAAAGCATGGGGCTTATGGCTGACAAGAAATACACATTCCTTGTTCATCCGGAAGCTAACAAGACTCAGATCAAAGAAGCAGTTGAAAAAATGTTCGCAGGAACAAAAGTAAAGAGTGTCAACACAATGAACCAGGACGGAAAGACAAAACGCCGTGGTATGACATACGGAAAAACTGCTAAGACGAAGAAAGCGATCGTAGCTCTGACAGAAGAAAGCGCAGAGATCGAAATCTTCCAGGGACTCTAAAATTTAGAGAAAATAAACGGTGCAAATCCGTGAAACCAATAATTAGATAACGAAAGGAGATACAGTAATGGGAATTAAAACATACAGCCCATATACACCTTCCAGAAGACAGATGACTGGATCTGATTTTGCTGAGATCACAAAGACAACTCCAGAGAAATCTCTGCTTGCATCCAAGAGCAAAACAGCAGGTCGTAACGCTCAGGGTAAAATTACAGTAAGACACCGCGGAGGCGGAGCTAAGAGAAAATACAGAATTATCGATTTCAAGAGAAATAAAGATGGAATTCCGGCAAAAGTAATCGGTATCGAATACGATCCGAACAGAACAGCTAACATCGCTTTAATCTGCTACGCAGATGGCGAAAAAGCTTACATCCTTGCACCGCAGGGACTGACAGACGGAATGACAGTTATGAATGGACCGGAAGCGGAAGTAAGAGTAGGAAACTGCCTGCCGCTCTCTGAAATCCCGGTTGGTACACAGATTCACAATATTGAGCTTTATCCAGGAAGAGGCGGACAGCTCGTTCGTTCCGCTGGTAACAGCGCTCAGTTAATGGCTAAAGAAGGAAAATACGCTACACTTCGTCTTCCTTCAGGCGAAATGAGAATGGTACCGCTTGTATGCCGTGCATCAGTTGGTGTTGTTGGAAACGGCGAACACAACCTGATCAACATCGGTAAAGCAGGACGTAAACGCCATATGGGCATCAGACCTACAGTTCGTGGTTCTGTTATGAACCCGAATGACCATCCGCACGGTGGTGGTGAAGGTAAGACAGGTATTGGACGTCCAGGCCCGTCTACACCTTGGGGCAAACCGGCACTTGGTCTTAAGACAAGAAAGAAAAACAAAGCGTCTAATAAGCTGATCGTAAGAAGACGTGACGGAAAAGCTATCAAATAAACAGTTTTGAAGGAGGTTAAACCTAATGGCTCGTTCACTTAAAAAAGGACCATTCGCAGATGCGAGTTTACTGAAAAAAGTAGAAGCTATGAACGAATCCGGAGACAAGTCTGTTATCAAGACATGGTCCCGCCGTTCTACAATTTTCCCGATGATGATCGGTCATACAATCGCCGTTCATGACGGAAGAAAACATGTCCCGGTATATATCACAGAAGATATGGTTGGACACAAACTTGGAGAGTTTGTTGCAACAAGAACATACAGAGGACATGGAAAAGACGAAAAGAAATCCAGAGTAAGATAATAAACGTGTATTCGAAAGGAGGGTTCATCCATGGCTAAGGGACATAGATCTCAGATTAAAAGAGAAAGAAATGCGAACAAAGACACAAGACCATCAGCTAAGTTATCCTACGCAAGAGTCTCTGTTCAGAAAGCATGCTTCGTATTAGATGCCATCAGAGGTAAGGATGTAACAACAGCACTTGGAATTTTAACATACAACCCAAGATATGCTTCCAGCTTGATTAAGAAATTATTAGAATCAGCAATTGCAAACGCTGAAAACAATAACGGTATGTCACCAGAAAACCTTTACATCGCAGAATGCTATGCGAACAAAGGACCTACAATGAAACGTATCAGACCAAGAGCACAGGGTAGAGCTTACAGAATCGAAAAGAGAATGAGCCACATTACACTTGTGTTAGATGAAAGATAAGGAGGGCAATCATGGGACAGAAGGTTAATCCACACGGATTGAGAGTCGGTATCATCAAAGACTGGGATTCCAGATGGTATGCAGAAAAAGACTTCGGCGACAATCTGGTTGAAGACCACAAAATCAGGAAATTTCTTAAGAATAAATTATACAGTGCCGGAATCGCAAAGATCGAGATCGAAAGAGCATCTGACCGTGTAAAAATCATCGTTTACACAGCAAAACCGGGTGTGGTAATCGGTAAAGGCGGTTCTGAAATCGAGAAAGTAAAAGCAGAACTTCAGAAGATGACAGATAAGAAAGTTATCGTTGACATCAAAGAAGTAAAGAAACCGGACAGAGACGCTCAGCTCGTTGCTGAAAACATTGCACTTCAGCTTGAAAACCGTATTTCTTTCAGACGTGCTATGAAGTCCTGCATGAGCAGAACAATGAAGGCAGGAGCGCTTGGTGTGAAAACATCCGTTTCCGGACGTCTTGGCGGAGCTGATATGGCTCGTACAGAGTTCTACAGCGAAGGAACAATTCCGCTTCAGACACTTCGTGCAGACATTGACTATGGATTCGCTGAGGCAGACACAACTTACGGAAAAGTAGGTGTGAAAGTCTGGGTATACAAAGGCGAAGTTCTTCCAACAAAGGCTAATCAGGAAGGGAGCGATAAATAATGTTAATGCCAAAAAGAGTAAAACGTCGTAAACAGTTCCGTGGCTCCATGAGAGGTAAGGCTTTACGCGGAAATAAGATTACTAACGGTGAATATGGTCTTGTGGCAATGGAACCTTGCTGGATCCGTTCCAACCAGATCGAAGCTGCCCGTGTTGCTATGACTCGTTATATCAAACGTGGTGGTAAAGTCTGGATCAAGATTTTCCCAGATAAACCTGTAACTACAAAACCAGCTGAAACGCGTATGGGTTCCGGAAAAGGTACTCTTGAATACTGGGTAGCAGTTGTAAAACCAGGACGTGTTATGTTCGAACTTTCCGGAGTACCGGAAGAGGTTGCACGTGAAGCGCTGCGTCTTGCAATGCACAAATTACCTTGTAAATGTAAAATCGTTTCTCGCGCAGACTTAGAAGGCGGTGATAACAGTGAAAATTAATGCATTTGTAGAAGATTTAAGAAAAAAATCAGTTTCAGAATTGAATGAAGAATTAGTAGCTGCTAAAAAGGAGCTCTTCAACCTGAGATTCCAGAACGCAACAAATCAGCTTGAAAATACAAGCAGGATCAAAGAAGTAAGAAAAAATATTGCCAGAATTCAGACAGTGATTACTGAGATGGCAAAAGCTGAGTAAGGAGGGAATAGATCGTGGAAAGAAACCTGAGAAAAACAAGAGTTGGTAAGGTTGTCAGCGACAAAATGGACAAAACAATCGTAGTTGCAGTTGAAGACCATGTGAAACACCCGCTTTACAACAAGATCGTGAAGAGAACTTATAAATTAAAAGCACATGATGAAAACAACGAATGCAACATTGGAGATAAAGTAAAAGTTATGGAAACAAGACCGTTGTCCAAAGACAAGAGATGGAGACTTGTGGAAATAATGGAAAAAGTGAAATAATTTCACTATGCAGCAGAATATAAGGAGGTTACCTGCATGATTCAGCAAGAAAGCAGATTAAAAGTAGCAGATAACACAGGTGCTAAAGAATTACTTTGTATCCGTGTTATGGGCGGTTCTACAAGAAGATATGCAAATATCGGAGATGTGATCGTTGCTTCTGTTAAAGACGCAACACCAGGCGGCGTTGTTAAAAAAGGTGACGTTGTAAAGGCTGTCGTTGTTCGTACAGTAAAAGGCGCTCGTCGTAAAGATGGTTCCTACATCAAATTCGATGAGAACGCTGCTGTTATTATCAAAGACGACAAGAACCCAAGAGGAACTCGTATTTTTGGACCAGTAGCAAGAGAACTTCGTGAGAAACAGTTCATGAAGATCGTATCTCTGGCTCCGGAAGTATTATAAGGAGGTACCTGAGAATGTCAACTATGAAAATTAAGAAAGGTGATACCGTTAAAGTTATCGCCGGAAAAGATAAAGACAAAGAAGGCAAAGTTATTTCCGTAGACAGAAAGAACGGAAGAGTTCTGGTTGAAGGTGTCAACATGCTGACAAAGCACACAAAACCAAGTGCAGCTAATCAGGAAGGCGGCATCATCCATCAGGAAGGACCTATTGATGCATCTAACGTAATGTATGTTCACAAAGGAAAAGCTACAAGAGTAGGTTTCAAGATGGACGGAGACAAGAAAGTACGTTACGCAAAATCAACAGGCGAAGTAATTGATTAATTCGAGAAAGGAGGTCCAGCGCTTTGAGTAGATTAAAAGAACAGTATCAGAACGAGATCGTAGACGCTCTGATTAAGAAATTTGGATATAAAAACATTATGGAAGTACCGAAGCTCGATAAAGTTGTAATCAACATGGGCGTAGGTGAGGCAAAAGAAAACCACAAACTTCTGGAATCTGCTATTGCTGACATGGAAACAATTACAGGTCAGAAAGCAGTTACTACAAAAGCAAAAAAATCCGTGGCTAACTTCAAAATCAGAGAGGGTATGCCGATCGGATGTAAAGTTACATTAAGAGGTGAAAAAATGTACGAGTTCGTTGATCGTCTGATCAACCTTGCACTTCCTCGTGTACGTGACTTCAGAGGTGTAAATCCGAACGCATTTGACGGAAGAGGAAATTATGCCCTTGGAATCAAAGAACAGCTGATTTTCCCGGAAATCGAATACGATAAGGTTGACAAAGTTCGCGGTATGGACGTTATCTTCGTAACAACTGCTAAGACAGACGAAGAAGCTCGTGAATTACTGAAACAGTTCAACATGCCATTCGCAAAGTAGTAAAGGAGGAAAATCATGGCAAAGACAGCAATGAAAATTAAACAGCAGCGCAAACAGAAATTCTCCACAAGAGAATACAATCGCTGTAAAATCTGCGGCCGTCCGCATGCATATTTAAGAAAATATGGTATTTGCCGTATCTGCTTCCGTGAATTAGCTTACAAAGGAGAAATTCCGGGAGTAAAGAAAGCAAGCTGGTAGGCCTGTTAACTGCTTTACGCTCATCCCTTGAATGGGATGTGCGGAGCGAAAGGCTGCTCTTCGGCATGTTCCGGAGAACTCCTTGAAAAAGGATATCCGCAGTCAGGAAACAAAATGAACCATTCCATAAGGAGGAAATTGAAAATGACTATGAGTGATCCAATCGCAGATATGCTTACAAGAATTCGTAACGCAAACACTGCAAAACATGATACAGTAGATGTACCGGCTTCCAAAATGAAAGTCGCTATCGCAGACATCCTTGTAAACGAAGGATATATCGCAAAATATGATCTGATTGATGAAGGAAGCTTCAAAACAATCAGAATTACATTAAAATATGGCGTTGATAAGAACGAAAAAGTTATTACAGGATTAAAGAGAATCTCCAAACCGGGACTTCGTGTTTACGCAGGTAAGGAAGAACTCCCGAAAGTACTTGGTGGACTTGGAACAGCAATCATCTCCACAAACCAGGGTGTAGTAACAGATAAAGAAGCAAGAAAACTCGGCGTTGGCGGAGAAGTTCTTTGCTTCGTATGGTAGGCACTGAACACTTGGCGAGCACATGCGTAAGCGCAGCGCGAGGTTAGTGTGAAGGTCGTTCTTTGAGCTTGGCGAGGTTCTTTCGAGCTTAGCGAAAAGAACTTCCTTATAGAGGGCCAAGGCCCGCAGAAACTGAAAACAGAGCGGATGAGGTCCGTTCCGAAAATTTAAGTGTAGGAGGTATACGTTATGTCACGTATCGGAAGACTTCCGGTTGCAATTCCGGAAGGAGTAACTGTAGAAATTGCAGAGAACAATAAAGTGACTGTAACAGGTCCAAAAGGAACTCTCGTAAGAGAACTTCCAGTTGAAATGGAAATCAAAAAAGAAGACAATACAATCGTGGTTACAAGACCGAACGACTTAAAGAAAATGAAATCTTTACATGGTCTTACAAGAACACTGATCAACAACATGGTGATCGGTGTAACTGAAGGATACCAGAAAGTTCTTGAAGTAAACGGTGTTGGTTACAGAGCAGCAAAAGCTGGTAAGAAACTGACATTAAGCCTTGGATACTCTCATCCGGTAGAGATGGAAGATCCGGAAGGAATCGAAACTGTACTTGAAGGACAGAACAAAATCATTGTTAAGGGTATCAGCAAAGAAAAAGTTGGCCAATACGCAGCTGAAATCAGAGACAAGAGAAGACCGGAACCTTACAAGGGCAAAGGTATCAAGTATGCTGATGAAGTTATCAGACGTAAAGTTGGTAAAACTGGTAAGAAATAAGTAAGGAGAGTGTGAAAATGGTTAGCAAAAAATCAAGAAGCGAAGTTCGTTTAAACAAGCATAGAAAGTTACGCAACCGTTTCAGCGGTACAGCTGAAAGACCACGTCTTGCTGTATTCAGAAGCAACAATCATATGTATGCTCAGATCATCGATGATACAGTTGGAAACACTCTGGTATCAGCTTCCACTCTTCAGAAGGACGTGAAAGCAGAACTGGAAAAAACCAACAATGTAGAAGCTGCAGCATATCTTGGAACGGTTATTGCTAAGAAAGCCCTGGAAAAGGGAATCAAAGAAGTTGTCTTTGACAGAGGCGGCTTTATATATCAGGGAAAAGTCAAAGCATTAGCAGACGCAGCTAGAGAAGCTGGACTGGAATTCTAGAAGTTGAGGAGGAAAACACAGATGAGACGTAATCACATTGATGCTAGTCAGTTAGAGTTAAATGAAAAAGTAGTATCAATTAAACGTGTAACCAAAGTTGTTAAAGGTGGCCGTCACTTCAGATTCACAGCTTTAGTAGTTGTCGGCGATGGAAAAGGCCATGTTGGTGCAGGTTTAGGAAAAGCGGCAGAAATTCCGGAAGCAATCCGCAAAGGAAAAGAAGACGCTATCAAGAACATCATCACAGTTGCACTGAATGATGATGAGAGTATTACACATGACATGTACGGTAAATTCGGAAGCGCTACAGTACTTCTGAAGAATGCTCCAGAAGGTACTGGAGTTATCGCCGGTGGTCCGGCTCGTGCCGTTATCGAGATGGCAGGAATCAAGAACATCCGTACAAAATCTTTAGGTTCTAACAACAAGCAGAACGTAGTTCTCGCTACTCTGAACGGCCTGAAGAATGTAAAGACACCGGAGGACGTTGCAAGACTTCGCGGCAAATCTATTGAAGAGATCGTAGGCTAAGGAGGACGGTTAACATGGCAAATTTGAAAATCACATTAGTGAAATCAACAATCGGTGCCATTCCGAAGCATAAAAAAACAGTTGAAGCATTAGGTTTAAAGAAGATGCACAAAACAGTTGTACTTCCGGACAATGCTGCAACAAGAGGTATGGTACAGCAGGTAAGACATTTAGTAAAAGTGGAAGAAGAAGCTTAATATCAGATAAGGAGGTGTCATAATGGACTTATCAAATTTAAGACCAGCTGATGGTTCAAAACACAGCGATAATTTCAGAAGAGGCCGTGGACACGGATCTGGAAATGGTAAGACAGCCGGAAAAGGACACAAAGGTCAGAAAGCACGTTCCGGAGCAACAAGACCGGGATTTGAAGGTGGACAGATGCCATTATACAGACGTATTCCGAAGAGAGGTTTCACAAACAGAAACACAAAGGAAATCGTTGGCATCAATGTAAGCGCATTAGAAGTATTTGAAAATGATACAGTTGTTTCAGTAGCAACTTTAATTGAAAAAGGAATCATTAAGAACCCGAAAGACGGCGTTAAGATTCTTGGAAATGGAGAGTTAACCAAAAAGCTTACAGTTCAGGCTGATGCTTTCAGCGAAGGCGCAAAAGCTAAAATTGAGGCTCTTGGTGGAAAAGCAGAGGTGATCTAATTGCTTCAGACAGTCCGTAGGGCATTTCAGATTGAAGAGATCAGACAGAGACTGTTCTTCACATTTTTGATGCTGATTGTTGTAAGACTCGGATCTGAACTCCCGACACCGGGAGTGGATCCGTCATACATTCAGAACTTTTTTGCAAGCCACACCGGGGATGCATTCAATTTTTTTGATGCATTTACCGGAGGCTCTTTCACCCAGATGTCCGTTTTCGCGTTGAGTATTACGCCGTACATTACATCTTCCATCATCGTACAGCTTCTTACAATTGCGATTCCTAAGTTGGAAGAGCTTCAGAAAGAAGGCGAAGAAGGAAGAAAGAAGATGACGGCGATTACTCGTTATCTGACGGTTGCTCTCGCGCTTATTGAATCTGCTGCAATGGCAATCGGATTTGGACGTCAGGGACTTCTTGTAGAGTTTAATTTTGTGAATGCAGCTGTTGTCATCATGACACTGACAGCCGGTTCTACTTTGTTGATGTGGATTGGTGAGCGTATCACAGAAAAGGGTGTTGGAAATGGTATTTCCATTGTCCTTCTGATCAATATTCTTTCCAGAATTCCACAGGACTTTGTAACATTATACAATCAGTTCATGAGTGGAAAAAGCCTTGCTAATGCGGCTCTTGCGGCGGTTATTATCCTTGTGATTCTGCTCGTAGTGATTGTTTTTGTTATCATTCTGCAGGATGCGGTACGGAAGATTCCGGTGCAGTATTCTCAGAAAGTAGTCGGAAGAAAAACAATGGGCGGGCAGTCTACCAATATTCCACTGAAGGTTAACACGGCAGGAGTTATCCCGGTTATCTTTGCATCTTCTTTGATGCAGTTCCCTATTGTCATCGCTTCTTTCTTAGGAAAAGGAGACGGAGACGGCATTGGAAGTGAAATACTGAGAGGCCTGAATTCAAACAACTGGTGTGATCCATCAAATCTTCAGTATTCATGGGGATTAATCGTATATATCCTCCTGACAGTATTCTTTGCATATTTCTATACGAGTATTACATTCAACCCGATGGAAATTGCAAACAATATGAAAAAAAGCGGAGGTTTTATCCTTGGTATCAGACCAGGAAAACCGACGGTCGAATATTTGACAAAGATCCTGAATTATATCATTTTCATTGGAGCGTGCGGTCTTGTAATTGTTCAGATTATTCCGTTCTTCTTTAACGGAGTATTCGGCGCAAATGTTTCCTTTGGAGGTACATCCATGATTATTATCGTAGGTGTCGTTCTGGAGACAATCAAGAAAGTCGAATCCATGATGCTTGTTCGTAATTACAAAGGATTTTTAAATACCTGATGATTTTAGCTCGCGGAAAATTTTTTCGCGAGTTAAAGTTCTATAAAGAGATAATATGGAGGTACGCAGTATGAAAGTAATTATGTTAGGTGCTCCGGGGGCAGGAAAAGGAACCCAGGCGAAGAAGATCGCAGCAAAATACCAGATTCCTCATATTTCCACGGGAGATATTTTCCGTGCCAATATTAAAGAAGGAACAGAGCTTGGAAAAAAAGCAAAAGAATACATGGATCAGGGGCTCCTTGTGCCGGATGAATTGACAGTGGATCTCGTAATTGACCGTGTAAAACAGGATGACTGCAAGAACGGATATGTACTCGACGGATTTCCGCGTACTATTCCACAAGCAGAGGCTCTCGACAAGGCGCTTGCCGCACTTGATGAAAAGATGGATTATGCAATTGACGTAGATGTTCCGGATGAGAATATCGTAAACCGCATGGGCGGAAGAAGAGCATGCGTTGGATGTGGAGCTACATACCATATTGTCTATGCTGCGCCGAAGCAGGAAAATATTTGTGATGTCTGCGGAAAAGAGCTGATTTTAAGAGATGACGACAAACCGGAAACAGTTCAGAAGCGTCTGAATGTATACCATGAACAGACACAGCCGCTGATTGATTACTACAACAACGCAGGAATTCTGCGAGAAGTAGACGGAACTGTTGACATTGATGATGTATTCGCGGCGATTGTAAAAATTCTGGGAGAATAAAAATGTCCGTGAAAATCAAATCAGCCCGCGAGATAGAGTTGATGACGGAAGCCGGAAGAATTCTTGGAAATGTTCACAGAGAACTTGGAAAGAATATCCGGCCGGGGATGTCAACCGCTGATATTGATCATCTGGGGGAGGAGATCATCCGAAGCTTCGGATGTACTCCCTCCTTCCTTGGGTACAATGGATATCCTGCCTCAATCTGTGTATCTGTCAATGAGGAGCTTGTACATGGAATTCCGGACCGGCACAGAATCGTAAAAGAGGGAGATATTGTCTCTCTGGATGCGGGTGTTATTTATAAAGGCTATCATTCCGATGCTGCCAGGACACATATATTGGGAGATGCGGGAGAGGAAGTCAGAAAACTAGTTGAAGTGACAAAGGAAAGCTTTTTTGAAGGTATGAAATACGCAAAAGAGGGGTATCATCTGTATGACATCTCCCGGGCAATCGGAACATATGCCGAAAAGTACGGATATGGGGTAGTCAGGGAGCTCTGTGGCCACGGGATCGGAACAAAATTACATGAAGATCCACAGATCCCGAATTTTGCAATGCATCGCAGAGGTCTGAAACTGAAAGCCGGGATGACTCTTGCAGTTGAACCGATGATCAATCTCGGGACGGCAGATGTCAAATGGATGGCTGACGGATGGACTGTGGTGACAAAAGACAGAAAGCCTTCCGCACACTACGAGAATACCATTCTGATTACAGAGGGAGAACCGAAAATTCTGACGCTGTCAGAAGACGAGGGCAAAGAGGAGACTTAGATGTTAAGTTATGAACCGGGAATGCTTGTGAGATCACTTGCAGGGCATGACAAAGGAAAGCTTTATATTATAATAGAAGAAAGAGATCAGATGCTTCTGCTTTCGGATGGGAAGATCCGGACTATCGAGAGGCCGAAAGCCAAGAAAGTCATGCATGTCCAGCTGATCAAAGAAAAGCTGGAAGAGAAGGAAATGACGGATATTTCCATCCGTTCATTCATAAAAAAATATCAGAAAGAACACATGTAAAAGGGATTCGAAAAGGAGGAACAGCATGTCAAAGGCTGACGTAATCGAAATTGAAGGAACTGTTGTTGAAAAACTGCCAAACGCTATGTTTCAGGTAGAACTGGAAAACGGACACCAGGTGCTTGCACACATCAGTGGAAAGCTCCGCATGAATTTTATCAAAATCTTACCGGGTGACAAAGTAACTCTGGAGCTTTCACCGTATGATTTATCTAAAGGAAGAATTATCTGGAGAGATAAATAAAAAAAGTATTGACTTTTGAAGAGAGAAAAACTATAATATTAGATGCCGTTCGTGGGCAAAGTCCGCACAAACGGCAGCAACAGTAGGTTTACAAGGTATGAAAGGAGGATTTGACATGAAGGTTAGATCATCAGTAAAACCGATTTGCGAAAAATGCAAAGTTATCAAGAGAAAAGGCAGTATCAGAATTATCTGCGAAAATCCGAAGCACAAACAGCGTCAGGGCTAATCAGACTGACAAAACAGTGGTTTGGAAGATGAATTAGGCGGCTGATAGTGTGACACGCCAGGCGGTGTGTAGCGCTATTTTAAATATACAAGGCACCGCAGGATGGGCCATTGTATATTGCTTCTAATACCGGCAGTCATGAACCCAAGGGTTGCCGGAAAGGGCATATTTAACATACCGGATATGCCTGGGCACATCAGTATTCCGTCAAATACGGTATGCCCCAGTTAAAGACAATATGAAACAAAACATGTAAAATGGAGGAAAACAAGTATGGCTCGTATTGCAGGTGTTGACTTACCAAGAGACAAACGTGTAGAAATCGGTCTGACTTACATCTACGGAATCGGAAGAGTAAGCGCTAACCGTATTTTAACAGAAGCAGGAGTAAATCCTGACACAAGATGCAGAGATCTGACAGACGAAGAAGTTAAGAGAATCAGCTCTGTTATCGATGAAACTCAGGTTGTTGAAGGTGATCTTAGAAGAGAGATCGCTATGAACATCAAGAGATTACAGGAAATCGGATGCTACAGAGGAATCCGTCATAGAAAAGGACTTCCGGTTCGTGGACAGAAGACAAAGACAAATGCTAGAACAAGAAAAGGTCCGAAGAGAACAGTAGCAAACAAGAAGAAATAGTACACAATATTCAAGAAAGTAGGTTAGTTTAAATGGCAAAGAAAGTTGCAAAGAAAGTAACAAAAAAACGTGTCAAGAAAAACGTTGAACATGGACAGGCACATATTCAGTCATCTTTCAATAACACAATCGTTACACTGACAGATACACAGGGAAATGCTTTATCATGGGCAAGTGCCGGCGGTCTGGGATTTAGAGGTTCAAGGAAATCTACTCCATATGCAGCACAGATGGCAGCTGAGACAGCAGCTAAGGCAGCATTAGTACATGGTCTGAAATCAGTAGACGTTATGGTAAAGGGACCAGGTTCAGGAAGAGAAGCAGCGATCCGTGCGCTTCAGGCATGCGGAATTGATGTAACAAGCATCAAAGATGTAACTCCGGTACCGCATAATGGTTGCCGCCCACCAAAACGTAGAAGAGTCTAATTAGGAGGAAAAGAGCATGGCAGTAAATAGAGTTCCGGTTCTGAAAAGATGCCGTTCCCTCGGAATGGATCCGATTTATTTAGGAATTGATAAAAAGTCCAAAAGACAGTTAAAAAGATCTAACAGAAAAATGAGCGAGTATGCACTTCAGTTACGTGAAAAGCAGAAAGCGAAATTCATCTATGGCGTATTAGAAAAACCGTTCCGTAACTACTACAAGAAAGCAAAACAGATGAACGGTATGACAGGTACAAACCTGATGATCCTTCTTGAATCACGTCTTGACAACATCATTTTCCGTATGGGATTTGCCAGAACAAGACGCGAAGCAAGACAGATCGTTGACCACAAACATGTACTTGTAAACGGCAAACAGGTGAACATTCCGTCCTACCTTGTAAAGGCTGGCGATGTGATCGAAATCAAAGAGAAATGCAAAGGTTCTCAGAGATATAAAGACATCCTTGAAGTAACAGCAGGACGTCTTGTACCGGCGTGGTTAGATGTAGATGCAGAAAGCTTAAAAGGAACAGTAAAGGAACTTCCGACACGCGATGAGATCGATGTACCGGTTGATGAAATGCTGATCGTCGAATTATATTCTAAATAATAACCCGTAAAACGTGCTGATAGCAGGAGGGAACTTATAGTGTTTGATTTTAATAAACCGAATATCGAAATCACAGAAATGTCAGAAGATAAAAGATACGGCAGATTTGTTGTGGAGCCGCTGGAAAGAGGCTACGGAACAACACTTGGAAACAGTCTTAGAAGAATCATGCTGTCCTCTCTGCCTGGAGCTGCAATTAGCCAGGTAAAGATCGACGGTGTGCTTCATGAATTCAGTTCCATTCCGGGAGTGAAAGAAGACGTTACTGAGATTATCATGAATCTGAAGACATTAGCGATTAAAAACACTTCAGAAACAGACGAACCAAAAACAGCTTATATCGAATTTGAGGGAGAAGGCGTTGTAACAGGCGCTGATATTCAGGTGGATTCTGATATTGAGATCATGAATCCGGACGTTGCCATTGCAACACTGAATGGTGGAGCAGACAGCAAGCTTTACATGGAACTGACTATCACAAAAGGAAGAGGTTATGTAAGCTCAGATAAGAATAAGAAGGAAGACCTTCCGATCGGAGTGATTCCGATTGATTCTATCTACACTCCTGTAGAACGCGTTAATCTGACTGTACAGAATACTCGTGTGGGCCAGATTACTGACTACGATAAGCTGACGCTGGATGTATATACAAACGGTACCCTTCTTCCGGATGAGGCAGTCAGCCTTGCAGCAAAGGTGTTAAACGAACATCTGAAACTCTTTATCGATCTGTCAGAAGTAGCTCAGGCTGCTGAAGTTATGATTGAAAAAGAAGATGATGAGAAAGAAAAAGTTCTTGAGATGAGTATCGATGAGCTTGAACTTTCTGTTCGTTCTTACAACTGTCTGAAGAGAGCGGGAATCAATACCGTGGAAGAGCTGACAAACAGAACTCCTGAGGATATGATGAAAGTACGTAATCTGGGACGTAAGTCTTTAGAAGAAGTGTTAGCAAAATTAAAAGAACTCGGCCTCGAACTCAGCCAGGGAGAGGAATAGAGAATGAGATAATTTCCTGCCGGTAAGCCCGATGTGCGCGGCAGGGCATTTGACTAGTAAGCCCGAAGATGCATAATCAGATGTAAATAATGGAGGAAAATAACAATGGCAAAGTATAGAAAGCTTGGAAGAAGAAGTGATTTAAGAAAGGCTCTGTTAAGAAACCAGGTTACAGCTCTTTTAAATCATGGAAGAATCAGAACAACAGAAGCAAAAGCGAAAGAAATCCGCAAAATCACTGAAGGTCTGATTGCTCTTGCAGTAAAAGAAAAAGATAACTTCGAAGAAGTAACTGTAACAGCAAAAGTTGCACGTAAAGACGCTGACGGAAAACGTGTGAAAGAAGTTGTAGACGGAAAGAAAGTAACTGTTTACGATGAAGTTGAGAAGAAGATCAAAAAGGATCTTCCGTCCAGACTGCATGCACGCCGTCAGATGCTGAAAGTTCTTGTTCCGGTTAAAGAAGTTGTAGACGGAAAGAAGAAAGCACCGAAGGAAGTTGACATCGTAGAAAAATTATTCACAGAGATCGCACCGAAATACGAAGGACGTAACGGTGGTTACACAAGAATCGTAAAGATCGGACAGCGTAAAGGTGATGCTGCGATGGAAGTATTCATCGAGTTAGTTTAATATTTGAGAACAGAAACGGTTTTCCAATTATGGAAAGCCGTTTTTTTTGCAAAAAATGAGTTTTCGCTTATAAAATAATCATAAAAATGACGAAGACAATTACAAAATCAGTCAGTCGTTTATGCAAAAAGTAGAAAGGATTTTCTTCGTTAAAAAAATATCAAAAAAGAATTGACAAATAATTAACGATGAACTATACTAAGCACAGTGAAACGATAACAACGTTTTAGAATTTAGGAGGAAGATAAGCATGGCGACAAAGAAAAAAGAAGCACCAGCAATTATTGATAATGTGGAAGCTCTTATTGAAAAAATCAAAGCGATGAAAGAAGCTCAGAAGGTATTTGCTACTTATACACAGGAACAGGTTGACAAGATCTTTTTTGAAGCAGCTATGGCAGCAAATAAGCAGCGTATCCCGCTCGCTAAAATGGCAGTGGAAGAAACCGGAATGGGCGTTGTCGAAGACAAAATCATTAAAAACCACTATGCGGCTGAATATATTTACAATGCATATAAAAACACAAAAACATGCGGTGTGATCGAAGAAGATACAGCGTACGGAATCAAAAAGATTGCAGAGCCAATTGGTTTGATCGCGGCTGTTATTCCTACAACGAACCCGACATCTACAGCAATCTTCAAAACACTGATCGCATTAAAGACAAGAAATGCAATCATCATCAGCCCTCATCCGCGTGCAAAAGCATCTACGATCGCAGCGGCAAAGGTTGTGCTTGATGCAGCTGTTAAGGCAGGTGCTCCAGAGGGAATCATTGGATGGATTGATGTTCCGTCTCTGGAACTGACAAATGAAGTTATGAGAGATGCTGATATCATCCTGGCTACAGGTGGTCCTGGAATGGTAAAAGCAGCGTACTCCTCCGGAAAACCGGCACTTGGAGTAGGTGCAGGAAATACACCGGCAATTATTGATGAAACAGCAGATATCAAGCTTGCTGTAAACTCCATCATTCATTCTAAAACGTTTGATAATGGTATGATCTGTGCTTCCGAACAGTCTGTAACTGTTCTGGAGAGTGTATACGAAGAAGTGAAGAAAGAATTCGCTTATCGCGGATGCTACTTCTTAAAGAAAGATGAGATCGAGAAAGTAAGAAAGACGATCATCATCAACGGTGCACTGAATGCAAAAATCGTAGGACAGAGTGCATATACTATCGCAAAACTTGCAGGAGTAGATGTTCCGGAAAAGACAAAGATCCTGATCGGTGAAGTAGAATCCGTTGATATCTCTGAAGAATTTGCTCATGAGAAACTTTCTCCGGTACTTGCAATGTACAAAGCTAAGACATTTGATGAGGCAATCGCAAAGGCAGAGCAGCTTGTTGCAGACGGTGGATATGGACATACATCTTCTCTGTATATCAATACAGCAGAGAAAGAAAAGATGGCAAAACACGCAGCAGCTATGAAGACCTGCCGTATTCTGATCAACACACCATCATCTCAGGGTGGTATCGGTGACTTATACAACTTCAAACTTGCTCCGTCTCTGACACTGGGATGTGGATCCTGGGGAGGTAACTCCGTATCTGAAAACGTAGGAGTAAAACATCTGATCAACATTAAGACAGTTGCCGAGAGGAGAGAAAATATGCTTTGGTTCAGAACACCTGAAAAAGTTTACTTTAAAAAAGGATGTATGCCGGTAGCTCTCGACGAGCTCGGAACAGAGATGCACAAAAAGAAAGCATTCATCGTTACTGATACATTCTTATACAAGAATGGTTATGTAAAACCGATCGAGGAAAAACTCGATGAAATGGGAATTCAGCATACATGCTTCTATGAAGTAGCACCAGACCCGACTTTGCAGTGTGCACTCAAAGGTACAGACCAGATGAGAGCATTTGAGCCGGATACGATCATCGCTCTCGGTGGTGGATCTGCAATGGACGCAGCAAAGATTATGTGGGTAATGTATGAACATCCAGAAGCAAACTTTGAAGACATGGCTATGGATTTCATGGATATCCGTAAGAGAGTTTATAAATTCCCTAAGATGGGAGAGAAAGCTTACTTTGTAGCAATCCCGACTTCTTCAGGTACAGGTTCTGAGGTGACACCATTTGCGATCATCACAGACGCTGAAACAGGTGTAAAATGGCCTCTGGCTGACTACGAATTACTTCCAAATATGGCGATCGTTGATGTTGACAACATGATGACACAGCCGAAAGGACTGACCAGTGCATCTGGTATTGACGTTATGACACATGCGATTGAGGCATATGTATCCATCATGGCTACAGAATATACAGACGGTCTTGCATTAAAAGCAATCAAGACAGTATTTGATTACTTACCGGCAGCTTACGAAAAGGGAGCAGCAGACCCGATTGCAAGAGAGAAGATGGCAAACGCTTCCTGTATGGCAGGTATGGCATTCGCAAACGCATTCCTGGGATTGAACCACTCCATGGCTCACAAACTTGGTGCATTCCACCATATTCCACACGGTGTGGCAAATGCTCTAATTCTGACAAACGTAATCCGTTATAATGCTGCAGAAGTGCCGGTTAAGATGGGAACATTCTCACAGTACCAGTATCCGCACGCTCAGGCAAGATATGCCGAAGCAGCAAGATTTGCAGGAATCTGCGGCAAGGATGACGCTGAGACAGTAGAATTATTCTGTGAAAAACTGGAAGAATTAAAGAAAGCAATCGGAATTCCGAAAACAATCAAAGAATGGGGAATCAAAGAGGAAGACTTCCTGGCTACATTGGATGAAATGGTAGAACAGGCATTTAATGACCAGTGTACAGGAGCAAACCCGAGATATCCTCTGATGAGCGAAATCAAAGAGCTTTACCTGAAATCCTACTATGGAAACTAAATGATTTTCGTACTTCTTATGCAAGGTGTAGCAGGAATTGCGCACCTTGCATATTTTGTGAAAAAATCAGATAAAAATTTGCGATTCGTATATAAAATAACGAAAAGTTTGTTAAAAAAATTACCATTACAAGAATGGTATGGTATAATAAGGATAAATTGAAGATCAGTTTTGACAGACAGGAGGTAATCTTATGAAACTGGAAAATGTAATCGTAGAACGCCCATACAAAAAAGTGTACCGTTGCGACGAGGGGATCGCAAAAGTTTTTGAACCATCTCATCCAAAGGAAGACGTATTTAACGAAGCGCTTAATCAGGCAAGAGTAGAAGCGACAGGATTAAATATTCCAAAGGTGAAAAGTGTAAACGAAATCGATGGAAAATGGGCACTTGTCATTGATTATAAAGAGGGAAAGACACTCGAAGAGTTAATGCAGGAGAATCCAGATAAGGTGGACGAGTACATGGAGCAGTTCGTGGATCTTCAGCTTGAGATTCACAGCAAGACAGCACCGCTTTTAGGAAAACTCAAAGACAAGTTGAATCGACAGATCAACAGTCTGAAAGATGTGGTGGATGCTACGACCAGATATGAACTCCTGACAAGACTGGACAGTATGCCAAAGCATCATAAAGTATGCCATGGTGACTTCAATCCGAGCAACGTAATCGTGGGTGAGGACGGTACGCTCTACGTAGTTGACTGGGCTCATGCCACACAGGGAAATGCTAGCGCGGATGCAGCGATGACCTATCTGCTGTTTGCATTGAAAGATCAGAAGCTCGCAGACAAATATATGAATCTGTTCTGCAAAAAGAGCGACACTGCAAAACAGTATGTACAGCAGTGGCTTCCGATTGTTGCAGCAGCACAGCTTACAAAGAAACATGCGATGGAACAAGATTTCCTTATGAAATGGATCGATATCTTCGATTATCAATAAATTATTACGATCTTAAGCGCCGGACCTGCGGGTCCGGCGTATTTGTTTAGGGAGGGAGTGTGGAGCAGTCGTTTTCACTGGAGAAAAAACGTGATAAAATGGAAAAGACAAAAAAGGGGGACGAAATATGGTAATTAGAGAAACAAAAGCAGAAGATCTTGGACAGGTGATGGAGATTATCGGGATGGCTCAGAAGCTTTTTAAAGATAGCGGGATCAATCAATGGCAGGATGGATATCCGAATGAAGAAGTCCTTCTGGAAGATATCCGGAAGAGGCAAAGTTATGTGGCAGAAGAAGGTAGGAGATTGATCGGGACGGCGGTACTTTCCCTTGAAAAAGAGAGTACATATGAAAAGATAGAGAAAGGAGAATGGCTGACAGGGCAGGAAGCGGACTATCTCGTTATTCACAGAATCGCGACGCACAGCGATTATAAAAGGCATGGAACAGCAGGTTATTTTTTGAAAAAAGCGGAAGAACTGGCAAGAGAACATGGAGTTGGAAGCATCCGGATTGACACGCATCCGGACAACAAAATCATGCAGAGCTGGCTGAAAAAGAACGGCTTTTCCTACTGTGGATGGATCTGGCTTGTCAATAAAGACCTGCGCTATGCCTATGAAAAGTTATTATAAAGTGGTAAGAAAATACATACTTTTTTTAGAAAAGATTTAGATTTCTTCCATGGTTTCTACACAGACGCCGTGTTATACTAAAACAAGAAAATGAAGGGAGACGCGCAATGAAAGAAGTTAAATCACCTAGAAAACCTTTTATCATATATGCGCTTGTGGTCGCGGTAGTCATTCTTTTGCTGAACGGGATTTTGTTCCCGAATATAATGGAGCAGAGGACGGAAGAAGTCGATTACGGGACATTTATGACGATGACAGAAAATAAAGATATCGGATTGGTGGAAGTTCAGGATACCGAAATCATCTTCACGGACAAGAATCAGGAGCATATCTACAAGACAGGTGTGATGAATGACCCTGAGCTGGTAGAGCGTCTTCATGATGCGGGAGCGAAGTTCTCCCAGAATATCGAAGAGCAGATGCCGGTGTGGATGAGTCTTCTGCTTTCCTACGTTATTCCGATTGCCATCTTTCTGTTTATCGGAAACTGGCTCTCGAAGAAGATGGTAAGTAAGATGGGCGGACCGAATTCCATGGCATTTGGCATGGGAAAGAGCAACGCCAAGATTTATGTTCAGTCTGATTCAGGAATTCACTTTTCTGATGTAGCAGGCGAGGAGGAAGCTAAGGAGCTTTTAAGTGAGATAGTGGATTTCCTCCATAACCCTGCAAGATACAGGGAGATCGGCGCTTCCATGCCGAAAGGAGCTCTTCTCGTGGGACCACCTGGTACCGGTAAGACGCTGCTGGCCAAGGCAGTAGCCGGAGAGGCAAATGTACCATTTTTCTCCATTTCAGGATCTGAGTTCGTAGAGATGTTCGTCGGTATGGGCGCTGCTAAAGTGCGTGACCTTTTTAAACAGGCGAACGAAAAGGCACCGTGTATCGTCTTCATCGATGAGATCGATACCATCGGTAAAAAGAGAGACGGACAGATCGGCGGCAATGATGAACGGGAACAGACACTGAACCAGCTTTTGACAGAGATGGATGGTTTCGACGGATCCAAAGGTGTTGTGATTCTGGCGGCGACAAACCGTCCGGATTCCCTGGACCCGGCACTGTTAAGACCGGGACGTTTTGACCGGAGAATCCCGGTTGAACTTCCGGATATGCAGGGAAGAGCGGATATTCTGAGAGTTCATGCGAAGAAGATCAAGATCGCTGACAATGTAGACTTTAACGAAATTGCCAAGATGACAGCAGGTGCTTCTGGTGCGGAGCTTGCCAATATTGTTAACGAGGCAGCCCTAAAGGCAGTAAGGGAGCATAGGAAATTTGCAACCCAGGCTGATATGGAGGCGAGCGTGGAAGTTGTCATTGCAGGTTATGAGAAGAAGACTCGTGTACTTTCTAATAAGGAGAAACTGCAGGTAGCATACCATGAGGTAGGACATGCTCTGGTGGCAGCGTTGCAGACCCATTCCGCGCCGGTTCAGAAAATCACGATTATTCCAAGAACAAGCGGTGCACTTGGATATACGATGCAGGTTGATGAGAAAGAGCATTTCCTGATGTCAAAAGAAGAACTGGAAAATAAAATTGCAACCTTTACGGGCGGACGTGCAGCAGAAGAGCTGATTTTTCACTCCAGCTCCACCGGAGCCTCTAATGATATCGAACAGGCGACGAAACTTGCAAGAGCAATGATTACCCAGTACGGTATGTCGGATGAATTTGACATGGTGGCACTTCAGCATGTCAGCAATCAGTATCTGGGTGGAGATGCATCTCTTGCCTGCTCTGACGAGACAGCATCCTATATCGATAAGAAGGTAGTTGAGCTTGTGCGTACACAGCATGAGAAGGCCAAAAGGATTCTGGAAGAGAATATTATGAAACTTCATGATATCGCAAAATATCTCTATGAACATGAGACCATCACCGGGGATGAGTTTATGGAAATATTGAATCGCAGACCGGAACAGGTAGAAGGTCCGGTACAGGAATAAAAGATAGAAGAAAAAAGAAACGCTATGCAGAAATGTCAGGAGAGATCCTGATCTGCATAGCGTTTTGCTATTTCCAAATTTCTGAAAAGTCCGTCGATGCGACGTCTGGCCGGCAAGGATGCGTTATCGGAAATATGTTAGAAAAATACATTTCCGCCTACGACAGTTCCACTGTGGCCCGTAGATGCGGCTCGGAATTGATAACATCCGCTGACGGATGCAAGCCGTTTCCCATTCAGTGCATCTCTTGCTACCTGATAACAGATGGAACTTGGACCACGATTCAGAACTTTGCTGAGACTTCCATTCCAAGTTGGGGAAAACTGTCCGCTTTGATAAATGACTCCCTTTAATGTGTTAGGATAGCGGGGACTTTCCACGCGGTTCATAATGACGGTGGCAACAGCGAGAAGCCCGTCGTATCCGCTTCCACCTGCTTCACACTCCAGAATTGCCGCGAACAAAACAAGGTCACTTGTTTCGGCAGGAGTAGATGGTGTCTGTGTAGTTGAGTTATCAGATGGTGGCTTTTGATTGCCAGAATCTGAAGTGTTATTGCTGTTGTTACTATTATTTGAGCTGCCGGAGGAAGTCCCGCCGGAAGGCGTCTGAGTATCTGCAGGTTTCTGAGTAGACTCTTCCTGCTTATTATCAGAGGATGATTCGCTTTTGCCTGAGTCTTTGTCAGAAGAAGTATCTGATTCAAGTTCGCTCGTACCAGCTGCATTGTAGGAGTCTGTTGTTGTCTCCAGAGCTTTTTTGGCGGCTTCTTCAGCGGCCTTTGCAGCGGCAAGTGCCTGGGAAGAAGCATTAAGCTGTCCGTTTGTTGATTCAATCCGAGAATTTAATTCTGCCTGTTTGGATGTCATCTCCTGTTTCATGGCATCCAGTTCTTCTTGTTGTTTCTTCAGATTTTTCTCTTTTTGATCGATATCCTGACGCAGATCCTGCAGCTGTTTGAGCATTTTACGGTCATATTCCGTAACGCTTGATACAAAGTCCACACGGTTCAGAAATTCGCCCATGTTGTCTGAAGTAAGCAGAATCTCGATAAAAGAAACATTTCCTTTTTCATATATGTACTGAATACGCTTCTTCATCGATTGATACTGCAGATCTTCGTTTACCTGTGCGGCAGCCAGATCAAGCTCTGTCTGCTCCGCCTCCTTATTCGTGCTTTCGATCTTCGCGGCAAGGGAAGTGATTTCCCCACTGATAGAAGAAAGCTGCTCATTCAAATCCTGTAATTCAGACTGAAGATCCTGTGTTTCTTTTTCCAGATCGGATACGGAATCCTCTGCATATACAAGAACAGGGGAAGCCATCAGAACGGCGGCACAGGTAAAAGCAGTACATGCACGCAGTAAAGGTTTAAGTTTTGCTTTCATCATACCGAATCCTTTCGTAAAATTAAATACAGATAGAGTATACTATAAATTGCGGAATTAATCAAATTTTGATAGAATATAAATAATTATGTAGGCTGACAGCCATTTATGCAGAAAGGATAACGAAAATGGGAAGCAGGACAAAAGAAGCAGAGTTTGAAGAATACAGGCTACGGATTTATCCGTGGGTGCGGGAAATTCCAGAAGATGAGGCCGGATGGGAGAAGGAAGGCTGTTCTCCGGAAGATACGCCGCTTCTGTCTTTTGTGGACGGTCTGATGACCGTATTTGTAATACAGAAAGCAGAAGAATCCTATGAAATTCTAAAAGATTCCATGATTCCGGAAGGAATGACCGCAGAGGAGCTTTACAGGACAGCCTGTGAAAATCTGGCAAGGGATGTGGAGTTTGTCTTTTCCAATACTCTGTTTGGCGGATTCGGCGTTATTGCGGACGGGATTCATGAGGCAAGCGCATTGTGCCTGCGCCATGTCTGGGAAGTCTGCACAGAAAAACTACAGGACGATGTGGTGATCATGGCGCCTTCCAGGGATCTGCTTTTATTTGCACCAAAATCAGATACAAAGACCGTGAAGTCCATGATCCGGTTTGGAGAGCAGGGATGGATACAGAGCGAGCATCGATTAACAAAGCAGATCTACCAATACTCCAGAGAAAGAAAGGAACTGACAATTTATGAGAGAGATTAAGATGATCGGGCTGGACCTGGATGGGACACTGCTCAACAGTGAGAAAAAGCTGACAAAATATTCAGAAGAAGTACTCAAAGAGGCGATCCGTCAGGGGGTTACGGTTCTAGTGGCAACAGGACGGCCGTTGTTCGGGGTACCGGAGTTTATGAGAGAGTTTCCGGGGATGCGGTATATACTGACCGCAAACGGAGCCAGGATCTACGACAGAAAGGATGGAGAGAAACTGCTGTTTTCACATCTACTGTCAAATGAGGATGCTTCTAAAGTGCTGGATGTACTTGAGGAGTATGATACGCTCAGAGACGTCTATTATGACGGTGTCGGTTATGCTAACCGTGCCGAGATTGAACGGTTGGAGAAGTATTATCCGGAACCGGCCATGTGGGAGTATATCAGGAAGACGAGAAAGCGGGTGGACAATGTTCGGGATAAGATGAAGGAGTATTCCTTTGGAATGGATAAGATCCAGGCCGTATTTGCAGATCTGGATGAGAGAAAAGAGGCAATGAGAAGGCTGAAAGAGACGACGAATCTTGCTGTCACCGGAGCGCTGGTCAATAATGTTGAGGTCAATGCAGAAGGTGTCAATAAAGGAAACGGGCTTTTGGAGCTTGGAAAGCTTCTTGGAATTACAAAGCATGAGATTATGGCCTGCGGAGACGGACTCAATGATCTGGTAATGCTTCAGACTGTGGGATTTGGCGTTGCCATGGCAAACGGCCATGAGGAAGTCAAAAAGCACGCAGATTATATTACACTTACCAACGAAGAGGACGGTGTGGCAAAGGCGATTGAGAAGTTTGTACTGAGGTAAGGGAGGTTCGGATATTGGACATTATTATTTCGATTATACTTGGAATCATACAGGGAATTACCGAGTGGCTGCCGATCAGCAGTACCGGGCATCTGCTTCTGGCAGAAGAGTTCCTACATATGAGCGTCAGTGATGAATTCATGAACATGTTTAAAGTCGTGATTCAGCTTGCGTCGGTGATTGCGGTTATTGTGCTGTATTTCCACAAGCTGAATCCATTCTCATCACGGAAGACGTCGAAGCAGCGGTGGAACACGATTGAACTTTGGATGAAGGTAGTAGTCGCATGTATTCCGTCAGCAATCGGACTGTTTATCGATGACATCGTGGACGAAAAGCTGTCGAACTATGTTGTGATTTCCGTTATGCTCATCATATACGGTGTCCTTTTCATCTTTATCGAAAAATGGAACAAACATAGAAAACCGAGAGTGACAAAGCTGAAAGAGCTCACCTACTGGACTGCATTTGGAATCGGATGTTTTCAGGTTCTTGCGATGATTCCGGGGACGTCACGTTCCGGAGCGACGATTGTGGGTGCCCTTCTGATTGGTGTGGCAAGGCCGGTGGCAGCGGAGTTTACCTTCTTCCTTGCAATTCCGACCATGGTGGCGGCGAGCGGACTGAAGCTGATCAAATTCGGGTTCAATTATACGGGACATGAGATTGCGGTTCTGCTGGTAGGATGTGTCGTATCGTTCCTCGTGTCAGTCTTTGCGATCAAATTCCTCATGGGATATATTAAGAAGCATGACTTTACTGTATTCGGATACTACCGGATTATTCTTGGTGTTGTTGTGCTGGGATATTTCCTGATTTTTACATAAATTCATAATGAGAGAAGGAGAAAGTGGGTTTGATGCGCCAGGCATGGAATCCACTTTCGTAGTTTTGACAGGATAAAAAACAGAAAGGAGAAACTCTATGGGATTTGAGCATGAACTGATTATTCCAAATGAAGGCTTTCCATTTAAATTGTTCCGGTTTGAGGGAAAAGACGGACATTACGTGCGGGAGAAACACTGGCACCGTTCCATTGAGATTTTTGCGGTGTTTGAAGGGACATTGACATTTTTTATCAATGAGGAGAAGTATCCACTGAAACCGGGCGAATTTATCCTCCTGAATTCCAACGAGATCCATTCGGTTTCTTCACCCCTTCCAAATCATACGATTATTCTTCAGATTCCCATGAATGTATTTCGGAATTATTATGCCCAGGAGGGAATGATTCTCTTTACACACAGCCCGAGGAGACAGGATCAGAAGATCATGGAGTTGATGGAGAGTATGTACCGGGACATTCAGACAAGGGAGACCGGATACGAGTGGAAGGTGCAGAGTGATTTTTTCATGCTGATTTATCTGCTGATCACAAAGTACCGAAAACAGGAGATTCTTCCGGAGGAGATCCGGCATTACAGGAAATTGAACCGGCTTTCCGTGATCACCGCATACATACGGGATAATTATACAAAAGATCTGTCCCTAGAGACTGTGGCAGAGATTTTCGGATACTCGCCGTCATATCTTTCCCGTATGTTCCAGAAATATGCAAGGACGAATTATAAAACATTCCTTCAGGATGTTAGAGTAGAGTACGGTTTCCAGGAACTTGCCAATACGGATCACACTATTGGGGAGATAGCCATGAATCACGGTTTTCCAAATCAAAAAGCATTTACAAGGGAATTCAGGAAGAAGTATGGCATCCTTCCGAGCGAATACCGAAAAAGACAAAAAAGTGCCATAGATTAGCTAAAATATTGGTGGATAAGGACAAAAAAGAACTGCTATAATCATCTTAACAGAGCAAAACAGACAAAAAGAAAGAATGGAGGAGCCGAAAATGCAGATTCAGAAGGTCACAGATCCAGCATTTCAGAAGTACGGAAAAGTGTTGGAAGGATATGATATCCAGCCGTTGCTGCGGGAGATGGAGCATACGCCGCTTCCGGATGAGGTGATTTATGTTGCTTCCGATGAAAATCTGGAGGCGCTGGCAGAGGCACAGAAATTTCAAAATTACGGATATGGAGGACAGCCGATTCAGATCGGATACTGCAATGGGAGTAATACGAAACTCAATGCTCTTGAGTATCATCGGGATTCCGAGATCAATGTAGCAGTCACGGATCTGATTCTTCTTCTGGGAAAGGAAGAAGATATTACGGATGCTTATACCTATGATACAAGCATGGTGGAAGCATTTCTTGTTCCGGCAGGAACGGTAATTGAAGTCTATGGGACAAGCCTTCATTATGCGCCGTGCAATGCAGGAGGGAAAGGATTCCGCTGCGTGGTAATCCTTCCAAGAGGTACGAACACAGAGTTGACATTCGATGTACCGGAGGATGGAGAAGCAAGTCTTCTGACTGCGAGAAATAAATGGCTTCTCGCACATCCGGAGTCAGGAATCGAAGGAACAAAAGGAACACTGACCGGAGAAAATATTACACTGTAAGTTGAAAATTCAGGAGGAAGAAAAGATGAGTCTGGAAATGAATATGCCAAAAGTAAAATTAGGAATCGTTGCGGTGAGCAGAGACTGCTTCCCGGAGAGCCTTTCCGTAACAAGAAGGGAGAACCTGATTAAAGCGTACTCGGCAAAATATGATGCAGAAGATATTTATGAATGTCCGGTGTGTATCGTAGAAAGTGAAATTCATATGGTACAGGCACTGGAAGATATAAAAAAAGCAGGATGCAATGCACTTTGTGTATATCTTGGAAACTTCGGACCGGAAATTTCCGAAACCCTGCTTGCAAAACATTTCGATGGACCGAAAATGTTCGTAGCGGCAGCAGAGGAAACCGGAAATGATCTTTGCCAAGGAAGAGGAGATGCGTACTGTGGAATGCTGAATGCAAGCTATAATCTGGCACTTCGCAATATCAAAGCGTATATTCCGGAGTACCCGGTAGGTGATGCCGAGGATTGCGCGGACATGATTCATGAATTTTTGCCGATTGCAAGAGCAGTGATTGCCCTTCAGGATCTGAAGATCATCAGCTTTGGACCACGTCCGCTAAATTTCCTTGCATGCAACGCACCAATCAAGCAGCTCTACAACCTCGGAGTGGAGATCGAGGAAAACTCCGAGCTGGACCTTTTCGAAGCGTTTAACAAACATGAGGGAGATGAACGAATTCCTGCCATTGTAAAAGAAATGGAAGAAGAACTCGGAGCAGGCAACAAGAAACCGGAAATCCTCACCAAACTTGCTCAGTACGAACTGACATTAAAAGACTGGATCCGGGATCACAAAGGATACAGAAAATATGTGACCATCGCAGGAAAATGCTGGCCGGCATTCCAGACACAGTTTGGTTTTGTGCCTTGCTATGTCAACAGCCGTCTGACCGCACAGGGAATCCCGGTATCCTGTGAAGTTGATATTTATGGAGCACTCAGCGAATTCATCGGAACTGTCGTAAGCCAGGATGCCGTAACGTTACTTGACATCAACAACACCGTACCAAAAGATCTGTATGAAGCAGAAATCAAAGGAAAATACGAGTACACCCTGAAAGATACTTTCATGGGATTCCACTGCGGTAATACCGCATCCGGAAAACTCACATCTTGTGAGATGAAATACCAGATGATTATGGCAAGAACCCTTCCGGAAGAAGTTACACAAGGAACACTTGAAGGAGACATCATACCTGGAGACATCACATTCTACCGCCTCCAGAGCACCGCAGACAACAAACTGCGCGCATACATTGCTCAGGGAGAAGTTCTTCCAGTGGCCACCAGATCTTTCGGATCCATTGGAATCTTTGCAATCCCTGAAATGGGAAGATTCTACCGTCATGTCCTCATTGAAGGTAACTATCCGCACCACGGTGCAGTTGCATTCGGACACTACGGAAAAGAACTGTATGAAGTATTCAAATACATCGGTGTCGACGTCGATGAAATCGGCTATAATCAGCCAAAAGGCGTAAGATACAGAACGGAAAATCCATTCGCTTAAACATATTTGTTCAACGGGGACGTGTTCCGATGCACAGGAACACGTCCCCAATGAAAATATGAAGACAAAAAGGAAGGTAGGGCCTATGTTATATATTGGTGTGGATCTTGGGACATCGGCGGTGAAGCTGTTGCTGATGGATGGACAGGGAGAGATACGAAAAATTGTTTCGAAGGAATACCCGATTTCATTCCCGCATCCGGGCTGGTCGGAGCAGAATCCTGAAGACTGGTACGAGAAGAGTATCGAGGGAATACGGGAACTGATTGAGGATGTGGACAGATCGGAAGTGGCCGGAATCAGCTTTGGTGGCCAGATGCATGGTCTGGTCGTGCTGGATGAAAAGGACGAGGTGATCCGTCCGGCGATTCTCTGGAATGATGGACGTTCCACGAAAGAGACAGATTATTTAAATGAAGTAATCGGACGGGAAAAGCTGTCTGAATATACGGCGAATATTGCGTTTACGGGATTTACGGCGCCTAAAATTCTCTGGATGAAGGAAAATGAACCGGAGAAGTTCGCACGGATCAGGAAAATCATGCTTCCGAAAGATTATCTTGCGTACCGGCTTTCCGGGACGTTTTGCAGTGATTATTCGGATGCGTCTGGAATGCTTCTGATGGATGTGAAGAATAAGTGCTGGTCCGAAGAGATGATGGAAATCTGCGGAATCAGCCGGGAGCAACTGCCGGATCTTTATGAAAGTTATGAGGTAGTTGGCACTTTGAAAAAGGAGGAGGCCGAAAAACTTGGGCTTTCGGAAAGGGTGAAAATCATTGCGGGAGCCGGGGACAATGCTGCTGCGGCTGTGGGAACCGGAACCGTCGGAGAGGGAATGTGCAATATTTCATTAGGAACAAGCGGTACCATCTTTATTTCCAGCCGGAAGTTTCAGGTGGACCGGTACAATGCGCTCCATTCCTTTGCCCACGCGGATGGCTACTATCATCTGATGGGCTGTATGCTTAGTGCGGCGTCCTGTAATAAATGGTGGATGGAAGATATTCTTGGGACATCGGAGTTTGCAAAGGAGCAGGAGGGCATCGTAAAACTTGGGGAAAATCAGGTATTCTATCTTCCATATCTGATGGGAGAGCGTTCTCCACACAATGACCCGATGGCACGGGCAACGTTTACAGGAATGACGATGGATACGACCAGGGAAGAGATGACGCAGGCGGTACTGGAAGGTGTTGTATTCGGACTGAGGGATTCTCTGGAGGTGGCGAGAAGTCTTGGAATTCAGATTGAACGGACCAAAATCTGCGGAGGAGGGGCCAAAAGTCCGCTCTGGAAAAAGATGGTAGCCAACATCATGAATCTGAAAGTGGATGTGATCGAAAGCGAAGAGGGGCCGGCGCTTGGAGGCGCAATTCTGGCTGCAGTCGGATGCGGCGAGTTTGCAAGTGTCGAGGATGCGGCTGAGAAACTCGTAAAAGTGGTGGAAACCGTGGAACCGGATCCGGATTTGACAGCGAAATATGAGAAATGTTATGAAAAATTCCGGAAAATTTACCCTGCAATGAAACCGGTATTTCGTGAGATTGTATCATAAATAAAAGGAAGAAGCAGCTGTTTCTATAGATGGAAGCGGCTGCTTCTTGTTTATTTTTACGATTCGTGTTACTGTAAGGGGGATAGAAAAAAGAAGGAGATCATAATGAGAGAATCTATATTATTAATGAATTTCAAAGATAAAAAACAGCTGAAAGGGATTCAGATGACAGCCTTTCTGCTGAAATTGAAAGTCCGGATGGTGGAAGAGAAGGATTATCTTCAGCCGCTCGGATATCTGGCAGGAGTGGATGGAATCGAACCGTCAGACGAAGTATTTCAAGGAGAAGTTCCAGAGCATGAGATTATGGTATTTGCCGGCGTTTCGGATGCGAAGCTTCAGAGAATGCTGGTTGAGATGCGTAAAAATGGTATCAAAAAGGTGGATCACAAGGCGATTCTGACACCGACAAATGTACACTGGAACACGATCGAATTGTATGAGGAGCTGGACAAGGAACATCAGGCGATTCAGAAAGGGCAGCAGGTTCATGAAAGCAGCAGCTCGGAGGAGAACGCATGAAATACACAGGAGTAGAAAAGGCGGTCTTTCTTGAGAGGCCGAACCGGTTTATTGCCTATGTTAATGGAATCCGGGGACAGGAGGAAGTGACAGAGACGGTCCATGTCAAAAATACAGGACGATGCCGGGAGCTGCTGCTTCCGAATGCGGAGGTGTACGTGCAGCACTCGGACAATCCAAACCGAAAGACGAAATGGGATATGATTGCGGTGAAAAAGGACGGGCAGATTATCAACATAGACTCTCAGGTGCCGAACAAGGCTGTGGGAGAATGGATCCGGGAGGGAACCCTTTTTTCGGATGTGGTGCGGATCAAACCGGAGTATCAGTACGGAAAATCCAGAATTGATTTCTGCGTGGAGACGGAAGAAAAGAAGATTCTGATTGAGGTCAAAGGGGTCACCCTGAAAGAGGGAGAAACAGCGAAATTCCCGGATGCACCAAGTGACCGGGCGGTGAAGCATCTGGAAGAACTGATGCGTGCGGTGGAAGAAGGATGGGAGGCTTATGTCTTTTTCGTGATTCAGATGAAAGGTGTGAAAGAGATCCTGCCGAATGTGGATACTCATCCCGAATTTGCCCGGGCACTGTGGAAAGCACGGGAAAAGGGAGTGCACCTGATTGCCAGAGACTGCATTGTCACAGAAGATGAGATTCGGATTGATCAGGAGATTCCGGTCCGGTTCCCAAAGGAGATGGAAGAAGAGGAGCCGCAGGAGCGTTTGAAACATCTTCCGGAGCCACTAACTGCCTGGTTTCGGAAAGAACAGCGGGATCTCCCATGGAGAAAGGACGCAACAGCCTATCATGTGTGGGTGTCTGAAATCATGCTGCAGCAGACTAGGGTAGAGGCGGTAAAGCCATTTTATTCCCGTTTTCTTGACGCGTTGCCTACCATACAGGATCTGGCAGATGCACCGGAGGAGAAGCTCCTGAAATTGTGGGAAGGTCTTGGGTATTACAACCGTGTACGAAATATGCAAAAGGCGGCCAGACAGATCGTGGAGCTTTATGGCGGAGAAGTGCCAGCTGATTATGACCAGATTCTTTCCCTTTCCGGAATCGGCAGCTATACGGCAGGGGCTATCAGTTCGATTGCATATGGAATTCCCAAGCCTGCGGTGGACGGAAATGTCCTGCGTGTTTTGACCCGGATTCTGGCGGACGGAGAGGACATTATGAAGGCTTCTGTAAAGAAGCGCATGGAAAGCTTGTTGGAAGAAATCATTCCTGCAGACGCGGCAAGTGATTTTAATCAGGGACTGATTGAGCTTGGCGCCATTATCTGTGTTCCGAATGGGGAGCCGAAATGTAATAAATGCCCGGTAAAAGAATTCTGTCTGTCGCATCAGAGAGGAACAGAGCTTTCTTATCCGGTTAAGAAAAAGGCGAAAGCGAGACGGATTGAGGAGAAAACGGTCTTCATATTAAAAGATGGAGAGAAGATTGCTCTTCACAAACGCCCGTCCTCCGGTCTGCTCGCAGGACTTTATGAATTCCCAAATGTGAAAGGAAAGATGACTCAGGAGGAAGCACTCTGTCATATTACCGATCTCGGACTGTCTCCGATCCGGATCCAAAGTATCGGGGAGGCCAGACATATTTTCAGCCATGTGGAGTGGCACATGACCGGATATGCGGTGAGAGTAGATGAACTGGAGAAAATTTCAGCAAAAGATCTGATTTTTGCGCATCCGGAAGAGATTCAGAGAGAGTATGCGGTTCCGGCAGCGTTTGAAGCCTTTACTAATCAGATCGGCATTCTGATTGGGCAGGAAAAATACGAACAGGAAAACCTATAGAAAAAAATAATAAAACTATAGAAACATGACAAATATCAATTAGCCCCATCCTGTCAGAAAATGTTACCATATAAGATAGATAGGTAAAAGACAGGAGGAAGAAAATGGAACTGATTAAAGAATTACCAGACGTATTTGAAGAATTTGCTGAACAGAGACAACAGTCATTTCTGAGCATCAAGGAGTTAAAAGACAAAGGTGTGCCGATTGTAGGTACATTTTGTACATATTTTCCGCAGGAAATCGCCATGGCAATGGGAGCGGCTACTGTGAGTCTTTGTTCCACATCCGATGAAACGATTCCGGCGGCTGAGAAGGATCTGCCAAAGAATCTCTGTCCGCTGATCAAATCCAGCTATGGCTTTGCAGCAACAAAGAAGTGTCCGTTTTTCTACTTTTCCGATCTGGTTGTAGGAGAGACAACCTGTGATGGAAAGAAGAAAATGTATGAGTACCTCAGTCAGTTTAAGGATGTCTTCACTATGGAGCTCCCGAACCGCCAGACAGAGGACGGACTTCAGCTCTGGAAAAATGAAATCATCCGTTTCAAAGAATATCTGGAGAAGAAATTTGAAGTGACGATCACGGAAGAGCAGATCAGAGATGCAGTCAGAGTGCAGAATGAAGGAAGAGTTGCGCTGAAGCGTCTTTACGAGCTGATGAAGCTGGATCCGGCTCCGATGAAAGGACAGGATCTGTTTAAAGTGTTATACGGAAGTACATTCAAACCGGACAGATCCAAGATCCCGGCAGAAGTCAATGCCATCGCAGACAAGATTGAAAAAGAATACGCAGAAGGCAAGATGGAGGAGAAAAAACCTCGTATTCTTGTGACAGGATGCCCGATCGGAGGAGCAACAGAGAAAGTGATCAAGGCTATCGAGGACAATGGCGGAATCGTTGTTACCTTTGAAAATTGTTCCGGAGCGAAATCCATTGATAAGCTCGTAGATGAAGATACAGACGATATCTATCAGGCAATCGCTGAGAGATATTTAAGCATTGGCTGCTCTGTTATGACACCAAACCCGAACCGTCTGGAACTTCTTGGAAGACTGATGGAAGAATATCAGGTAGACGGCGTGGTTGAGATGATTCTTCAGGCGTGCCATACATATAATGTAGAAAGCCTGGAAATCCGCAGATTTGTGAATGAGGAAAAAGGAAAACCTTATATCAGCGTCGAGACAGATTACTCTCAGGCAGATATCGGACAGCTCAATACCCGTATTGCAGCGTTTATCGAAATGCTCTAAAACAGATATCGGAAAGATTACATACATGAAAAAATATCCCCTTCGAGAACTGTGCCTTATTGCATAGATTCCGAAGGGGATATTTCAATTCTTGATTCATTATTCACCCATGGCTTTTTTTACAGAATGTTTTGTAATTTTTGGACGGAACGCTTTTTTGGATTCTCTGACATATACAACCGGATACAGCAGTGTTGCCATGCAGGCTGCCAGTGTCACATCGATCACGGAGTGCTGCTTTAAAAACATGGTAGCAAGGATGATGGATATTCCAAGAACCAAAGATCCGTAATGGATCACTTTCCGCTCCGTAAGTGTTTTATTATGTGAGATGGCAATGCAGACGCCGATGGAATTAAACACGTGAATGCTTGGAAGCACGTTTGTCGGAGTGTCTGTTTTGTACAGCATTTTGACCATATCTACAAAAATGTTGTCACGCTCGAAATGAACCGGGCGGAGATCCAGACCATTCGGATAGATGGTCGAAATAATTAAAAATATGGTCATTCCGGTAAAAAGAAACGCGGCCATTTTGTAAAATCCGGATACATCATGAAAGAAGAACCAGAGGAAGGTGACCGCAATAAATGCAAACCACAGAAGATACGGAACGATAAAATATTCTATAAAAGGTATATAATCGTCAACTGCAGTGTGGATCAAGTGAAAATCGGAATCTGCTGTTACATGCTTTTCAAGATAGTAAAACCAGGGCATATAGATAAAGATATACAAAAATACCCAGGCATGTTTATATCGGTAAATCAAAGCTTTGCATTTACTTCTTGAAGACATTCGGATTTCTCCTTTAAACTAAAATGATGAAAGTAGAGTGAACCGGATTATTCCAGATTCAATGTTGTCTCAGCTATACTGCCGTTTGAACCGAAAGTTTCATAAAGCTGAAGTGTCACATCGGACTCGTCAAGCAGAACGAAAGAGGTGCATACACGCACACTGTCGCCCTGATTGACTTCTGCGCTTTCATTTTCTGACAGAGGTTCATCCGAAACGATCGTAGGATCCAAAGTAGTATCATCTTGTAATGCCTTGAAAGTGACGGCAACGGATGGGACCAGTGTTTCGGAACCTTTATTTGTGATTGTGTAATAAACCATAAGAGCTTTTTCGCCCTCATAATCTGTTCCGATGTCAGATCTTTCAAAAGAGACGGTAAAATTATCCGTCGTCAAACGAAGATTTTTACCGGAACTTGCCGAATTCTGCGGAACAACATACTGAGCCGCATAGTAGGCGCCGACTGCAACAGCAATTGCAACAATGAAAATAAGTATCCGCAGAGCAACGTGGATCTTCTTTGCGCAGCCAAGTGCAAAAAGCAAGAATGCTCCAAACAAAGCAGATACAAAGAGCAGAATCTGTACAGTCATAACAGAACCCGGAATAAAGAAGCCGCCGACAGCTCCTCCCAGATAAAAGATACAAGGTACGATAAATGCAGGCGCACTGTTTCGACGGTGAGTAAATAATACTGCAAGACCACCGATCAGGAAGCAGGCGGCAAGCACCATACCAGCAATTCCTGTCAGCCCCGGCGTATGTATAAAGGTAGTAAAAATACCGGAATCATAAGCCTGGTACGCAAGAAAAGCGGCGCAAAGAATCGATACAATTCCGATCAGAATACGGAAACCGCCAAAAACCGGAACCACGTCATCTTTCTGTTCGGATTCAGATTCTTCGTCTTTTATGTTAAGCATGGCCTCATAATTGGCCTTCATTTCTTTTTCACGCGCATTCCGTATCTCTTCCGGAGGAATATTAGAATAAGTCTGTCCTTCCGGCCTGCTTTGCGCGGCTGGATCGTCCTGAACATATTCTTCAGTAACGGTTTCTTTTTCAGTTTCTTCTGGAGCTGTTTCTGTCTGAACAGCTTCTTCCTGAACTGGATCTGCCTGAAATTCTTCTGTCTGGATAGTTTCTGTCTGAGTTGTTTCATCCTGCTCTTCCGGCTTTACCGGTGCAGGCTTTTTCCTGCGGACAGGCTTGGCAGACTGAAATCGGTCCAGAGTTTCCTGGCTGAATTTCTTTTTGCAGGAATCACATAAAAAATAGCCAGGAGTTTTTTTGCTTTCCCGCAGTTCATTACCACATTTCGGACATTTCATAGTATTTCTCCCCTTTTCATTTGTATGTCCATCATCTGATGACAGTCACTATATTTATACCATCAGTAAATCTTAGTATACCACAATTCTGTGAAAAGAGATTGAATATTTTATAAATATTTTTAAGATACGATCACTTTTAGAGGGTGATCTTCGATAGAGGCCGTAAACCGGCGCTGTAAAAAAACGGGCTCGCCGTCTGTATGCACAGGAAGGGCATCTTCTGTACGAATGGAAACCTTTTTGCAGCGGAATAAATGTACGCCGCGAAAGTTTGTATGTTTCCCGAAGAGAGCTAATGGAAGAGTAAGAAGAAGTGACGGAGCTTTCAAATCGGATACAACCAGAACATCGAACTTTCCGTCGTCAGGCCTGGCGGTGGGACAAAAATAAAATCCGCCGCCTTCACACGGGTGGTTCATCACTGTGGCAAACCATCCTTTTGGAAAGGACATCTCTTTCTCATCGTCAAGGGAGATATGAAACGGGCAGGTGGATGTGAGAAAAAGCCGGTGGAGCGCAATGGCAGCATAGGTAAATTTTCCGAGGTGAATCCGGTTCAGAATCCGTTTCCATTTTGAAACAACTGCTTCGTGACAGATTGCGGCATCAAAACCGATCCCGGCACTGACTGCGAACCGCCGTTGTTTACCTTCGTATGACAGGATCCCCACATCCATGCAGACTGTCCGGTCTGGATTCAGGATGATCGATAGAGCGCGCAGAGGATCATTGGGAATACCGAAGCTGCGGGCAAAATCATTGCTGGAACCGGTTGGAATATAACCAAGCGTAACTTGCGCAGGAAAGCAGATCCCGTTTATGACTTCATTCAGAGTGCCGTCTCCGCCAAGAACCACAAGAATATGAGAAGATCCGTCTGAAGTCAGCTTCCTGACATAGGAGGTAGCATGTTTTTGATATTTTGTAAAAAAGGCAGTATAACAGACCTGCCGTTGCTTTAGCTGAGCCTCAACAATATGCCAGATGGTAAGACCTTTTCCAGAGCGGGAGTGTGGGTTGATGATAAAAGTATACATAGTTCCTCCTGTGTTTTCCTTATATACGAAAAACCCGCCTTCGGAGAAGGGCAAAAAGCCGGACCTCCGAAGGCGGAAGTAAAATCAGAATATATTATCTGTCAGAACGCGGCATTTCCCAAGCCTGATGATCCGTATGTAACAGATGATGGGCTCTGTGAGACAGCGGCTGTCCCATAAAGTCCGCATACAGTTTCTGGACATCCGGGTTTTCGTGGGAGAAACGAAGCGGTGCACTCTTGTCCAGGAAGTAGAGTCGCTGGCCTCTTTCGTAGGCAAGTTCCTCTCCATCGTGGATGACCTGTCCGCCTCCGCCTACACAGCCGCCAGGGCAGGCCATGACTTCTACAAAATCATAGTGTACTTCCCCGCGCTCTATCTGCTGGAGCAGACGTCTTGTATTTCCAAGTCCACTTACAACAGCGGCCTTTACAACGGCATCTCCGATCTGGATTTCAGCGGATTTCACACCTTTTCCATCATTACGTACAGATTTAAATGCATCCGGGTCCGCATTCTTTCCGGTTACAAGATAATATGCGGAACGAAGAGCAGCTTCCATAACACCGCCTGTTACGCCAAAGATGACGCCGGCACCAGTGTATTCTTTCATCAGTCTGTCAAACTCCCGGTTCTCAAGGGAACGCGGCGGAATGTGTGCAGCACGGATCATACGTGTCAGCTCACGTGTAGTCAGAACGACATCGGTATCATGACCGGCATATTCTTCATAGAAGAGCTCCATATTGCTTTCGCCCTTTTTCGCAACGCATGGCATAATGGAAATCGTGAAAATACGATCTGGGCTTACATTGATGGAATCTGCAAAATAAGTCTTCATCACTGCACCAAACATCTGCTGCGGAGATTTGGCTGTGGACAGCTGAGGCACCAGATGCGGGAACTGTGATTTGATGAAACGGATCCATCCAGGACAGCAGGATGTAAACATCGGGCGTAATTTTGTCTCGCCTTTTGTGAAGCGTTCCAGGAACTCATTTCCCTCTTCCATGATTGTAAGATCGGCGGAGAAGCAGGTGTCAAATACATAGTCTACTCCGATCTTGTGGAGGGCATCAGCGATCTTGTTGACGGTCGCGTCTTCGCGGGAAAGACCGAGAGCCTCGCCCCATGCAGTACGGACAGCAGGAGCAATTTGAGCTACTGTAATCGTATCTTTATCTGCGATAGCATCCCAGACTTTTTCTGTATCATCACGCTCACGCAGAGCACCTACCGGACAATGGGTGATACACTGTCCGCAGAGGGAACAGTCAGCTTCCTCGATCTTTCGGCCGCCGGATACGTTGACCGTGGAGCGGGAGCCGGTTCCTTCCAGATCCCAGATGTGCAGGCTCTGAACCTTGTCACAGATCTGGACGCAGCGCATACATTTGATACATTTTGCGGAATCCCGGATCAGCGGGAAGTCCTTGTTCCATGGCTGGCGTTCGATACGCTTGCCGAATGGAAGTTCCAGAATGTTCAGGTCGTTGGCAATTTTCTGAAGAGAACAGTTGCCGCTGCGTACACAGGTCGCACATTTGCAGTCATGCTGGGAAAGAATAAGCTGTACGGTATTACGGCGATCTGCACGTACTTTCGGACTGTTTGTATAAAGAACCATGCCTTCCTGAACGGTATTATTACAGGATGTGATCAGGCGGTCCTTGCCTTCCATTTCTACTACGCAGACACGGCAGGCAGCGATTTCGTTGATATCTTTCAGATAACAGAGTTTCGGAATGATGATTCCGTTCTGAGCTGCCGCGTCCATAATCGTGGTACCTTCTGGTACACAGATTTCTTTATTATCAATTTTAAGATTTACCATACTTTCTCGCGGCCTCCTTTAAATATTCCAAAACCAAAGTGGTCGCAGCGCAGGCAGCGGTTTGCCTCCTGCTGTGCTTCCTGGCAGGTCATGCATTTTTCTACACCGTCAAAGTCGTGGATACGTTCGCACGCTTCCCGTTCAGGGAGTTCAACACGTCCGCACGGTACACGGTCGTCCAGATTCGGCTCCGGAATCTCAACATCACATGTGATTTCGTGATGGAATCCCAGATATTCGTCGATATTGGCAGCAACAACCTTGGCAGCTGCGATTGCACGGATTACGGTAGCAGGACCGGTCGCACAGTCTCCGCCGGCAAAAACGCCAGGAAGATTGCTGAATCCGCCGAATTTTTCTGCCATAATTTTTCCTCTTTCTACAGGAAGTCCGGCTTTCTCGAAATGTTCTGTTTCAATATTCTGACCGATGGCCACGATCAGAGTTGTGCATGGTATAAACTCATCCGGAAGTCCGGACGGTTTGACACTTGCACGTCCGCCTTTGATCTGGCTGATCATCTGCGGGGTCACATAGATACCGCGGATATGTCCGTTTTCATCAGTTTCGATACGGGACGGTGCACGTAACGTGCGGATTTCCACACCTTCTGCGATAGCACCTTCAATTTCAGCCGGAAGAGCAGTCATGTCTGCTGTACGGCGGCGGTACAGGATGCTGACTTTCTTTGCTCCAAGTCTGACTGCGGAGCGCACTGCATCCATGGATACATTTCCGCCGCCGACAATGGCAACTTCCTGTCCGGTCAGATCCGGATTAATGCCTTTTCCAACATCACGGAGGAAACGGACTGCGGACATAACGCCTTCAGCATCTTCTCCTTCAATGCCAAGTTTCTTATCTGTACTTGCTCCGATGGTGATCAGAACCGCATCATAGGAAGCACGAAGCTCCTGTACGGTGATATCTTCGCCGATACGGAGTCCATATTTTACTTCAACGCCTGTATCCAGTATTGCCTGAATATCTTCGTTGAGACGGTCTTTCGGAAGACGATAGTTCGGAATACCGTAGCGAAGCATACCTCCAAGCTCCGGAAGCATCTCGTATACAGTAACCTGATGTCCCATAAGCTGTAGATAATATGCAGCACTTAATCCGCCAGGGCCTCCTCCGATGACTGCGACAGTCTTTCCGGTGGAAGGAGCGCACTTCGGCGGCGGTACCTTTCCGGCATAGTCAGCGGCCATTCGTTTCAGACCTCTGATATTTACAGCGTCATCGACCATATTACGGCGGCATCTTGCCTCACACGGATGCTCACAGATAAATCCGCATGTAGTCGGGAATGGATTGTCTTTCCGAATTAGGCGGATTGCATCCGCATAGCGGCCCTCACGCACAAGAGCGATATATCCCGGAATGTCAACATGGGCTGGGCAAAGTGCTACACATGGAACAGGCTGGTTATATGTACATGTACAGCGCCCATTTCGGATATGCTCTTCATAATCTTCACGATAACCGATCAAACCCTTGTAAACCATGTTGGCAGCCTCATATCCGATCGCACAGTCGGCTGTCTCCATAATTGAACGGGCAGTACGCTCCATAAGATCAAGCGTTTCCATTGTTGCCTTTCCGTTAAGAACATCTGTTATCAGATGCTTCAGCTGTAAAAGACCAATACGGCAGGGAACACATTTGCCGCAAGTCTGAGCATGGCACAGCTCAAGGAATGCTCTTGAGATATCTACAGGACAAAGTCCCGGCGGGCTTGCTTCGATCCGCCGCTCCAAATCTTTGTATAATCCCTCAACGACCAGTTGCGCTTTGCTTGGGGTTGGGAGTTCTAGTCTGCTCATATCTTTTCACCTCACAATTTCATTTTACGGATCACGTATATAACTATTTTACAATAACTTGCCAAAATACACAATAAAAGTTAAAAAATAAACAATGAAATTATACGGAATACACAAAGATATAGAAAAAATCTATAAATAGAGAAATATATAAAGATAAGTGATTTGCATAAAAAAGAGACCGGAGATATAATAAACTCAACAAAGGTAAACAGTTACCAAAGTAAGAATTACAAATTCCCTTCTAAAATGAAAAGACCTTTCAGAAACGCTTATCTGAAAGGTTTTTGCCATTTCTGTCATATTTTACTGACCCCGGACGGGGAAAGGCGTCCCGTTATTTAAGGACGCTGTCCAGGTATTTCCCGAGCGAACGCTCCATATTTCCATCAAAATCTGTATTTCCATCCCGAAGACACCATTCAAAGACATTTCCGATGACAATCATACGGATGTCGGTGGAGATCTCCTCAAGAGACAAATTGACAGATACAGTACCGGCTTCCAACGCACGCGCAAGGTAGTCTGTTACCGTCACGATTGGATAAGGCCGTTTTGTACGGATGACCGGATTTAGAGCCTGGTTTTTCGGCGTGTAATAGTTGGCCATAAAAGTGACACCGAGTTCTTTGCAGTAACTGACATAATTGAGATAGACAAGAATGATGGCTCTTTTTGCTTCACCAGCATTTTTCGGAAGTTCCAGACAGTCCGGATCGATAGTAGGCTGTTCTTCTATATAATAGGAAAGCAGGTCATCCTTTGTTTTAAAGTGATGATAAAAGCTTCCGTTGGATACGCCTGCTTCTTCGCAGATGTTTTTGATGGAGAGTGCATCGTACCCTTTCCTCTGAAGAATATTCTTCGCGGCGGAAAAGATCCGGTTTTTTGTTTCAAGAGATTTTTGCTGCTGTTTTGACAGAGTTTGTATGTTCGTTTCTTTCATAAATCAGTCCCTCCTTATCATCCAAAATATAACATAGGAAGAGTCGGATTTCAAGGAAAACAGAGCAAACTCTGTTTTATGAAGTTGCACGGAAAAAGACCTTTCGCTATAATAACAGGGAAGTACTTTTTTGGAAAGGAATCGAAAAATGGATATTATTCAGAAGATTACGGAAGAACTGAATGTAAAGAAATGGCAGGTCGAGGCAGCAGTCGGACTGATTGACGAAGGAAATACGATCCCGTTTATTGCAAGATACAGAAAAGAAGCAACCGGAACACTGGATGATGAACAGCTCAGAAAGCTCTATGAAAGACTTACTTATCTGCGAAATCTGGAAGAAAAGAAGGCACAGGTACTCTCAAGCATCGAGGAACAGGGCAAGCTTACCGAAGAACTGAAAGCCCAGATTCTGAAAGCACAGACTCAGGTGGCGGTGGATGATCTGTACCGCCCCTACCGTCCTAAAAGAAGGACGAGAGCGACAATCGCGAAGGAAAAGGGATTGGAGCCGTTGGCGGCGCTGCTTTTTCTTCAAAAGATAAAGGAGCCGGCGATTGAGGCAGCTAAAGCTTTTGTATCAGAGGAAAAGAATGTTGCATCCCCGGAGGAGGCCCTTGCCGGTGCACAGGACATTCTGGCAGAGATGATCTCTGATGAAGCAAAATATCGGACGAAAATCCGGAAGATGACGTGCCAGAAAGGAAAAATCGTTTCAGAGGCAAAGGATGAAAAGCAGGAATCCGTCTATGAGATGTACTATGAGTTCGAGGAAGCAGTATCCCAAATTGCCGGCCATAGAATACTGGCTCTGAACCGGGGAGAAAAAGAAAAAATTCTGACTGTCAGAATTGAAGCACCCGAAGAGGAAATTCTCCGCTATCTGGAAAAACAGATTATTCACGGAGACAATCCACATACAGAGACTGTATTGAAAGAGGCGGTTAAGGACAGTTACAGCCGTCTGATTGCACCGGCCATTGAGAGGGAAATCCGCAATGAGCTTACAGAAAAAGCCGAGGACGGTGCAATTGCTGTGTTCGGGAAAAATCTGACGCAGCTTTTGATGCAGCCGCCGATTACGGGACGGGTTGTGCTTGGCTGGGATCCGGCATTTCGAACCGGATGTAAGCTTGCAGTTGTGGATCCAACAGGGAAAGTGATCGGGACAACAGTCATTTATCCAACCGCACCGACCACTCCTGCCAAGATCAAGGCATCCAAGGATCTGCTCAAAAAGATTATTCCGAAATATCATGTCAGCTTGATTTCCCTTGGAAATGGAACAGCATCGAGAGAATCGGAACAGTTTATTGTGGAACTGTTAAAAGAGATTCCGGAAGAGCATGTACAGTATGTGATTGTAAATGAAGCGGGTGCGTCGGTATATTCCGCAAGTAAACTGGCTTCAGAGGAATTTCCGAACTTTGATGTAGGACAAAGAAGTGCTGCATCCATCGCAAGAAGACTTCAGGATCCGCTTGCAGAGCTCGTGAAGATTGATCCTAAATCCATCGGGGTCGGTCAGTATCAGCATGATATGAACCAGAAAAAACTGACAGAAGCGCTGAATGGAGTCGTGGAGGACTGTGTGAACAAAGTCGGGGTAGACCTGAATACAGCATCTGCGCCGCTTCTATCCTATATCTCCGGTATTTCAAATACGATAGCAAAAAATATTGTAGCTTACAGAGAAGAAAACGGAAGATTTACGAACAGAAAACAGCTTTTAAAGGTACCGAAACTTGGACCGAAAGCGTATGAACAGTGTGCAGGATTCATGCGGATCGAAGATGGTGACAATCCATTTGACCGGACAAGCGTTCATCCGGAATCTTATGATGCGGCAGAAAAACTTCTGAAAAAGCAGGGATTTACGGCGGAGGACTTAAAAGAAGGAAACCTTACAGCTCTTCCGGCTACAATCCGCGATTACCGGAAATTGGCAGAAGATCTTGAAATCGGAGAAATTACGCTGCGTGATATTGTAAAAGAGCTGGAAAAACCGGCCAGAGATCCAAGAGAAGAGATGCCGAAACCGATCCTCAGGACCGATGTTCTGGAAATGAAAGACTTAAAAGAAGGAATGATTCTGAAAGGGACGGTCCGTAATGTTATTGATTTCGGCGTGTTTGTAGATATTGGGGTTCATCAGGACGGACTGGTACATATTTCCGAAATTACCGATAAAAAGTTTATAAAACATCCGTTGGAGGTAGTCAGTGTGGGTGATATCGTGGATGTCAAAGTACTGAGCGTAGATCTGAAGAAGAAACGAATTCAGCTTACAATGAAAGGAATCCGGTAAAGAGTATTGCCTGCCCTGTCCGTAAAAGACAAAAAGGTATTGAATTTTCTGAAAGGATGTTCTATACTGAATATTAACAGGAAAAAATTCTTCGGGGTAGGGTGCAAGTCCCAACCGGCGGTGAAAGTCCGCGACCTGCCATTGGCAGCTGATCCGGTGTAATTCCGGAACCGACAGTACAGTCTGGATGAGAGAAGAAAATGTACGAATCGTCAGGTATCTGTATCTGAAGCAGAACATCAGCCCCGGAACATATAGTTCCGGGGCTTTTTTGTTTGTACATTCCCATTTCCATAAGGGAAACTTTATGGCAGGAAGAGTTTCTTTTCTGAATTGAGTTTATCATTCAAAAAAAGGAGAGAAGAAACATGGAAAACGCGCAGAAAAACACACAAGTCAGAAGAAGTAGTACAAAAGTCAGATCGATGACCCAGGTCGGCATGCTTGCAGCAGTAGCGACCGTCCTGATGCTCTTTGAATTTCCGCTTCCTTTTGTACCGAATTTTTACAAACTGGATTTCAGTGAGATCCCGGTCCTTCTTGGAACGTTCGCAATGGGGCCTGTGGCGGGAGTCATGACAGAATGTATTAAGATTCTTCTGAATTTTGTGATCAATGGGACTTCAACAGGAGGCGTAGGAGAGATCGCAAACTTCCTGATCGGTTGCAGTCTCTGCGTTCCGGCTGGATTGATTTACCAGAAAATGCACACAAAAAAGGGAGCACTGATCGGGCTTTCGGCAGGAACAGTATGTATGACACTGCTTGGATGCGTACTCAATGCCTTTGTTCTGCTTCCGACTTATGCGGCAGCATTTGGTATGCCGCTTGATACGATTGTACAGATGGGACACGCACTGAATCCGGCGATTGATGGAGTGACTACATTTGTGCTTCTGGCGGTAGGACCGTTTAATCTGATCAAGGGAATTCTGGTATCAGCGATACTGCTTTTGATCTATAAGAAAGTAAGCCCGGTTCTTCACGGAGTAAATAGATAAAATAAGGAGAAAACAGTGAACAAAAACCTCTGCCATGTGCAGAGGTTTTTGGTGTTTTTGGGTAAAATCAGGCGATTCTTCTTAAAGTTGCTGTTGTAACCGTGGGCTGTATGCGTTATAATTTCAATATTCGGAAATATGGAGGAAGACAGATGAAACCAAGTTTTGAAGTGAAAATGACACAAGAAGCGCTCTTTGAATTCCTTGTGTTTCATACATATCACGGAATCAAGGGGATTTTATATCTCGTAGTGGGAGTTGCATGCTGGATTGGTGCGATTATAAGCTTTGCCATGGGAAAGGTTTCATGGGGACTGGGACTTGTATTTGTTTTTGCATCACTCCTGTTTATTATTCCGTCGCTTTTAAAATTCAGTGCGGCTAACCAGTTAAGAAAAAGTAAAATTTACAGCACACCGATCCACTATACACTGGAAAAGGATGGCCTCAGAGTGGAGCGTGCCGGAAAAAATAAAATCACTCCGTGGAAAGATATGTATCGCGTCATGATGACACCGAATCTGGTGGTGATTTATCAGACACCGTATGCGGCATTTATTTTTCCGAACAGTGATATCGGATCACAGATGGACCCTCTGAAAAAGATGTTGCGTACATTGTTTCCGGAAGAACTGATTGAGGATAATTCCGGTAAGATCCTTCCATTTTTGTTTTCAAGAAAGAAGAAAAAGAATAAATAGGGAGGAGACGCTATGGTAAGAGAGACATATTCAGAGCAGGAGACGTTTGAACTCGGGAAAGAAATCGGTGAAGCGGCCAAAAGCGGAGACGTTTATACTCTGGAAGGGGATCTTGGAGTTGGTAAGACGATTTTTACAAAGGGGCTTGCATATGGGCTTGGAGTCAGGGAAGATGTTGTGAGTCCGACCTTTACGATCGTTCAGGAATATGAAGATGGTCGCATTCCGTTCTATCATTTTGATGTGTACCGGATCGGAGACGTGGAAGAGATGGATGAAATTGGATATGAGGATTACATCCATGGTGATGGTGTATGTCTGATTGAGTGGGCGAATCTGATTGAAGAGATTCTCCCGGAAAAGAGAACCCGGATCTTGATTGAAAAAGATCTGGAAAAAGATTTTGATTACAGAAAAATTTCTATCAATAAACTGGAGGGATAATAATGTCAAAGATTATTTTAACAGGGGACAGACCGACTGGAAAACTCCATGTCGGACATTATGTCGGTTCTCTGAAAGGGAGAGTAGAGCTTCAGAATTCCGGAAACTATGATGAAGTCTTTATCATGATTGCGGATGCACAGGCTCTTACAGATAATGCGGACAACCCGGAAAAGGTGCGTCAGAATATTATCGAAGTTGCGCTTGATTACCTTTCCTGTGGACTGGATCCGGAAAAATCAACGATTCTGATTCAGTCACAGATTCCGGAGCTTTGTGAGCTTTCTTTTTATTATATGAATCTGGTGACCGTATCAAGGCTTCAGAGAAATCCAACAGTAAAATCAGAAATTCAGATGAGAAACTTTGAGGCAAGCATTCCAGTTGGATTTTTTACCTATCCGATCAGTCAGGCAGCAGATATCACTGCATTTAAGGCAACGACCGTTCCGGTCGGCGAAGACCAGCTGCCGATGCTGGAGCAGACAAAGGAGATCGTGCGGAAGTTCAATTCCGTTTACGGTGAGACGCTGGTAGAGCCGGAAGTTCTTCTTCCGTCTAATCAGGCATGCCTGAGACTTCCGGGTATAGATGGAAAGGCTAAAATGAGCAAGTCTTTAAATAACTGTATTTACCTTTCTGACACTGCCGACGATGTAAAGAAAAAGATTATGAATATGTTTACCGATCCAAATCACCTGAAGGTTTCTGATCCTGGAAAAGTGGAAGGGAATCCGGTATTTATTTATCTGGATGCATTCTGTAAAGACCGTCATTTTGAAGAGTTCCTTCCGGAATATGCAAATCTGGATGAACTGAAAGCACACTATACTCGTGGAGGCCTTGGGGATGTGAAGGTAAAACGCTTCCTTAATGAAGTGATCCAGGAGGAACTGGAGCCGATCCGGAAGAGGAGAAAAGAATACGAAAAAGACATTCCGGCGATCTATGAGATTCTTAAAAAAGGAAGCGAGAAAGCGGAAGAAGTAGCAGCAAAGACGCTCTCCGAAGTGAAGGCTGCTATGAAGATCAATTATTTCGATGATGCCGAGCTGATCAGAGAGCAGGCAGAACGATTCCAGAAATAGAAGGGGCGTTATTATGCGGATACTTGCGCTGGACAGTTCGGGCCTGACAGCAAGTGTAGCTGTCGTGGAAGACGAACAGATCCTGTTTGAATATACGATGAACTATAAAAAGACACATTCCCAGACTTTGCTGCCGATGCTTGATGAGGCAGTTCGAATGACAGGGCTTTCTCTTGAGTCGGTGGATGCGATTGCTGTTGCAGGGGGACCGGGTTCCTTTACCGGGCTTCGAATTGGCTCTGCGACGGCGAAAGGACTGGGCCTAGCACTTGATAAGCCACTTATCCATGTACCGACGGTTGAAGCTATGGCATACCGGATGTTTGGATACTGTGGATTGATCTGTCCGATTATGGATGCGAGAAGAAGCCAGGTATATACAGGAATCTACCGGTTTGAAGATGAGTTTGAAGTGGTAAAAGAACAGATGGCAGAGGATATTGCGGTTCTTGTCGGAATGCTTAATGAGTTAGGAGAACGTGTTGTATTTCTCGGAGACGGAGTGCCTGTGTACCGGGAGAAAATTGCAGAGATGATGAAAGTGCCGTATGTCTTCGCGCCGCCTCATATGTGCAGGCAGAGTGCAGCGGCAGTCGGTGCGCTTGGACTCGTCTATGCAAAAGAAGGAAAAACGGAGCACGCAAGGGACCACAAGCCGGACTATCTCAGAATGTCCCAGGCGGAGCGGGAGAGAATGGAACGAGAAAAGGAACAACAACATGATTGCCCGTAAGGCCAATGAGGAAGATACAGCCCGGATTGCAGAGATAGAACGGGCTGTTTTTTCTGATGCATGGAGTGAAGTTGGAATCCGGGAGACGATGGAGCAGAAGACAGCGGGTATCTATGTTGTGGAGGCTGGAGAAACAACTGCCGGATACGTGGTGATTTATTCAGTGCTCGATGAAAGCGAAGTTGCCCGGATTGCGGTCAGCCCGGAGTTCAGGAGAAAAGGGGTGGCCGGACTTCTCCTTGATACCGTGATTTCAGAAGGAGTATCGAATGGGACTGTCACATGGTATTTGGAGGTGCGGGAAAGTAATTCAGCAGCACGCGCCCTTTACCAAAAGAAGGGGTTTCGGGATATTGGAATCCGAAAAGGATTTTACGAGAATCCGAAAGAAGATGCAGTGCTGATGACATTAAGTCTGGAAACTGTTTCCGGTGTACAGGAAGATCGGGACAGACTATAATAAAGGCGTAACAAAAGCGAAACGAAAGTGGAGGGATTTGTATGCGCCGCTACACGATGAAAGAAAGAAAAGATACGGAAACTATTTTCTGCAACGGATGTGGAAAAGAAATTGTGATAAAGGATGGCATGATGCGGGAGGATCTTCTTTCTGTAGAAAAGCGATGGGGATATTTTTCCGGTAAGGATAATGAGGTGCATCGCTTCGACTTGTGTGAGGAGTGCTATGATCGGATGATTTCACAGTTTGTGATCCCGGTGGAGAAGGAAAACGAAGCCTGATCTGAAAAGGCCCTTCCGGTACGCAGCCGTTCTTTACAGAGGGTACAAAGAGTAGCCCTTAAGAAGTAAAAAACAAAATCAATGATAGGACAGTTAGGAGAGAAAAAATGCTGGATGTTTGTTTGTTGGGAACTGGCGGCATGATGCCGCTTCCGTACCGCTGGCTGACGTCACTGATGATGCGCTATAATGGAAGCAGTATTCTGATCGACTGCGGAGAAGGGACACAGATAGCAATAAAAGAAAAGGGATGGAGTTTCAAACCGATTGATGTGATCTGCTTTACTCATTTTCATGGAGATCACATCAGCGGGCTTCCTGGACTTCTTCTCACTATGGGGAATGCGGATAGAGAGGAGCCTCTCACTCTGATCGGGCCGAAAGGACTGGAACGGGTTGTAAATGCGCTGCGTATTATTGCACCGGAGCTCCCTTTCGAACTGAAATTTCTTGAAATCACAGAGGCACAGCAGACGTTTGAGATGGACGGATATCGGATTCGTGCATTTCGGGTGAATCATAATGTGACTTGTTACGGTTATACAATTGAGATTGACCGGGCAGGCAGATTTGACGTAGAACGTGCTACGAGTCAGGAGATTCCTCAGAAATTCTGGCGTTTTCTCCAGAAGGGGGAGACCATCGAGGATGGAGATCGGGTTTATACACCGGATATGGTGCTCGGAGCACCGCGCAAAGGGATTAAACTTACATATTGTACCGACACACGTCCGACAAAGTCAATCCGGGAAAATGCTGAAGGTTCGGATCTGTTTATCTGCGAGGGAATGTATGGTGAGCCAGAGAAAGCGAAAAAGGCAGTGGAATATAAGCATATGACCTTTTACGAGGCGGCGAAACTAGCCAAGGAGGCAGACGTAAAAGAAATGTGGCTGACACATTATAGCCCGTCGTTGACAAGACCCGAAGAATACATGGACGAAGTGCGGAAGATTTTTCCTTACGCAAAGGCGGGAAAAGACCGGATGAGCGTGGATCTGGATTTCCCGGAATCGTAGTGGAGGTAGGAAGATGAGCGAAGAAAAAGATATTACAATACTTGCAATAGAAAGCTCCTGTGATGAAACGGCAGCGGCAGTTGTGCGAAATGGGAGAGAAGTACTTTCCAATATTATTTCATCTCAGATTGATCTGCACAAACTGTACGGAGGCGTTGTGCCGGAAATTGCTTCCAGAAAACATATTGAGAAAATCAACCAGGTAATCGAGGAAGCGCTTTTAGAGGCCAAGTGTAGCTTGGATGATATTGACGCGGTAGCGGTGACATATGGACCAGGGCTTGTTGGAGCGCTGCTTGTGGGAGTGGCTGAAGCGAAGGCGATTGCCTACGCCAGAAACCTTCCGCTGATTGGAGTGCACCATATCGAAGGACATATTTCGGCAAATTATATTGAGAATAAAGAATTGGAACCGCCGTTTTTGTGTCTGGTGGTGTCCGGAGGGCATACACATCTTGTGTGTGTGGAAGACTATGGAAAATATAAAATTCTTGGAAAGACGAAAGATGATGCGGCAGGGGAAGCGTTTGACAAAGTGGCCCGTGCCATTGATCTTGGCTATCCGGGAGGCCCGAAAATTGATAAGCTGGCAAAAGAAGGGGATCCGAATGCTATTGAGTTCCCAAGAGCTCATGTAGGTGACTCTGTGTATGATTTTAGTTTCAGCGGAGTAAAATCTGCCGTGCTCAATTATATCAATGGATGCAAAATGAAACAGATCGAATATAACCGGGCAGATATTGCGGCATCCTTCCAGAAGGCGGTAACAGATGTGCTCGTAGACCATGCTATGCTCGGAGTCGAAAACTATGGCTTAAAGAAACTGGCAATTGCAGGCGGTGTTGCATCCAATTCCGCTCTACGTGCAGCTATGAGTCAGGCGTGCCAGGAAAGAGGAATTGAATTTTACCATCCTTCTCCGATTCTCTGTACGGATAATGCGGCTATGATCGGGGCAGCGGGATACTATGATTATAAAAACGGAATCCGAAGTGGATGGGATCTCAATGCTGTGCCAAATCTGAAATTGGGAGAACGTTAGAAAGTAGGAGGAGCCATGAAAGCAAACAGGATTGCGGTCGTGCTTGCGGCAGGTCAAGGAAAAAGAATGGGCGGAACCATTCAAAAGCAGTATATGGATTTATGTGGGAAACCTGTACTTTATTATACATTGAAGGCATTTGAAGAATCAGAAGTGATTGATCAGGTTATACTTGTATTAGGAAAAGACGAAAAAGATCAGGTCAGAGAAGGGATTGTAGACTTTTTTGGATTTCAGAAGGTAACGGAGATTACAGAAGGTGGGAAAGAACGGTATGATTCTGTCTGGAATGCCCTGCAGATTGTTGACGGAATGGAAAATAAGGAAGAAGTTTATGTATTTATCCATGACGGAGCCAGACCTTTCGTAGATGACACCATATTAAAACGTACCTATGAAGAGGTAATGAGAAGTAAAGCATGTGTGGCCGGAATGCCGGTAAAAGATACAATCAAAATTGTCAATGAGAATCTGGTGGCAGAAGAAACTCCGGATCGAAAAAAGATGTGGATGGTACAGACGCCACAGGTTTTTCATGCATCATTGATTATAGAAGCATACCGGAAAATGATGGCAGTTCCTCACAATCACGTAACAGATGACGCCATGGCTGTGGAAATGATGATGAACCATCCAGTAAAAATGGTAGAAGGTTCCTATGAGAATATTAAAATTACCACGCCGGAAGACCTTCGAATAGCGGAAGCATTCTTGAAAAAAGGGGATCTTGAGGTATGCAAATAACGGCTTTCGGCGGGGTGAAAAAGAAATTGAAAAATATGTAAATTATTTGTTGACAAGGAGAAACTCTTCTGATAGAATAATTATTGTTCGCTGAGCGAACAGAAAAGTTTGTAAATAGCAGTTATGGAGAGGTATCGAAGTGGTCATAACGAGGCGGTCTTGAAAACCGTTTGTCCGCAAGGGCGCGTGGGTTCGAATCCCACCCTCTCCGCTTTATACAGACAGTCCTGGAGAAATACCCAAGAGGCTGAAGGGGCTCCCCTGGAAAGGGAGTAGGTCGTTAATAGCGGCGCGAGGGTTCAAATCCCTCTTTCTCCGTTTCGCGAGTTGCAAAATAAAGAGTAAAAAAACTCTTGACAAGATGCGCTTGCGATGATAAAATAAACAAGCTTACACTGCTTGGTGCAGGAAAGCGAAAATCACGACGCTTTGTTGGTGAGCCTGATTCGAAAAAAGTGCTTGACAAAAAGGAGCGGATGTGATAATCTAATATAGCTGTCGCGAGAGAGTGACAACGAAAACAAAGAACTTTGATAACTGAACAATAGACAACGATCCCTGAAAATT
>CAUWJP010000006.1:0-98104 GCA_963559135.1 uncultured Sellimonas sp.
TATGGACTGACTGCCAAATTTCAAATTTCTATTAAAGCGTTTTGCTCATCTCTATAATATAACTGTTTTTGTTAATATTCCTAATTCTATATCAGAAACATTTTGTAACGTAGAAACAGCAAACATAAGTACTTCACTTAAATTTAAAATAACTAAAACTAATATAGCTGTTGCAACTAAAACTATAATGTCATAATTCTTTTTAGAATTATTCTTCTGAAGCATAAACATAATTTCAAAAGCAACAAAAAAGAGAAATACAAGCCAAAATCCCCTAACAGCATTAATTCCAACTCTAAATAAATAATATAGATTTAATAAATATCCTATTTTAATAAAAATATTGCTTTGTTCTCTATAATGAAAGAAATGAATTAATGACGCTAAAATGCAAGGCACCATTGCGTATACATTATACATATCCGCCTGTGATATTCCATAATTTTGTATTGTTAAGATATTTTCCAAACCCAATATTAAAGGGAATGATAGATAAATTAAATATCGTAAAACTTCTTGTATATTAATTTCATGAAAAACCAATAATGCTGGTATTATTATATAAAATCCAAACTGAATAAAAGAATAATCGATTATATCGAAATTTCTTATGCTTAGTACGAATATAAATGCAAGCATGAGTATGATTATCAATATATTTCTATTTAGATATATTTTTCTTTCTAAAAAAATTGCCAAAATTATAAAAAGACAAATAATAGCAGCAATAATTACTAAAAAATTTGATCTACTAACTCCAAGAGCTAAATCAAACATTATCATATAAATTGGTGTCATTAAAAAAACAGCCCAAACATAATTATATAGTTTTTGTGATATTTTTTTCAAAACTATACTCCCACCCTCATTGATTTTTTTTCAAATAGTCAAGTACTTCCTGATCTAGTTGCTTTTTTATTGAAATGGAGTTGATAATTTTTCGAATTTCATTTAATAAAATAAAACAATTCATTGACATCAAATGATTTTTATTTATAAAAAAAATCAGTCGTTCTTTCTTACTAAATAATTTTTTATTATATTTTTCTTCTGGAGCACCTTCTGCCATCATCAACTCTTTGTAGTGTAATTTATTAAAGTCTTTTTTTTCATTCTCATTAAAGCTATGAATTTCTGGACTAAATTTTTCAAAATATAATTTTTTAGCCATGTGTAATTTCTTATAACTAGGGAAATTATTAGTTGCATTTTTGGATTTTATTAATAATATTTTATCTATATATGTTGATGAAAATTTTCTATAAAATCTTATCATATATTCCAAATCTTGATGCCTTATAAATGATTCATCAAAGAGTCCAACTTCGTTTAAGGCTTTTCTAGTTATAAAAATGTTGCTACCGGTTCCGAAAAACATGCTTTTTAGCATTAGCTCTTTATAACAATTTCCTTCTTCTCTTACCCTTACAATGCGTGTAGGTATCAATTTATAATCTACACATAGGACATCTGTGTAAACAGCGTCATATTTTTTATTTTGTTCAAGTTTTTCTACGCAAAGCGATATCCTCTTCGGCAACATAATGTCGTCATCATCCAAAAAACATATATATTCCCCTCTACAAGCCTTTAGACCTGTATTTCTTGCCGCAGCTCCATTTTTATTATAATCATGTGCAATATATTTTACTTTATCGGCATATTTATTTACTATTTCTTCTGTTCTGATTTGAAAGTCAGTATTCTTTCCATTATCATCAACAATAATAATTTCTAACTCTTGATATTCTTGTTGCAAAACAGATTTGATAGCTCGTTCCAAAGATATGTCTCCTCGATATGTAGGTATAATAACCGACACTAATTTTTTCATGATTTTTTCCTCTTTCTAATTGCCATCTATAATTCCATTATCTAATTTTATATACATAATAGTTTAAAAGTTTTGATGTTAAACTGTAGCCTAATATATTTAAAACGATCTTAATTAATTTAATTTTTTTTGTATTGCTATAACCCATTACCCATCTATATTGTTTTAAAAAGCGTTTTGCATTTATTCTCTCTTTACCCTTCATTTTACACAACATTAACAGTAGCTGAACAAATTCATATGCTACAAAGCTTAAAGAGTATTTGCAACATTCGTCTATTGGACTTCTGTTAATACAAACTTTTTTTACACTTTCTTCAATAAACAGTGTTAAATCCCAAAATGATTTTTCTGAAAATGTATTGGTAATAGAGCCTTCTCTTTGCTGACGATATTCATAATATGGAATCTCTAAAACGTCAAACTCTTCTGCATTTAATATACAGTCAAAAGTAAATCCCAAATCTTCTGCTTGTCGATTATCTATAGGGAAACGTAATTCATATTTATCTATAAAACTTTTTTTATACAGCTTAAAACATGCGCTACCTGGATATTTAGGCCTAGCACTTAAATAATGTACAACTTCGTTTTTAGGCTTTCCTAAAATGTACCTTCTTTCTATATTTTCTCCTAAATCTTCTTCTCTTCCATTCGGGAAAAATTTTTTAGTTTTCATGAAACAAATATCTACGTTTGTATTATTAATCCACTGAATAATTTGAGGGATACAATTTTCATCAATTCTATCGTCTGAATCAATAAATCCAATATAATCTCCTTTTGCTATCGTCAACCCTGCATTTCTTGCAGATGCTAGTCCACCATTTTTTTTATGTATAACCTCTATATTAGAATATTGATCACACAAACAATCACATATTTTTCCCGACTTATCTGTCGATCCATCATCTACTAGTATGATTTCTATATTCTTTTTGTATTTATCATAATTTTTCTGTTCAATAATACTATAAACACATTCTTGTAAATATCTTTCCACATTATATACTGGCACAATAAAGCTAATTTTAACATTTGTGTTTTCCATTTTGTAATATTATTTTCCCCTTTATTATATATTTTGATATATTAACTTGAAATTATAATATTTCTTCATATATATTTCCAATTTGCTTTCTTACTATTTTTGAATCATACTTCTTTATTTTTTTCAAATTATTTATCCGAAATTTTTTTACTATATTTTTATCATTTTGAATTTTCACAATTGCACGAGCGAAATTTACATAATCATTTGGCTCACATAAAAATCCATTCTCATTATTTTCAATTAAATCAATATTTCCACGAATATCGGATACAATGCACGGAATTCCTGTAGCCATAGCCTCCATTACAGATCGTGGTAGTCCCTCTCTTTTCGATGACATAAGAAAACAGTCTGATATTCCTAACAGGTTTTTAATATCTTTCCTAAATCCCATAAAATGAACTTTACCTTCAACCCCTAGATTCTTAGCCAACTGTCTTAGATTTTTTTCTTCAGGACCTTTTCCACAAACTACATAATGTATGTTTTCTCCTTTCAATAAGGATATTGCCCGAATAAGAGTAGTTAAATTTTTATTTTTTACTAAATCTCCTACAGATATACAAATAAAATCTTCCTCTTTGAATCCTAATTTATTTCTAATTTTTTTTCTTTCTTGGCTGGAAATACCATATTCTTGAGTATCAATTCCAACTCCATTTATTTTATATACTTTTCCATTTTTCTTAAGACGAAATTTTTTCGCAGCTTCGTAATCTTCTTGATTAATTGTTACTATTACATCTGTCCAATGAGCCATTATCCACTCGCTCATTTTAAATATTGTACGATTAATCAGTGGAGCTCCCTTATAAAAATGAAAACCATGAACTGTATAAATAACCTTATTTACATTCCCCTTTTTTCCACATATACGTCCAATTATTCCTCCAACAGGTGTATTACAATGTATTACATCAATATTCTCTTTTTGTATAAGCTTTATCATGTTTTTATAGGCTATATAGTTATTTTTTAGGTCTAGAATGCTTCTATAAGTATGTGAATCATAAAAATAAATTGGCAACTCACTTTCTAACTCTTCAGGGTTATCTCTATTCACCCCATAAAAAACCTTATATCCTAATTCCAGTGCTTTTTCTAAACATGGTTTACTAAAATTTGTAATCCTTACTTTTTCTCTGCTTTTTCTTTCTTCTTCCGTAGGCCTGCTACTATTAGATATAAAAATGTAACCTTTCATCTCTTCCTCATTTAAATAAAGCAGATTCTTAAAGAATCTGCTTTAAATTATAATTATAAACAATATGCTCCATCCCATAATAATAGTTCTTGTCCAATGCCATTTTTTATTGCATTTTGATACAATTCAAACCCCCAGCTTACATCAAAAACAGCCATACCCCCAGTAATAAAATTAATTCTTTCCTCTTCCGAAGTTCTTCCTGGGTGTTTTCCTAAAATAATATCTCCCATACTAATACATTCTTTAATATTTGGATGTTTACCTTTTTTCATCAATCTATATAATTGTCCTGCAAATAAATATTCATATTCTTTTTCTACATCATCTGATTGCTCAGCTTCTTGAATATAGGCTTCATGCATTTTTGTATTATCAAATATATTTGTGGAATTAAGCCAATAGTCATCATCAAAATGACAATTTCCGGACAAAATGACCGTTGCTCCTTTTTTTATCCATTCATTTTTCAGTTCAACAGGTTTGCGCCTTGAAGCAGCAATACTTATGATGTCACCAAGTCTAACAGCATCTTCTATGTTATCTGCGATAATCGTTTTTATCCCTGTTTCATGTTCAGCCCATTCCGCAAACTCAATAGCTCTTTCTTTTGAAAGATTATATAGTACTAGTGTCTCTAGCTCTGTCATCTGGGTCTTTATCGCTTTAAAACAACTCCTATTGATAGGTCCACATCCTATAATTGTACAAATTTTAGAATTCTTATTTGCCAACTTTAGTGCTCCAATTCCTGCAACACATCCAGTTCTCATTGAACTAATTATATTTCCAGACAAAAGGCAAATAGGCTCACAAGTATCTGGATTATTCAACATAACCATAAGGATTGATCTTGGCAACATTCTTTGCTTATTTATAATATTAGAGCCATACCATTTTTCTCCGCATACATTAAAACGCCCTCCTAAATACGCCATCATTGCCATAAATCTTCGATCAGGACCTTTTAAAGGCATATTAGGGAATTCTGATTTCTCAGGAAAATCTATTCTCATTCCATGTTCATTATGGCTTTTTCCTCCCATTAAGTAATCACCTTTTCCTAATAATCCGAATGCTTCCTCGATATTATTCATGCATTTTTTATAATCTAATCCTCCGGCCTTAATAATATCTGGTTCAGATAAGTATAAAAAACTAGTTTTCATCACATTTTCCTCTCTTCCTATAATTTGAATGAATAACATTGTAAATTTGCTTTATGTAATGGTTTATGAAAGTTCGCCATGTTAACACCAAACTCATTTGCAATAACAAGGTTTTCTTCCAATATATTTAAAATATCATCATAGAGAATATTCTGATTTTTTTTGACTCGGCAAAATATACGTGTATGAACTTTTTCTCCCTCAGGAATCCATTCCCCATTCTCATAATATATTGCCGCATCACAACAATATGGTACTTTTTCAATCAGATTATCTTTGTCATAATCAAAAAATAGTTTCTGTCCTCCTTTTACATATACACGGTAACTATAGTAAATATATTCTGATCTAGGATTAGCCTTATAGAGGTTACTATAATCGATAGATTGATCCGCCAAATAATCAACCAACATTTGAGCTATATTAGGACCACCAAGCATCATTGTATATCTATATGGTGCCCCACCCGCTAATCGATATAAAAATTCGCTTACTTTTAACCCCCTAGGTCCTATAAAACACTGTACAGTAATTGGTCCTTCGGTTATTCCAAATGTATGCGTAAGTTTTTGAACCAAAATTTTTATTTGGTTTAAAAATTTATCCGTATACTTTGATGGAAAAGTAACCCTGGATAATTCAATATTATTTTCATAGTTTTTATCCAAATCATAAATGCATGTTATATATGACTTCTTGTCTTTTACCCATGCTGTAATTGAAATTTCGTCATATGGATAATATTCTTCAACAATTATTTTATTTTTTTCATTAATTCCAAATTTGGCACAATCCCAAAATCTGCGTCTCACTTCCTCTGGATTTTGACAAATAAACACTCCTTTACTTCCGTAACTATCAATAGGTTTTGTAACAACCGGAAACTCTAAACCTCTTAGTTCCTCATCATTATAATATTGATCTATGATGCAATAATTGATGACAGGGTAATTTTCTTTTTTCAAAATTTTTTTCATTACTATTTTATTTGTCAATTGTTCAATAATATTTTCATTGTAAATTGTTTTTAAATTGTGTTTCTTTGACACTATATAACTCGGCATTAAATTAACATCAGAAAATGCGGATAAAAGAATGTCGATTTCTTCTCTCTCTACAATTTCATTTAATTTATTTACATCAGTAGTACTTACTTCATAAAACTTAGATGCTATTTTATAGCATGGCACTTCCTTTGTTTGATCACAAACAATAACTTCCATATTTTCCTTATTTATATCTTCATACAAATCTACAAAAGAATCTATTCCACCTAAAAGCAATAATTTTTTCATCAATATTACTCCTTATATATATTTTCTCTTTTTAATACCGTATTAATTGTTTTGAATATAATTTTAAGATCAAAACGGAAACTAACATTTCTCACATAATACAAATCTTTTTTATTCTTTTCCTTTTCTGCTATGGAATTTCTGTAAAATGCTTGTGAATACCCTGTTAACCCTGGACGAATTTGAAGCTTTTCTCTAATTTCTTCTGTCATTTTGTTTAATACTAATGGAGTGTGAGGTCTAGGCCCTATTAAGCTCATATCTCCTACTAAAATATTTATAAATTGTGGTAATTCATCAATACTAGTTTTCCTCAAAAAACGACCTATTTTTGTTACTCTAGGATCATCTTCTGAATTATATGTTGATCCATCTTCTAAACGAATATCTGGAGCATTCATCTTCATAGTACGCAATTTATACATTTTAAAGACCCTTGCATTTTTCCCCACTCTAGATCCTAGATAGAAAATAGAACCCCGATCTTCAAGCCAAATTAAAAATCCAAAAAATATAATTACTAACGCAACAAACGGCAATACACAAACTGAAACTAAAATATCCAAAATACGTTTTACATATTTCTTATACATGACTTTATATCCCTCACATATTTCTCCACCACATACTCTACATCTTCATCACTCAGTAAAGTATGTAACGGCAATGTAATCTCATTCTCAAACTGCTTATAGGCGTTCGGATAATCTTCCATACGAAATCCCAGATTTTTATATGCAGTCAGAAGCGGCAGCGGCTTGTAATGTACATTTGTTGCAATACCGTACTCAGCCATTTTTTCAATGATCTGATTTGCTACTTCCCTGTTGATTTCCGGAATTCTTGTAAGATAAAGGTGGCCTGTTGATCTGTGATCTTCACCATAATGATCCAGTACCTGAATTCCTAATGGTTTTAACGCTCGGTCATATGTCTTAATGATTTCTTCTCTTCTCTTTAAAAGTCCTTCATAGCGATCCATCTGAGCAAGACCGATTGCTGCCATAATATCTGTCATATTGCATTTATAGGCCGGAGAAAGAATATCGTATTCCCAGGCTCCAAGTTTTGTCTTTGCCAACGCATCCTTGGACTGTCCATGAAGAGACAGAAGCATGAACTGTTTATAGATCCATTCGTTATCAATTCCAGGTATTTCCTCCCATGTCAGTGCTCCGCCTTCCGCTGTTGTCAGATTCTTCACGGCGTGGAATGAAAAGCTTGTAAAATCTGCTATAGAACCGCACATTTTCCATTCTCCACCCAGTTTCTTTTTTGCTCCAAATGCATGAGCTGCATCTGCAACTACTGCAATTCTTCCTATTGCCTTTTGAATTTCATTCTCCGGATGAAACAATTCTTTTTTACGTTCTACAATCTCGAAGATCCGATCGTAGTCACAGATTACTCCTCCAAGATCTACCGGAACAATCACTTTTGTTTTCTCGGTAATTGCTTCTTCCAGTTTTTCATAATCCATTTCAAAGCTGTCTTTTGCTGTGTCAACAAGTACAATTTTTGCCCCAACATGTGCTATCGGACTTGCAGAAGCGGTATATGTATAAGCCGATGTAATGACTTCATCCCCCTCACCGATTCCAAGTAATCGTAGAATTGACTCTTCACATGCTGTAGCTGAATTCAGGCATACTGCTTTATTTGTGCCGCAGAATTCTGCAATTCTTCTTTCAAATTCTTTTGTTCTTGGTCCGGTAGTAATCCATCCGCTTTTCAATGCTTCTACCACTCCCTGAATCTCTGTTTCTGAGATATCCGGTGGTGAAAATGGTACATTTCTTGTTACTGTCATCTTCCCTCACTCCTCTTTTTTCCACTAAAAAAAGCCCGGAAGTTATTCCAGACTATTTTTCCTTTTATTTTTCAATTTTCTCTATAATTTCCAGGCCTGCCTGGGTCTCCAGAATTCTCCCGAACATTGGGATCTCAAGGCTTGCTTTTCGCTTATGTCGGTCGATTTTACGGATCATGGCCTCCCGCCCTTTCAATGGGCCCTCGGTGATCTGGATCCGGCCGTTTTCGATGATTCCGGTTGACATCTCGACAACCTGTTTTTCTTTTCCAAACTCAGTCAGAAAATTGACTTCTTCCTGTGTTAATGGAATAATTTCCCGCCCTGTTCCGATCAGCTTTGTAAGACCGATCACATTTTTCAGGTTAAGATATAGTTGTTCAATCTCATCTGTAATCATGAAAACATATCCTGGAAACAGAATTTTCTGTTCCAGATGCCATTCTCCTTTGTACTTCTTCATTGATTCATAGTAAGGGATAAAGCAGCGCTTTAGAATCCCTTGGTCGATCATTTTTTCACACTGTGTGATGATCTCTTCCTCGGTACCGGTGCGTACCTGTACTACATACCACATAGAAGTCCTCTTTCTTCAAACGAGGCCTTGTCGTATCTGGTTTATAAAACTGTGAGGGTTGCGGCCATTCTGCCATATAAAATTTTGTATGAAAAAAGCATACTCTTTTCACTTCCAAATCCATGAAAGTAAAAAGGGTATGCTTCGCCATTTCACCCGGACAATTTCCGGATGAAGCACGATATACGCTCATGACCACTTTCCCATTCAAACGCGACAAAGCGACGATTTGATTTGGTTAAGATATTTTCACGCTACAAAGTAGCATTTTGTCTTTACTCTGCTTTTTTCTTGTACTGATAAGTTGTTACAATCTCGGATACTCGTTCTTTTACATCTGAAACTTCCTTGTAACATGCATCTTTCAGTTCTGCAAGCTGCAGGAGGAATCTGTCGTCATCCATATCGATCGGTTCTCCGATGAAAATCAGATTATTATCTGTTTTATGCAGACCTTCTTCTGCCATCAAAAGCTCTTCGTAAAGCTTTTCACCAGGTCTAAGACCTGTAAACTTGATTTCGATATCCACTCCCGGTTTCAGTCCGGAAAGTTTAATCAGGTTTGTAGCAAGATCGAGAATCTTGACCGGTTCTCCCATATCAAGAACGAAGATCTCGCCTCCTTCTGCATAGGAACCTGCTGTCAGCACAAGGGATACTGCTTCCGGAATCGTCATGAAGTACCGAATAATATCCGGGTGTGTGACTGTAACCGGGCCGCCTTCTGCAATCTGCTTTTTGAACAGTGGAATTACACTTCCATTGCTTCCCAGTACGTTTCCGAAGCGTACTGCCGCAAAAGTGGTTCCTTTGGAATGGCGGGACATCATCTGAATGACCATCTCGCACATTCTCTTGCTGGCACCCATGATATTGGTTGGATTGACCGCTTTATCTGTCGAAATCAGGACAAATCTTTCTACACCGTATTCATTGGCAAGTTTTGCCGTATTGTAGGTTCCGAATACATTGTTCTTGATTGCCTCATTCGGGCTTGTCTCCATCAACGGTACATGCTTATGAGCTGCCGCATGGAATACAAGTTGCGGATGATATGTGGAAAATACTTTTTCCAGACATCCGGTATCCCTCACTGATCCGATCAATGCGACCAGGTTCATAGACGGATATTTTCTTTTCAGTTCCTGTTCAATATCATAGGCATTATTTTCGTAAATGTCAAATATGATCAGCTGTTTTGCTCCGTATGCTGCAATCTGCCGGCAAAGCTCGCTTCCGATGGAACCGCCTCCTCCAGTGACAAGTACGACTTTGTCTTTTACATAGGCAGAAATCTCTGCGAGATCCATCCGGATACTTTCCCGTCCAAGCAGCTCTTCAATCTCTACCGGACGGATAGAGCTTACTTTTACTTCTCCGTTGACCAGCTGATAAACCGCTGGAACAATCTGCATTTCACATCCTGTTTCCTTGCAGATCTCCAGGATTTTCTTCTTTTCAGAAGCTGAGATCGCCGGAATGGCAAAGATAATTTTCTGAATCTGATATTTCTTCACCATCTCAGGAATGTCTTCTCGTGTTCCGACAATCGGAATGCCGTCGATATAACGGTTCTTTTTGTTTTTGTTATCGTCAATAATACAGCGGATTCTTGTGTGCATCTTGTCTCCGCTTTTATTAAATTCACTGATAATTGCACGTCCCGCTTCGCCGGCGCCGATGATCATCGTATTTTTAACATCTCTGGATTCTACAGCCGCAGCTGAAGTCCTTGTGACAACCATCCGGTAAATCCGGTAGGAAAACCGGATTCCCGTTATCAGGAAGTACTGAAGAATTCCTCCCATCACATAGTAGGAAATCGGCATTCTATGGAAAAGAACGGTCGTTCCTACAATATGAAGCGCCATGGAAATCGCACATACAATGGTCGTTCTTGACAGTTCGTCAAAACTTGCAAACCGCCACATGCTCCGGTACAGTTTGAATGCAAACATCAGAATCAGTGTACATACGGTATGGATTGGAATATACCTCACCCAGGTTTGAAGGTATTCCATCGGAATGTCTGAGAAGCGGAAATCGAATCTCAGCCATAATGCCAGTCCATAAGACACATTCATTACAATTACATCATAGATAAACAGTAAGATTGAGATACGTACCCAATGATACAGAAATAACTTATCTGTCATCCATTTCCTCATACTACTTTACTCCTCATACTTTTATTCCCACAGTTTTTTACTGTGTAATTTTTTCCCCACTCAAAATCCGGTTAATTTTGCTTGAAATGCTGCTTACTGAAACTTCGTTCGGATTCATCACATACAGCATCTGGCTTCCGGATGAATAACACGTATTCGTATTTCCTGTTCCGATCGCATTATCGGTCAGGATACTCCAGCTACCGCCTGAATTCAGCTGCATCTGGATCAGTTTTGAGAGCTGGTCCATGGATACGTTTGTTTCTACACAATCCTCGAGCTCTTTCACGATATCCATTGCTCTGGTGAGCATAGACGGTGTCAGCATCTTGTTGATAATTGCTGTAATAACGGCTTCCTGATTCTTTCCACGCTGGTTGTCTCCGGAAGCAAAGCTGTGACGCTCCCTTGAAAAGGCAAGTGCCTGTTCACCATTCAAGTGGTTGACTCCCTGCTGGAAAGAATATCCGCCCGCCTCAAATGCGTATTCGGAATTCACATCAATTCCGCCGAGTGTATCGACAATCTCAATCAAAGAGGTAAAGTTCACTCTCGCATAGTAGTTAATATCGGTATTATAAAGCTGTTCCAGTGTTGCCATAGAAACATCCACACCGTAGATTCCTGCATGAGTCAGCTTATCCCGCTGATTTCCGGAAACGCCCGGAAGTGTAACGTAATAGTCACGTGGTGTCGTTGTAAGAAGCACCTGACGTGTCTCCGGATTGACCGTTGCGATAATGTTCACGTCGCTTCGGCTGTTTGTAGAAATCGGACCATACACATCAATACCGCTGATATAAACATTAAACGGCTCTGTCACGCTCTGATCTACTTTTTCCAGTTTTGTATCAATTCCATACTGGTACAAAATGCGAACCTGATCTTCATATCCTTCAATCTCATCTGCAATCAGGCTGTTGAATGCCTCATTATAGATAGCTGCCTCAATTCTTCCATCCAGAAGAGCCTGTGCCTCTTCCTGAACAGTACTGAACTCTGTCACATTTGGTTCCTGTCCAATCAGTGTCGACAGCTTGGTAATCATCTTTTCATTGTTCGTCTGATCTGCAGCAGTCTGAACTCCAAAAATATAATTTTCTGCGTCCAAAATCGACTCGGCGCTGTCTTCTTTTTTCACCACAACAATCATATTGTCGGTTTTATACTCAGCACCGCCAATATTGCTGATTGCCTGATGCATATTCATAAAATAATAGGTGCCGAAAGCAAGTGCGGCACTGATCAGAATACTCAGTACAATTCCCACAATATGAATTTTGTTTCTGATATACTGCATTCCGAACGTAAGCGCAAACAAAAGCAGAAGAACAACAGCTCCTGCTGCCAGATATTTCGTCGGAATCATTCCACTGTTAAACAGGATACCGACAAAAATCACAGAAATCAAAAGCTGGATCACTGCAATTACTTTTCCAAGAGTATTTCTCCCTTTTTTCTCGTCGTAATGCTGGGAACTGTGATAGTGGCTGTCGCTGCGGTGCCTCCTCCGCTCCCTTTGCTCTCTTCTCTGCGGCATTTTTATCACTCCTTTTGCCTACTGTACATTCAATGTAAACTCTTCAATATTTGACGTATTGTTATTTGTATCCATCACATAGTAACGGATTGTATATGTACCTGGAACGGAAGTGTTATATTCTCCGTCCGCATGAATCCGTCTGGATAATGTCGCCGCATCATCCTGATCATCCACCACCTGATCAATCACGGAAAGGACATCAAACGTCTCCCCTGCCTTGATAGATCTGGATGTCTCCGTGAGACGAATTGCAGGACTTGCTCCATTTGGCGTGAGTTCTCCTGTATTTTGTTCAGTATCAGCGGATGCCTGATCCTGTGCTTCTTCCGTTTCATTGGAAGTTTCTTCGGAAGCATTTTCCTCTGTCTGGGCATCCTCATTTTTCGTTTCTTCTGTCTGCGGTGTCTCTTCTTCAGCCTTTTCTTCTGTTTCAGGCTGACTGACATCCTGCTCTGCCTGTCCGGTTCCTTCATAATTGACCATGCGTGTTGCAATTCCGACGTTATTGCTTTCATCGATCACCGCATACTGGACAATCGCCCGCTTTCCGTCGCTTACTACAGTGATTTTGTCAATAAAAATCTGATCCGTCAAATCTCCGTCCCGGTTGTCTTCGGCAGTTACATCAGCGAGAAGCACTTCATAATCGTCACCGTCTTTGTAAGTGATTTCCTTCTCTTTATCTTCGATCGTAATGACCGGTGCTGTTTTATCCTGTGAAACACTGATTGCGACTGCAGCAACTACAAATATTGCACAACCGATCGCCAGACACAGGGGTAATAGCCTTTGTCTCATCTTAACGTTCTCCTAAATCAATTATTTATCGTTTCCATAATGTCCGTAGTACTTGCCATAGTACTTGCCGCAATATTTATTCTGTTTCATGGATACTTTGTTCAGAACAACGCCCAGGATATTACATCCTGTTTTGGAAAGCTGATCCTTTACGGAACGGGCAAACTTGTAGCTGATCGTATTGGCTGAAATAACAAGAATCGCCGCGTCACATACAGCAGATACGATGGCACTGTCAATAACACTTCCAAGCGGAGGTGTATCAATAATAATATAATCATAGATGTTTCTTGCCTCTTTTAACAGTGCGGCAAACTTTTTGCTTCCGAGAAGCTCTGCCGGATTTGGCGGAACCGGACCTGCAAAAATAGCAAACAGCCCTTTTTCATTTGTCTTGCAGAGAATTTCAGAGAGCTCTCCCTGTCCTGAAAGGAAATGTGTCAATCCTTTCAGCTCTCCTGTTACTTTGTATCGTCCGGCAAGAACGGATTTTCTAAGATCCGCGTCAATAAAAAGCACCTTTTTCCCTGCCTCTGCAAGAGAATATGCAGTCGCTATGGACACAGTACTTTTTCCTTCACTTGGTGTACAGCTTGTGATTGCGATAATCTTGTTTTCCTCTCCGGAAAATTCAATATTTGTACGAAGCTGTTTGTAGGATTCATTGATTCTGTAATCCTGCAAACTTTTTAAATTCAGTGATATTTCTTTCATCTTCAGACCTCCCAAACCTTACTTTTTCGCAGTTTTTTTCTGGAAATTCCGGGCCGAGAGCCCTTTTACACGTTTTTTGTTCTTTGTATTTGCCCCATCATAAATCGGAATGGACGCAAGTACATTCAGTCCAAGATATGTTTCTACATCTTCCGGTGTCTTTACTGTATCGTCCAGCATAAAGATCAGAATGATAATACCAGCTGAAATCAGAATTCCCAGGATTGCGCCGATCAGCGTATTACGCATTACGCTCGGGCTGCTCGGACTGTCCGGAAGATTTGCTTCCTCTACAGTCTTAACGGAGTCAACATCCATAATCTCCTGGATCTGAATTCCTACTGCCTGGCGTACCGCATCTGCGATATCTCTTGCCTGCTTTGGCTGTGCATCTTCTACATTGATGGACATGACACGGGTATCCGTCGGAGTTGTAACTGTAATCTTATCAGCAAGCTCTTGTGTGTCCATATCAAGATTCAGAACAGAGACGACTTCTTCCAGAACCGGACGGCTCTTTACAAGCTCTGCATAGTCTTTTGTCAGCTGAGATCCTGTCTGCAGGTCACTGTATGTCACGTTTCCAGAGTCAGTTGTTTTGGTCAGCACATAGAACTTGGTTGTTGATGTGTACATTGGCGTAATAAAAAGTTTGGTTCCAACAAATGCCAGAAGTCCCAGCAGGATTCCTGACAGAATAATAATATGTGCCTTGCTCCATAACGTCATAAACAATTCGGTGAGATCTATTGTAATCTCATCATTTTCTTTCACATTCTGGTTTGTCCCTTCCATAAACACTATACCTTCCTAATTCATTCTCATTTAGTACTCGTCAATCTCTTCGTTGCGAAGAACCTTCTTGGCATTTTGCCCGAAAATCTGGTCCGCATATTCTTCTCCACAGCGTTTGACAACTTCTTTGTATGCCTCCCGCATCTTAGGTGAACGTTTCTCCGAACCGTGTGCATCTGTCCCTACAAGCTGAACAAGATGCAATTTTAAAGCCTCGCGCAGAAACTTCTTTACGCTTCTGCCGTAACTTCCTGTAATGCTTCCTGCGTTCACCTGGAGATATGCCCCCATCTCTCTGAGATACTCAGCATTTGAGATATCTTCTCTCAGACAGCTGTAACGCTCGAAATGTGCAATAATAACGGTGTATCCGCTCATTTGAAGCTTTCTCACAGCATTCAGGATATACTGGAAATCGTCTCCCGGTGAAAATTCCACCAGGATATATCTGGATTTTCTGATGCTGACTGCCTTCCCGGTCTTTAAAAGCTCCGGAACCTCCTCCCCATAATAGATCTCCATACCAAGGCAGATCTGCATTTTCGGGTGAACTTCCTTTGCAAGCTTTCTCGTCAGGAGCAGCTGTTTCTTAATCAGGTCGATATCATTTTTCCCTCTCTGCTTGTGATAGTGAGGGGTCGCAACCACGATCTGTATCCCCTCGTCCCACGCTTTTTCAAGCATGGCTTTTGTTTCTCCCGGAGACTGGGATCCATCATCCACCCCCGGCAGAATGTGACAATGAATATCTACAAACTGGTTCATCTATCCTACTCCAATCTTTCCCATACTATTGCTTTATCAACTATTATACGGTAGTCACTCTGCAGTTTTCAAGCAATAGTTACAATCCTTTCTATTTTTTTACATCGTTATTACAAAATATTACAGCAACTCCTCCTCTCCGCTCAGGCCTCATTCCTGTTTTCCTCTTGATTCCCGGCAGAAAGATTCTATTTTTTCCACAACTTCTTCAATCGTCATCTCCGAGCTGTCCACCAGTTCAGCGTCTTCTGCGCGGCATAATGGGGAAATCTCTCTGGTCATATCTCTTCGGTCACGTTCTTCAATATCTGCTGCGATCTGATCATAATCGCAGTCTTCCCCTTTGTTCAACAATTCATTGTACCGTCGTCTGGCTCTCGTGTCAACACTTGCCGTCAGGAATATCTTAATATCTGCATCCGGCAGAACGCTTGTTCCAATGTCTCTTCCATCCATCACAACATCCTCCCGTTTCGCGAGATCACGCTGCAGTTCCAGTAATTTGGCGCGTACTGCTGAAATAGCAGAGCTTTTTGATGCCATATTTCCGACCGCTTCCTCCCGGAGATGATCCGTGATATTTTCGTCATTTACATAAATCTGCTGCTTTCCATTTTCATAGGCAATGTCGATTGTTACCGCTTCACACGCCTTTGTAATCGCCGCTTCATCGTCCGGCTGAATTCCTTTTGTCAGAAAATAATAGGCAAGCCCACGGTACATTGCACCGGTATCTACATAAATAAAACCTTTTCTTTCTGCCAGAAGTTTTGCTATTGTACTCTTTCCGGCCCCTGCCGGTCCGTCAATCGCTATCTGATAACCCATTTTCTTCATCCTCCGCTACTATATTTATTCTCCGTCTGACTGCTCCTTATTCCAGAGAAACACAGGAACCTGCCGCATTTCCGGTAGACCATGCAATCTGAAGATTGAACCCTCCTGTCACAGCGTCCAAATCCAGAACCTCACCGGCAAAATAAACATGTTTTACCCGTTTGGATTCCATCGTTGCAGGATTGATCTCCCTGACATTAACGCCGCCCTGTGTGATAATGGCTTCATTAAATCCCCGAAGGCCTGTAATGGTCAGTTCCAGACCTTTTAACAGTGCCACGAATGAAAGCCTCTCTTCCTTCGTGATTTCATGGATCTTCTTTTCCGGATGAATCCGGCTTAGCTCAACAGCCACCGGGATCATTTTTGCCGGAAGCAGCTTTGTAAGTGCATTTTTAAACTGCTTGTTCTTATTTTCCTCGAAATCCCGCAGAAGTCTCGCATCCAGCTGTTCGAAAGAAAGCGCCGGTTTGAGATCGATCCGAAGCTTTAGCGGTCGTTCCTCCAACTTTTTCCCAGCAAAAGAGCTGGCACTTAATATCATCGGCCCGCTCACTCCATAATGTGTAAAAAGCATCTCTCCGAAATCTTCATACAGGACTTTTCGTCCATCCAGGATGGTGATAGCTGTATTCCTAAGCGAGAGTCCCTGAAGCTCTTTGACAAACGCTTCCTTCGTCTCCATCGGTACCAGTGCCGGACGGATTTGGGTTACGGTATGTCCAAGCATTTCCGCAAACCGGTAGCCATCTCCCGTCGATCCTGTCGTCTGGTAGGAATTTCCTCCCGTCGCGATAATACAGGTATCTGCCTGTACTTCCGTTCCATCCGCAAGATATAGACAGGCAAACGCTCCATCTTTTGTCCCAATCCGCTGCACTTTCGTGTTTAAGTGCACCTGAACACCCTGACGCTTCATCTCCTCGCTCAGTACCCGAATCACATCCGAAGAATGATCGGACTCCGGGAACACGCGGTTGCCCCGTTCTGTCTTCATCTTCAGCCCGATTTCACTGAAAAACTCCATAGTTTCTTCGTTTGTAAATCCGTAAAAACTGCTGTAAAGGAATTTTTTATTTGTAACCACGGAATCCAGAAGCTCCTCCATGTCACAGGAATTCGTCAGATTACACCGTCCTTTTCCGGTAATGTAGATCTTTTTACCCAGTTTTTCATTTTTCTCAAATAATTCTACCTGATTTCCATTTCTTGCTGCGAAGATGGCGGCCATCATTCCTGCCGCGCCTCCTCCGATCACTGCTGTTTTTCCCATTCCGTTCTCCTCTAGTCCTTCGATTTCTCTCTGTCTGGAAAATGAAGCGGCATCTTGTCACTGACCGGATGCAGCTCATCATTCGAATAAACCTGATATTCATCCCATATCTGCTCCAGCGTCCCCAGCGTGTCCACAACTTCATTCTGTTTTTTCATGCAAAGAGCCACCACCAGAGCGTTGATTACACTCAGTGGTGCCACCAGAGAATCCACGATCGAAGCCATGTCGCTGCGCGCAATCAGACTGCACGATGAATAAAGATTCATCGGTGAATGGACACTGTCCGTCAACGTGATGATCTTCGCTCCCCGGTTATTCGCAAATTCCAGAGCCTTTAACGTCCTCATAGAATATCGCGGAAAGCTGATACCGATAATCACATCTTCCTCCGTGATCCGGATAATCTGCTCAAAGATCTCACTGGAACTGTTCGTATCCACACTGACCACATTGTCCCTGATCAGATTTAAATAAAAGCCAAGAAAATTTGCAAGTGTGGCACAGCTTCGTATGCCCACAATGTAGATTTTTCTGGCATTTAAAATCGTATTGACCGCCGTCTCGAATGCATTCTGATCAATATGCTCCATCGTCAGCTTGATCTTCTCAATATCTGACTGTAGTACACTCATCAGAATCTCAGACTGGCTGATCCGCCCATAGGTAACCTCCATACGCTGAATAAAATTCAGTCGGTTACTTACAAGTTCCTCTAACGCTTTCTGAAACTGAGGATACCCCTTGTATCCAAGACCAGACGCAAAACGTACAACTGTCGACTCACTGACACCGACAACTTCTCCCAGCTTGACTGCAGTCATAAAAACCGCCTTTTCATAAGAAGAACTGATATAGTCCGCCAGCTTCTTCTGACTCTTACTCATCCCGTCATACTGCTTCTCAATTCTCTTAAGTAACTCATTCTTGCCGGTCACAACTGTCTCCTCCCCAAGTCCATAATAGCGAATTAAGTATACTCCTTTTTCCCCTCAATTACAAGCATTTCACCCCAGTCGACAGAAGAGAGGACAGAAAATATATAAATATCGGGGACGTGTTCCGATGCACCGGAACACGTCCCCGACGAAAAATCTGTATTGTTTTTCATTTAGAAGTTGTATTGTTTAGACTGGATAACTTCCATTTTTTGTATCTGCAATTGTTTCATCTACTTTTGTCTGCTGAGCCTGACGATATTTGAAGAATTCAACAGCTACCTGCGGGAATAATGCGTAGGTTAGTACGTCTTCGTCCTGCTGTTTCCACTGTTTCATTTCATTTTCCAGTGTTTCCAGCTCGTCTGGAATCAGATCTGCCGGACGGCAGGTGATGCAGTCATCGATTTCGTCACCAAGGCATTTTTTCTTAACATCTTCGTTGAATGGGCAGACTGTTTCTCCATATTTTCCTTTTAAAATATCTTTTGTCTCTTTTGTTGCCATCTTGTAACGTTCACCCATAAGAACATTGAATACAGCCTGTGTTCCTACAATCTGAGATGACGGAGTTACCAGCGGTGGTTCTCCAAGATCTTTTCTTACTCTTGGCACTTCTTCAAGTACATCATAGTACTTGTCTTCGGCTCCCTGTTCTTTTAACTGGGATGTCAGGTTGGAGAGCATTCCTCCCGGCACCTGATAAAGAAGAGTCTTGATATTTACTCCAAGGTTCTTCGGATTTAAGAGACCGCTTGCAAGAGCATCGTCTCTGATCGGACGGAAGTAGTCCGCAATTTCAGATAAAAGTTTCTGATCAAATCCGGTATCATATGGTGTTCCCTTGAATGTTTCCACCATAACTTCGGTTGCCGGCTGAGATGTTCCGAGGGCAAATGGTGACATTGCCGTATCAATTACATCCACTCCTGCTTCTACCGCCTTTAAATAAGTCATAGATGCAACTCCAGATGTGTAATGTGTATGGAGCTGAATCGGAAGGCTGGTTGCTTCTTTCAACGCCGTCACAAGTTCTGTTGCTTTGTACGGAAGGAGAAGTCCTGCCATATCTTTAATACAGATAGAATCTGCACCCATTTCTTCAATTTCTTTTGCTTTTTTTACCCAGTAATCCAATGTGTAGGCATCTCCAAGTGTATAGGAAAGAGCTACCTGGGCATGCGCTTTTTCTTTGTTTGCTGCTTTTACAGCTGTCCGAAGATTTCGAAGGTCATTCAGACAGTCGAAAATACGAATGATATCAATTCCATTTGCAGCGGATTTCTGCACAAAGTACTCTACTACATCATCGCCATAAGGACGGTATCCAAGGATGTTCTGTCCACGGAAAAGCATCTGCAGCTTTGTATTTTTAAATCCATCACGGAATTTGCGGAGTCTATCCCATGGATCCTCTTTCAGGAAACGCAGGGAAGCATCAAAGGTTGCCCCACCCCAGCATTCTACGGAATGATATCCGACTTTGTCAAGTTTTTCTACGATCGGCATCATCTGCTCAGTCGTCATTCTTGTTGCGATCAAGGACTGATGTGCGTCTCGCAGAATAGTCTCTGTTATTTTAATTGGTTTTTTCTCTGCCATTTCAATCTCCTCCTCGAATTTATTTCACTCCGAATATCGCCATAAAGGTTCCGGCTGCAACTGCTGTTCCGATAACACCGGCCACGTTTGGTCCCATGGCATGCATCAAAAGGAAGTTTGTCGGATCAGCTTCAGCGCCGACTTTCTGTGATACTCTGGCTGCCATCGGCACTGCAGATACACCTGCGGATCCGATCAGCGGATTGACTTTTCCTCCGGTCGCATAACACATGATCTTTCCGAAAATGACTCCGGCCGCGGTACCGAATGCAAATGCAACCAGACCCAAAATAACAATCTTGATTGTGTCCAGATTCAGGAATGCTTCCGCGCTTGTTGTTGCTCCTACGGAAGTACCAAGCAGGATAACAACAATATACATCAGCGCATTAGATGCGGTTTCTGTCAGCTGACGCACCACTCCAGATTCACGGAAGAGGTTTCCAAGCATCAGCATGCCGACAAGCGGTGCTGTCGTCGGAAGGATCAGACAGACAACGATGGTAACAATAATCGGGAAGAGAATCGCTTCCAGCTTGGATACCGGCCGAAGCTGTTCCATCTTGATCTTACGCTCTTTTTCCGTTGTCAGAAGCTTCATGATCGGCGGCTGGATAATCGGCACCAATGCCATGTAGGAATATGCCGCTACCGCAATCGGTCCGAGAAGTGCGGTCTGCTGAAGCTTTCCACAAAGGAAAATGGAAGTCGGTCCGTCTGCGCCACCGATAATCGCAATGGCTGCCGCTGCTTTGTCAGAGAATCCCATTGCCATAGCTCCGAGATATGCTGCGAAAATACCGAACTGTGCAGCTGCTCCCAAAAGGAAGCTTTTCGGGTTTGCGATCAGCGGGCGGAAGTCTGTCATTGCTCCGACACCCATAAAAATCAGTGACGGCAGAATGGACCACTCGTCCAGTTTATAGAAATAATACAAAAGTCCACCGGTTCCATTATCCGAATCTTCAAAAGACAACATAATGTCCGGATAGATATTTACAAGGAGCATCCCAAAAGCAATCGGGACGAGAAGAAGCGGTTCAAACCCTTTATTGATCGCAAGATACAAGAACACGCATGCAACTGCAATCATGATCAGGTTGCCAACCGTCAGGTTCAGAAATGCCGTCTGCTCTACAAGACGCCCTAACGTCTCAACTATATAGCTCATGTTCTAACCTCCAATTGTCAGTTGTCATTAATTCAATGTTGCAAGCACGGTTCCCGCTTCACATGAATCTCCTACTGCAAGTTCGATACTTGCCACTGTTCCATCTTCCGGAGCAACAACAGGGATCTCCATCTTCATCGCTTCGATCACGACAACTGGATCTCCTTTTTTGACTTTCTGACCTACAGAAGCTTCGATTTTAAATACTTTTCCGGCTGCTCCTGCTTCCACACGGATGCTTCCTGCACCCTGTGCCTTTTTCGGTGCCGGTGCCTTTGGTGCTTTTGGCGCTGCCTTTGGTGCCGCAGCCGGTGCAGCTGCTACTCCTGCTTCACTTTTCTCTTCTACTGTAACGTCATATACGTTTCCATTTACTGTAATTGTATAACTTTTCATGATTACTTCCTCCTATTTCCACTGACTGTTCTTTCTTCTTTTTTTAATGGAACGTACTACAAATCCGTCTGTAGAAGTCCCTTCACTTGCCGCGATTGCTGCGCTGATGACTGCTACCAGTTCCAGATCATCCGTCAGATCCTCTTCCTGGGCAATCTCTTCTTCAATAGCAGCAGGTGCTGCTTCTGCCTGTTTCGGCTCTGCCTTTTTCTGCTGTGTCTTTCCAATCAGGCCAAACAGGGAAATGATAAAGGAAATGAAAATCAGTACGACAAACACAGTTCCCATTCCAAGGACTGTATTCAGACCGGCTTTCTTAAGGATTTCTCCGGTTGAATATTTGGCAGCTGCCGTAAAACTCTCCATCTCCGATTTTTCGTTAAACTCAATCGTAATCTCAGCATCTCTATTTTCGTATTCAGCATCTGTCGTCAGCATGATACTGCCCGAACTCTGCTCTACAGTGAAGTCTCCGTGGCTGATGTAATTGCCACATTCTTCAATTCCTGCTTCCCACGCATCAATCATCGTAGTAAAATTAGAGGCCTCCACTTTAAAGCCGGACTGAAGCAGCGTCAGATTCAGCTGTAATTCACTTGCATCTTTAAATGCATCCAACTCTTCTGTGCTCATCTGACTGAAGCTTGAGATCAGCGCGTCTGCCTGACTGGTTAATGTATCTTCATCATAATTCACATCAGAACTGCTGCTGCATCCTGAAAGAGTAAATACGAGAGCAAGGATGACTGCAAATAAACTAATTCTTTTCTTCAACTCGTCTCACCTCTCTATACCGTTCCGTGCTTTTTGGACGGACGATCCTCTCTTTTTGTGAACAGCATCTCCAACGCTCCGATCACATATTTTCTTGTATCTTCCGGCCGGATCACCGTATCCACATATCCTCTTGCTGCCGCAGATGTTGCACTTTCCTGCATGTTGCGGTACTGATCTTCTTTTTCTTTTCTCTCATCCACAGAAACATCCGGATACATGATTTTTGCAGCCAGACCTGCTTCCATTGTTCCGATTTCAGCATCCGGCCATGCGTAAACCATGTCGGCTCCAAGTGCCTTGCTATTCATTACAAGGTATCCGCTTCCAAATGCTTTTCCTGTCACAACATTTACCTTCGGCACTGTTGCGTTTGCAAATGCATAGACAAGTTTTGCTGCTTCTCTTGCAAGTGTCTTCTCACTGCATTTGGATGCCTTGAATCCGTTGACATCTGTCAATGTCAGAACCGGAATCTCAAATGCATCACAAAATTCCACAAAGTCTGCTGCCTTTTTGCATCCTTTTGCAGAAAGGGATCCGTCAAACTCCTGCTGTACTTTTCCTTCTTCGTCATAAATTTTTGAGCGGTTTGCAACAGCTCCAACTGTCTGTCCGTTCATCCGGATAAAGCCAGTTACCATATCTTTTGCATACTCTGCTTTTACTTCTACAAATTTCTGATCATCAGCAATCATCGATAACACGAGGGCTGCGTCGTCAGCTCCATTTGCGATTCCCGCACACAACCGGTTCAGGTCATCTGTACACTCTTCATAAGAATCGTTGTCCTCATTGTTTGCCGGAATCATACAGATCAATTCCCGGATTCCCGCCAGAATTTCACTTTCGGTTCCAAGAAAATCCACATTACCAGCTTCTTCTGTCTGGAAAGCAGCGCTTGATGTATCACATTTTTCAATGTGATTGCCCGGAATCGCATTCGGGGAATTAACGAAAAGTTTTCCTTTTTCTTCCATGAATGTGAAATCGGAAAGTCCAGGAAGAATTGCAGCTCCGCCTCCGCAGGTACCGAATACAGCAGTGATCTGCGGAATCACTCCCGATGCGAGCGCCTGTTTCGCATAAATACTGCCAAATGCCTCCAATGCGTCTGTTCCTTCCTGAAGTCTGAGTCCTGCACAATCAATCAGACCTACAACCGGCGCTCCCATTTTCATCGCCATGTCGTAAAGGCCTGTAATTTTCTTTGCATGCATCTCTCCAACTGCTCCGCCGAGAACCGATGCATCCTGGCTGTACACGTATACCAGACTGCCATCAATGACTCCATATCCGGTAATCACACCATCTCCCGGAACTTTACTTTCCTGCATGTTAAAATCGGTATTTCTCGCCGTTATGGCTCCCCCGATCTCAACAAAGCTGCCGGCATCCAGTAATTCTGAAATTCTGAAAGCTGCCGGCTTTTTTGCTGCTTCGTTACTCATAAACCTAGCCCTCCATTTGTAATATATTACTAAAAGTTAAACCAAATTTTAGCCAATTATATTATACTTTTTCTAGGCCTCTTTTTCAAGTGTTTATGTGAAATTTTTGACATAATTTTTCAGCAGTATATTGCACTATCGCATTAATGTGTTAATGTCTTTTTCAGCCTATTGCTATGTTTTTACACACTTGCCCCAATATATTTTTCACTTTCTTTCTTTGTCTGTCTTTTCTTTATGAAAATTTAATAATTTTGAACCGTGTTACAAAAAATTCATTGTGTCGACACGCAAACTGTGCTAAAATAGCCATTACAGGGATGTCATTATGTTATAAAGGAATTCCAGAGGATATGACATCTTTTGTCTTTTTATGGCATGAACAGTAATTCAGTGTCAGGAAAGACCGGGAGCGCTATTGTTTCTTCCAAGTCAGAAAGAATGCGGTTTTCCGGTGCCGACCGGGGCAGTTTCCTGTTTCTGTTTTACCTGCCCGCAAGGGTGTATCTTTCAGAGTGCGACTAATGCAGTACCGTTCTTTGTCAGATAGCGGATATTGTTCCAGATGGCTGAATGGACCAGATCTCATTTGCAGATTGTCCAATCTTTGACAGAAATTTGTCTGTCTTTGCAGATAAAATCGGGAAAGTTCATCACCTGGAGCGAGAAAAGGGAGCGTTCCTCTTCCGTTTTGCCAGATTGTCTTCTTTTAGAGAAGGCAGGGACTACAAGACAGACCATTCCCTGACAGCTGTTTTGGCAGTTGTTCATTCTGTCTTAGATGTTATTCTTTTGCGAACCATATTCCTTTACATAGTCTTTTCCAGCCGGTATATTATGGATGCTGATTTCATAATCTGTAAAAGACACTCGGCCGAAAGGCCTTCTTTGTCTGACTGAGTCCGGCATGATCTGCTGCATCAGAAAATGTTTGTTTTCAATTGGACAGCTCATCACACTTTGGTATGTTGAGTATGTTTTCTTTCCTATTTATACTATGGGAAGAAAATGGCTTGGATGATTTACGTATGAGAAATCAAAAAAATAATTGGAGGGTTTTGACTATGGGAAACACAGCTACTAAATCCAAGAAAGGCTATCCTTTTGGTTTCTACGCTTGTGCTCTGAGCTTCACATTCGAAAGATGTGCGTTCTACACAGTAAAGTGGCTTCTTGCTATTTGGCTGGCTACAGAAACAACAAGTAAGATGGGTGGTATGGGACTTTCTTCTGTAGAAGCAGGATCCATTTCCGCTTACTTCGTAGCAGCAACTTACATCACCCCAATGATCGGCGGTTACCTCGCTGACTACTGGGTAAGCCCGAGACTTTGCGTAGTTCTTGGTATGATTCTTATGGGTGCCGGCTATCTTGTTGGATGGCAGGCAAGCAATCTGACACTGGTATGGGTAATGATCATCCTCGTTGCCGTTGGTACAGGTTTATTCAAAGGTAACTTATCTGGTGTCAACAGTTTGATGTTTGATGATCAGGATGAACTGAACTCAGCATTCTCTGTACAGTACTCTTTCGTTAATATCGGTTCTTTCATCGGAACAACATTCGTAGTACTGCTTGCAAATTCACAGGGATATCAGTTCCTGCTTCTCATCGCTGGAATTCTTCTGCTCGTTGATGCAGTATGGTTCCTTGCAAACTCCAAATCCTTTGGCGACAAAGGTAAAGAGCCATTCAAGAAAGACCAGAGAACTTTCGTTGACAAAGAGAAAAAAGCTGAAGAAGAAAACAAACCGCTTACAACTGGCGACAAGAAGCGTGTATTCGCTATCGTTCTTGTAACTCTTCTTTCTGCTATTTTCTGGATTGTATGGTATATGTCCTACAACGTAGTTTACTACTACTTCGGATTCGGTGACAGCTCCGAATTCCTGAACTGGGCAGATTGGAGCCTGTTTGGATGGAAGATTCCTTCAACATCTTACTTCGATTCCCTGAACGCTTTAACATGTATCATTCTTGGACCGGTATTCGCTGTTGTATGGGCTAAAATGGCAGCTAGACCGCAGGGTGATATGTCCATGTTCAAAAAGACAGCTATCGGTATCTTACTGGTAGGATGCTCTTATGCAGCAATGGTTGTTGCTAACGTAATCCGTGGCGACGGACAGTGCTCATGGTTCTGGGTAATCCTTATTGCTTTACTTATGTCTGTAGGTGAAATGATTTTCTCACCTCTTGGAAACTCCTTCATCTCCATGTTCGCTCCTGCGAAACTCATGGGACTTCTGTTAGGATTCTGGCCAATCGCTGTATTTATTGCAACACTGGTTTACCCGAATCTTTACGGAGCACTGGATGCTGGTGCAAGAGCTGGTAAATTCAACCTTTACTACAGCATTATCGCAGCAGTTGTTATTGTTTGTGCTGTTCTGCTTTACGCATTCAGCGGTAAACTTGATAAACTGTCTGAAGAAAAATAATTTAAAACCAAAGGATTTCCGCATATTGATTGTGTGTGATTCCTTAGAAAACATTATGTTTTCAATAAACCGGCATGGCTTTTGTCATGCCGGTTTTGTTATATCACTTTTATAGTTTTTGTACATTTTTTACAATTTTTTCCATATATGATTTGAACTCAATCACCAATAGTGATAAAATATCTATAGCTAATTTTATTTCAGATAAAAAGGAGGTTTTTCTCATGACTGTTGTAGCAGACAGAATCGCCAAGCTTCGTACACTGATGGCAGAAAAAGGAATTGACGCATATGTTGTTCCTACTGCTGATTTTCACCAGAGCGAATATGTAGGCGAACATTTCAAAGCAAGAAAATTTATCACAGGATTCAGCGGATCTTACGGTACTGCCGTAATCGGCAAAGACGACGCTGGACTTTGGACAGACGGAAGATATTTCTTCCAGGCTGAAAACGAACTGGAAGGAAGCGGTGTCCGCCTGATGAAAATGTTTGTGGGTGACACACCTTCTGTCACAGAATGGCTCGCTTCCTACGTACCGGAAGGCGGAACAGTCGGATTTGACGGACGTGTTCTTTCTATGGGTGAAGGTCAGGAATACGAAGAGGCACTCAGCCAGAAAGGCATCCATATTGATTATACAGAAGATCTGATTGATGCAATCTGGGAAGATCGCCCGGCTCTTTCTGATAAGCCTGCATTCTTCCTCGAAGAAAAGTATTCAGGAGAAAGCACTGCTTCCAAACTGGAGCGTGTAAGAAAAGCGATGACAGAACAAGGCGCAACTGCTCATGTGATTGCATCCCTTGATGATATCTGCTGGCTCTTAAATGTCCGCGGAGATGATATCGATTTCTTCCCTCTTCTGCTTTCCTACGCAATCGTAAAAATGGACAGCGTAGAACTGTATGTGGATGACAGCAAATTAAATGATCAGATTCATGCAGAACTCGCTAAAAATAATGTTAATATTCATCCGTATAATGATATTTATGAAGACATCAAGGCTCTCTCTGCAGATGATGTAGCCATGATTGACCCGATGAAGATGAATTACGCTCTTTACAAAAATATCCCATGCGCGATCGTAGAATGCGCAAACCCGACAATTCTCATGAAAGCAATGAAGAATCCGGTTGAACTTGAGAATATCAAAAAAGCGCATATCAAAGACGGCGTCGCCATCACCAAATTTATGCATTGGATCAAAACACGTTACGACAAAGAAGTGATTACAGAATTAAGTTCTGCAGATAAGCTCACTCAGTTCCGTGCAGAACAGGAAGGATACATCCGAGACAGCTTCGAGCCTCTCTGCGCATTTGCTGATCACGCAGCTATGATGCACTACTCACCGTCCAAAGAAACAGACGTACAGTTAAAAGAAGGCGCATTCTTCCTCAACGATACAGGCGGCGGATACTATGAAGGTTCCACCGATATCACACGTACATTTGTACTCGGCTCTGTCAGCGATGAAATGAAAAAATACTATACCGCTGTTGTACGCGCCATGATGAACCTTGCACGCGCCAAATTCCTCTACGGATGCTATGGCTACAATCTCGATGTACTCGCAAGAGGACCGATCTGGGATCTGGATCTCGACTTCCAGTGCGGAACCGGACACGGAGTAGGATATCTCGCAAACGTACACGAACCACCGACAGGATTCCGCTGGTATATTGTACCTAGCAAAAACGAACACCACCAGCTCGAAGAAGGCATGGTAATTACAGATGAACCAGGTATCTACGAAGACGGCAAATTTGGAATCCGTACAGAAAACGAATTCATCGTCAGAAAAGGAACTAAAAACAAATACGGCCAGTTCATGTACTTTGAAACCATCACCTTCGCACCTATCGATCTCGATGGAATCGATCCAGAATACCTGTCCAAAACAGAAAGAGAATGGCTCAACAACTACCATAAACAAGTATACGAAAAAATTTCTCCATACTTAAACGACGAAGAAAAAGAATGGCTCAAAACATACACAAGAGAAATTTAACTTTTTTCTCGTTCTTTATCGGGGACGTGTTCCGGTGCATCGGAACACGTCCCCGATGCATTAAAAAACTTCTTTCCACCACTATTGTCTGAATTTATCGAGTCTTCGAAGCAATTCTTTTCTCGACATAATTCTCGGATCCAGCATTGTTTCTGCAAAGTCTTTTCTATTCTCAGGTAATTTTTGTAGATCCCAGAGTTGTAAATCCGGATGTTCTTCCATATATATCTCTATCCATTTTCGAAATATTTTTTCTTTCTGTTCTCTGGTATCATCCGGCAGATCTTCAATAAAAACTTCTTCTAATTGAGGGATCACTCTTTCAGCCGAATAAATCATCTGTCCACTTTTTATATACTGACGTGCATTTTCGTGTATAAGACCTTTCTTTTCGTAAATGTACTCTTGCGCGCTACTGTACTGATAGCGATGCATTTTCCCTGCAATTTTTGCTTTTACCGGATTCAAATGGATATAATAAAAGCATTGCCAGAGATATTCTTCGCTTTCAATCGGGAAACTTTTAAATCTGTTTTGAAACACATACCCGCTTCTCTCCATCTTCCGGTTGTAATACAATGCATATGCTGTCTGAACCGCTTTCATATACTCTGATATATCTTTTAGAGGTCCGTGCAAAAGGAGGTGCAAATGATTCGACATAATGCAATACGCATAGATCTCTACCGTCTCAACTTCTTTCTCTTTTAGAAATTTTATCAATTTCTCTTTATGCCGATTTGTTTCAAAAATGTGTTCTCGATTGATTCCCCGGATGATTATATGGTAAAAATCCGAAGAAGATTTTCTTCTACCATTTCTTGGCAATTCATCACTCCGTTCTATAGATTTTACATAAATAATTGAAATAAAATAAGATACAATTTAGAAAAAAGAAACTAAAAGAAATGTTTTCAGATTTTTTTCATCGGGGACAGGTTCCGATACACCGGAACACGTCCCCAAAAATATTATACCCTTTTTTGTAGAAGTGTGCCACTGTTTCTTACTCTTTTTATTTAAATTTCGACGTTCTTCTGTGTTTACAGTGCATAGGTTTTCCAGATCTGTCGGTAGGTCCAAAGCAGGTCTTTTTTGAAAATTTGTTCTCCGCTGATGATATTCTTTCGATCTAGAACTTCTCCGTTTAGTAGAAGGGTTACTTTTCCAAGTTTTTGGTTTTTCTCTACTGGAGCCTGGATCGTGTCTTGCTCCTGAATCTGAATTTCGATCGTTTCTGTCTTTTTCATCAGTATCCGTTTTTCCCTGTCTGTTACAGAAATATTCAGAAATGCATTCACCGTTCCGTCTTCGTATAGGTTTCCATCTTGGGTTACTGAATCCTTCACCTCTTTTTCTTTTCCTGCCTCCAGAAGCCGTATTTCGTCATTTTGCAATGCTTCCTCCCAATACTGACGGTATTCGAACTGATCAAGCCCGTACTGCACCAGTTTTTTCATATCAACCCATTTATAATTTTTGTTATTCGGCCACCCACAGGCAAGAAGTGCTACAATCAATGTTCTGTCTCCCTGTCTTACCGCTCCTACATAACAGTATCCTGCTTCTCCGGTAAATCCGGTTTTCCCGGTCAAGGCGCCTCCCATCATATTCAGAAATGCATTATGATTGTTGCATGTGAATTGTTTCTTCCCTGTGGTATCCTGAAATGTTCTTGTCTTCGTCTGTGTAATCTGCAAAAAAGCTTCCTTTTGCGGCGATTCCATAATGCAATATTGCATGATTCTTGCCAGTTCTTCTGCGGTTGTGCGGTGGATTCCGTCTTCATCTTCTCCATCCAGTCCATTTGGCGTTACAAAATTCGTATGGCTGCACCCCAATTCTTTCGCTTTCTGATCCATCAGGTTGGAAAACTCCTCCACAGATCCTGAAATATGCTCCGCAACTGCCCACGCACTGTCATTGTGAGACTCAAGCATTATCGAGTAGAGGAGATCTTCCATGTAAAATTGATCTCCTTCCTTCATCCCCAGATGCACTTCCGGCTGCCTTGCTGCTTCTTCCGAAACTGTTACAATATCGTTAAGATTCCCCTTTTCCAACGCAAGAATACAGGTCATGATCTTTGTTGTACTCGCCATTGGACGCTCTTCCCCACCACCTTTTTCAAACAATACCCGTCCACTTTCACCATCCATCAGAACAGCAGACTGTGCATATAATTGCGAAGCATCTATCTGCACTTCATCTTCCGCCTGTACATGTAACACTGTAGAAACAGTGCTTATACAAAGTACACCTATCATAAAAACCACTCCGGTCGTGCACCTCAACCATCTACAACTTTTCATTTTCTACAGACCACTCCCCGAACAAACTATCTAAGACAACTCTATGAAAATTCAGACAGCTTTATGCGAAAAAATTTCTTTCACCGTAATATTTTTGTAAGATTTACTACTTATTTCGTTCATAAATTTTTCAACGGGGACGTGTTCCGGTGCATCGGAACACGTCCCCGTTGAAAAATTAAAACACTAACATTCTTCTGCGATTTTTTTGACGAGTTTTTCGGTGTCGTTCCATCCGATGCATGGATCGGTGATGGATTGTCCGTAGGTGCGGTTGTCGGTGATTTCCTGGCGACCTTCGATGAGGTAGCTTTCGATCATGACTCCTTTGATGAGTTTTTTAAGATCGGCGTTGTAGTTTCTGCTGTGCAGAACTTCGCTGACAATGCGGATCTGTTCTTTGTATTGTTTGTTTGAATTGGAGTGGTTTGCGTCTACGATGACTGCCGGATTTTTAAGGCGGGATGTTTTGTACATCGCGCTGAGGCGGTAGAGGTCTTCGTAGTGGTAGTTTGGTATACATGTACCGTATTTGTCTACGCCGCCACGGAGAATGGCGTGTGCAAGTGGGTTCCCGCTTGTGGTAACGTCGAGTGTCCGGTAGATGAACTGGTGGGCTGCCTGTGCTGCTTTGATGGAGTTGAGCATGACAGAGAGGTCGCCGCTAGTCGGATTTTTCATTCCTACCGGGATGTCCATGCCGCTTGCTGTCAGGCGGTGCTGCTGGTTTTCTACGGATCTTGCTCCTACAGCTTCGTAGGAGAGAATGTCATCAAGGTAGCTTCTGTTTTCCGGATAGAGCATTTCGTCTGCTCCGGTGAGTCCGCTGACTTCAATGGAGTGCAGATGGAGCTTCCGGATAGCGATCAGTCCTTCGAGAAGGTTCGGCTCTTTGTCCGGCTCTGGCTGATGAAGCATTCCTTTGTATCCTTCTCCGGTTGTTCTTGGTTTGTTCGTATAGATCCGTGGAATCAGGATCAGTTTATCTTTTACTTCTTCGTTGAGTCTGGCAAGCCGTTCTACGTATTCGCAGACTGCATCTTCGTTATCCGCGGAGCACGGTCCGATGATGACGAGGAATTTATCGGAATATCCTGTAAAGACATTCTGAATTTCTCCGTCACGTTCTTCTTTAATTCTTTTCATGTCCGCAGACATAGGGTATTTTTGTTTCAGCTCTTCCGGCTCCGGAAGTCTGGCCTGAATTTTCATTGCCATAATCTTGTCCTCTTTCTTTTTGTGCCTTGTTTTTGATCTGTTCTATCTAAACTAAATTCCTGCCCGTTTATTATTTGTTATACGTGCAGTTTGATTTCTGCTTCGTCTTCTGCCTCTTCTTTGAACTGTTCCATCTGATCTGGATCGATGCCCGGCAGATCTTCCAGTTTCTGAACGCTGAATCTTCTTAAAAATTCTTCTGTCGTTCCGAAGAGAAGCGGCCTTCCCGGTGCATCCAATCTTCCAACTTCACAGACGAGGTTGTATTCAACCAGTTTGTTGACTGCATGATCGGACTTAACGCCGCGGATCTTTTCAATTTCAATTTTGGTAACCGGCTGTTTGTATGCGATGATGGAAAGGGTTTCCAGGAGGACGTCGCTGAGTACCTGTTTTTTCGGCTGTTTTGCGATACGGATCAGATACTCGTAAGTCTCAGGCTTCGTACACATCTGATAGGAATCTTCCAGTTCGATAATGCTGATCCCTCTGTCCTCTTTTTCATACCGTTTCTGCATGGATGAAACCACTTCTTTAATCCGTTCTTCCGGCTCTTCCACCGCTTTTGCAATGCGGGAGATTTCGACCGCTCCTCCCATGGTAAAGAGGATGGCCTCAATGATCCCTTCCAGTTTCTGTATCTCCATTATCCTGTTCCTCCTCATCTGTGGACAGAATCAAAATGTCCCCGAATGTTTCTTCCTGACTTGCTGTAATCTTCCCGGCTTTCATCATCTCCAGTACTGCAAGAAAGGTTACAATAACCTGGACTTTCGACGACTGTCTCATCAGCAGATCCCGGAACTTAAATGTCTTGTGTATCCTTGTATATTCTGCAATATATTCCATCTTCTCCGGGAGCGTCACTTCTTCTTTTTCAATCTTGCCAAACCGGCTTCTGACCGGGTCAATCTTATCGTTCTGCCGACGCATAACTTCCTGAAAAATCTCGTTTAACCGGGTCAGAGTCAGATCCCCGATGAGCTCGTCCAGATTTACCGGAGGTGTATACTCTGCCACCTCTTTCGGGAGATCCGGCTCCCGATACATCCGTCTTTCGCCTAATATTTCCCGATCCCGCAGTTCATATGACATATACTTATACATTTTGTACTGCAAAAGCTGTTCTACCAGCTCCTGTCTTGGATCTTCTTCCTCTCCTTCTTCGTTAACTTCTTTTGGAAGAAGCATCCTGCATTTGATATCCAAAAGGGTCGCCGCCATCACGAGAAACTCGCTCATGATATTCAGGTCCTCCCGTTCCATCTGCCGTATGTAGTCCATGTACTGGTTGGTAATCTCCACGATCGGAATATCATAAATATCAATTTTATTTTTATCAATCAGGTGCAGGAGCAGGTCCAGCGGCCCCTCGAACACCGGAAGCTTTACCGGTATGCCCATTTGGTTCCTTCTTTCTCTATGCTTCGTCTAACCGTTTTATTATACATGATCCTGCTGCTTTTCTCAAGAGATTCCGCATCCTTCCGCAGCTTCCTACGCACTCCTATTTCTCTTGCCGGCCGCAGATTACAACCACTTCTGCGCGATTAAACAGCCGGATCGGGATGCTGTGTCCTCCCAATCCTTTGCTGACAATGATATCGCTTTCTCCACGCTTGGAATGTTCTCCGGAATATTTTGGAAATAATGTCAACTGCGGGGAAATGACGCCGCCGATCCCAGGGAGGCGTACAACTCCGCCGTGAAGATGTCCACACAGGACAAGATTCATTCCCCAGTTCGCATAATTCTCGGCATATAAAGCCTGGTGTGCCATCAAGATCTTATATGGGCCTCCGTCTTTAACCGACCGCATATCAAACTGCCCCGGCATCAGCCGTTCCGGGCTCTCATCATGGAAGGAATCATAATGTTTCCATGGAAGTTGCTTTGCGAAAAAGGAAACCGGAATTTCCAATCCCCCGATCTGCACATTCTGTCCTCCAAGCTTCACTGTTTCGGCCTCATTTTCCAGCATATGGATCCCCGCATCCACCAGCCGCTTTTTATACTTCTGGTAAGCTTCTCCGTATACTTCTTCACATTCTTTCATCTTCTGCTCATGATTTCCATTGGCACAGTAAACCGGTGCAATGGAGGGAAGCTGTTCCATAAAGCATGCCGCCTTTTCCGATTTTTCCCCGGTACTTCGGATCAACATGTCCCCTCCTACAAGAATCAGATCCGGTTGCTCATTCCGGATTACATGAAGCAGCTTCTCATTTCCCTCTCCGTATTCCTGATTGTGAAGGTCACTTAAAAAAACAATCTTCCAGCCATCACCCGTGCCTTTTGTCCTGGAATCCACCTCATAGCGTGTCACAACAAAGGTATGGTTTTCATAAAAAATCCTCAACAGCACCAGAACCGCAAGTAAGAGGATACACACGATGGCCGTTATCATTCTGTCATTTCCTCCGTTTCTGCCGCTGCTTTGACAGCCTCATACAGATCCCGGATCGTGTCAAAGCAGTAATCCGGTTTCCAGATGCTTGTCCGCACTTCCTCCTCGTCAGCTTCCCCGGTATAGACAACCGCTGTCTCCATTCCGGCATTGATGCCGCAGGCGATATCTGTGTAAAGCCGATCTCCCACAACGAGGAACTCTTCCTGCAATCCTTCACACTGCTTTGCGCACAGGTCCACAATCACACGGTTTGGTTTACCGATAAAGTACGGTTCCCGGCCAACGGTCTCCCGGATCATCCCGCAGATGGCACCGCAGTCTGGAATAAACCCGAAAGGCGCCGGGCACCGCAGATCCGGATTCGTTCCGAGAAAATCCACTTCTTCCCGGAACAGCAGTTCACACGCTTTTGCCAGTTTTTCGTACTGAAGTGTATCGTCAAACCCGGCAAGAACACATGCTACAGCCGGCTCTGCTTCTTCTGTCACATGGACTCCAAAACCTCTCAGCTCTTCCACAAAAGAAGGTGTTCCGAGCACGAACACCTTCTTTCCCTCATAGTGTTCTTTCATATACAGGCAGGCAGCATAAGAAGCGGTCATAAACTGCTGCTCCGAAGCGTCAATGCCCCATCTCGCAAATTTGTCCACATAGTCTTTCCTGCTCTTAGTAGAATTGTTTGTAATATAGAAACTCTTGCCGCCATTTTTCTCGATCCATTCCAGAAATTCTTTTGTTCCATCATATAATGTCTCTCCGACAGCCAGCGTTCCGTCAATATCAAATAAAAAATACTTTTTTCCTTTTAACATTCTTTTGGCTCCTTTTCTTAGACATTATATAATTTTTCTCTTCCTTTTACAACGAAAAGGTGTCCAAAACATCTTCGATTGCGTGCTTCAGTGACATAGACGGCACATCGTCCACCGCAACCAGATCCACTTCTCCAATCTTCTCTCCATTAAGCAGATACTGCACCGTTCCAGCTTTCTGCCCTTTCTCCACCGGGGCTTTCAGGGACGACTTTGGCACCACTTTCTTTTCTACTTTGCTTAAATCTGCTCCGCTGACATCAAGATAAGAAAAACCGCTATTTGGCATGACCTCTACCTGATCCTCTTCTCCCCGCTCCACTTTGACCGTTTTCTGCACTGATTCCCAGTCGGAATCCTCGTACTTCCGGCAAATGGAGAATCCATAATTCAGCAGAGTCTGGGCGTCCGCAAACCGTGCCTTTACATCCGGAGCTGCCATAATAACAGCAATCAGATCAATCCCATCTTTCTGGGCGGTGGCACTTAAGCAGAATTTTGCCTCTCCGGTAGATCCCGTCTTCAGCCCGGTAGCATAGGAGTACTGACGGATCAGCTTATTCGTATTAGAAAGACCAAATTCTTCCTCTCCTTTTTTCGTTTTATGTACAATCGTATCCATCCAGATTTTCGTATACTCGTACACATCCGGATATTTTGTGATCAGTTCCCTCGACATCAGGGCAATATCCCTTGCTGTTGTCACATGACCGTCCGTATCCAGACCGTTACAATTTTTAAATACCGTATTCTCCATTCCAAGGCTTCTGGCCCGTTCATTCATCTGCTGCACAAACGCCTCCTCCGTTCCGGCAATGTATTCTGCCATGGCCACACAGGCATCATTGGCGCTGGACACGACGATACATTTGAGCAGAGTATCTACCGTCTGCTCTTCCCCTGCCTCCAGAAACACCTGGCTACCTCCCATGGAAGCGGCATACTCCGAGGTGGTCACCACATCTTCTTTTTGAATTTTTCCTGCGGCAAGTGCATCGTAAATCAGAAGAATCGTCATGACCTTGGTCACACTGGCCGGTGGCCGTTTGGTATCCGCATCTTTTTCATACAATACCTTCCCACTTGATGCCTCCATCAAAAGAACAGAAGGAGCTGTAACGGTCACACTTCCCGCACTTTCTCCTTCTGTCTCTTCTTCTGCCATGACGGCCATACTTCCCGAAAGGCAGAACATAACTGCCGCCATCAGCGCTGCTATCCACTTTTTCACTTCTTACCTCTTCATCTGGCATTTATTACATTGTAGGATTCTGCCAGCAAAAATATGTCTGTCCCATCAGGAAAGAAGTGGAAACCGAAGCTGAATCGTAAACCAGTTTCCTTTTAGCCACGCCCGAATCTCCCCGTGCATCCGAACCTTTTCCTCTCGTAGCATGTCCAAAGTTTTCTGTAAACTAAAAAGGCGTCCGGGAGGGGAAGTTCCTCTCTCGGACGCCGGCCTTCGCATCTTTTCTTTCCTGCCTGTCACAGTTGTCATTCTGTTACCGTCTGATTATCTTTGCCTTCTTCTAAGTGCGATAATAATTCCAAGCGAAACGGTCATGGCCGCTGCCGACTGCACAATCGGTGCATCGTCGCCGGTTTTGACCGTATCCGAATTATTATCGACGGATGTCTGATCCTGACCGGATCCTTTGTCCTGATTATTCTGACTTTTCTCATTGTCTGGATTCTGGGTATCCGTGTTCTGATCATCCTGTCCGTCTTCCGGTTTTTCACTGCCTGGTTCTTCAGTATCCGGCGTTTCTTCTTCCGGATGGGTTTCCGGTTCTTCGGTATCTCCGCCTCCTGGAGTTTCCGCTTCCTCATAGGTGTTTGTAAATACCATGCTGTCAGCATTCTCGTAGGAAACTGCCGCCGTCAGATAACCACCGGCATCTTCTACGTGAACATGAACCGTATAAACCGTTGTATCATAAGTGATGCCTTCTGCACCGTCTACACGTTCCGATACGGTGTAGGTAACGTCCTGAGCGGTCTCATAGGTCATTCCCTCAAACCGGAACGTGCCGTCGCTGCTGTTTGTTGTCTCAGCAACTGCATTTCCTTCCTGATCCCGGAGTACAAAGGTAAATTCCCCGTCCTCCAACGTCCGTCCATTCAGCACTTTGATACCCTGAATCGCGGTTTCACCGGAAAGCGTTACAGATTCCGGCTGATAGGTATTGGTAAATACCATATTGTCCGCACCCTGTACCTGTGCCCGAAGCACGCCGTCCTCATCGGTTACAGTCACCTGTACGGTATACGTCGTATTATCGTAGGTATATCCGGCAGATCCCTGATTTACCTCAGATACCTGATAGGTGTAAGTACCTGGCTGCGTGTAAATGATTTCTCCGAACTGATAGGTTCCGGCTGTATCATTTGTCACCGTTGCAGTACCGTCCTGAGGCATCGGTGTATCTGCTCCGGACGTTGCGGTCAGAGTAAAGGAGAAGGCTCCCTCTTCCAACGTACCGCCGTTTAATACTTTCTTGCCGCCAAAGGATATCCCTGTCTGAGCCGGATTGTATGTATTGGTAAAGGAAATACCGCTGACTTCCCGTCCGTCTTTGGTAATGGTCACATCCGCTGACAGTGCGGCATTTGACGTATCCTCGGTTACCACTACCGTAATGATGTAGACGGAATTATCTTTCGTAATGCCTCCTACTGTACTGTTTTCCTCCCGCACCGTATAGCGGTAAGTTCCAGCCTCTGTATACTGTACCGGAGAACTCAGAACAACATTTCCATCTGTACTGTTTGTCACAGTTGCTGCCTGAACCGGATCACTGTCCGGATTATCGGATGACGGAATAATACTGAATGAGAATTCGCCTCCCGTCATGGTGTAGCTGTTTCCTTCCGAAGCTTCCACAGTCTTTACTGCCTCAAATCCGCCGACTGCGCTTGTCGGAGACGGCTGGTATACATTCACAAACGCAAATCCTTCTCCACCGTTTCCACCCTGCTTCTCATAGGAAACTTCAGAAGTAAGCGCACCGCTTTCACTGTTCTGTGAAACGTTCACAACCACATGCACACTTCCACTGTCGTTAGTTACTCCAGCCGCACTTCCTCCGGTCTCCCGGATCGTATATTCATACTGTCCGGCCTGCGTATAGTTAATCGGTCCAAAGACAATGCTTGCGCCATTGTTCGTCACTGTTGTTTGTTCTGGAAGCGGCGCTCCATTTACAGCTTCAATGGTAAACTGGAACTGATCGGATGACTGAAGAGTACGTCCTGTCATCGTCTTCGTTCCGGAAAGTGTCACGTCTACGTCTCCTGTTATTCCACCTGGATTTTCCGGATTTACAGGTGTTTCCACGGGATTGGTACTTACCCCGGCCTGGTTGTCAATCTGTACCGTTGCCTGGTTCTCCACCGTCGTATCCGCCGCGTTTTCATTGACCTGTGCCTGGAATGTTACCGATCCCTGTGCTCCTGCTGCCGCATTTTCTACCACCCAGGTCAGTGTATGCGTTCCCTCATCGTATGTGGCACTCGGATTTGCAGAATTTTCGATATAATCCAGTCCTTCATCAAGCACATCTACAATCGTTACATCTGCTGATGCGGCTTCTGTATTCCTCCAGGCAATAGTATAGGTTAAGGTGTCACCGACAGAAGCATTTCCGTCACTGTCTGTTCCGGTCACCTCCTTTTTCGGTACATAGTTTGTAACCGTGTTGGTTGTCTTTGGATCGTTGTCTCCAGGCTGTATGGAGGCTGTATTCTGGATGGAATCATAATTGATAGCGTCTTCCGTCACTTCCACTGTAAAGCGGACCGTTCCGGATGCCCCTGCTTCCTGCGTTCCCAGATTCCATGTCACAGTACCATTTTCTTCTGTGCCTTCATTTTCCGCAGAGACAAAGCTGGTTCCGACCGGTACCTGATCCGTCACTGTGACATCTGCCGCAACATACTTCCCGGCTGAATCTGTCGCATCATTTACCCAGTGAATGACATATTCCAGCTGATCACCAACACCTACAAGCTTTCCATCCAAGCTGGTATCTGTTCCCGGCTGCACAACGTCTTTTGTGTTCTCCATGGCAGTTTTAGTTTTCACCGGAAGCACGCCGTTGTTGCCAAGGTATACACGGAATACACCGTTACCCTGATAGGTCGGGTAATAGGAACTGTCTGCCGTATTGGTCAGACTGGTATCTTCTTTCATTTGAATGAAATCCGAAAGATTTCCCAGTCTTGGCGCACCCTCCTGCAGCTGAAGCTGTCCGTTTTCTCTGGTCGCACTCACATAATTGCTATCAATTTCCGATCCCGGCCGTTCTAACACCGCTGTCTGAACGCTGGTTCCTACAACATCATAATATGAAATTTGAAAATAGTAAGTCGTATTTTCGTCCAGCTTCCCTGTTGCCGGCTGTGTGCAATCTGCGTCCAGATACAGATTCGTATTGTCCTGTACATAATAGAACGGGTTATCTGAAGCCGGTGTAAACTCTACATAAGCATCGCCTACGGTCACATCATCCGTCTGGAAGCCTTCCCATCCATTGTCCATGTTCCCGCTGTACTTGTTACTGTAGAACAAAAGATTTCCGTCCTCGTCCGTATGGGTATCTGCATACTCATCGCTGACTACGCCTTCATTTAAGATGCCGTTCTGGTCTGCCACTCCGTCAATAAGCCCTACGGAATAGAGTACACGAAGTGGATATTCATTGTTACTTTCATTGGTCTACATAGGACGGTATCCCGCTTGTGACATCATATATCGCATCGGAACCAGTCGGGTGTGTCACCGTAAAATTCCTTCCTGAATCGCTGGATTTTTCTCCCGGATAATCCACAATTGTATCTTTTCCTTGAACATACTCCGACCAGCTGTTTACGATATTCTGGCACTGCTCATCCTGCAGGTTGGCTGTATCCCAGTTTTCCGATGGATTCAATACCATGTTGGCAAGCTCTACCATGCTCTCTGTCTGAGAATTGATGCTGAATCCTATAGTATACATGCTGGAGGATGCCTGTTCCGGATTCTGTGCATTTGCATTTTTAGCACGATCCGCATAGTTGGCGTCAATCTTGTTTTTCAGATATTCTGCCGTGATCATCGGCATAAAGCCTTTGCCGCTCCATGCGTTATTATTATCGCCCGAGCTTCCGGACTCACCATCGTTATAATCTAACCCCGCCCACCAGCTGTTGTCGTTTGCCGGCATCGAGATTGTCGTCGGAGCACCGTCGGACATCAGTACGACATTGGGAATTCTCGTATACTCCATGCCTTCATAGTCGTAGATGGTATTCTTTTCATCAGCAAGCATTGACATTCCTTCATACAGGCCGTATTGGATATTGGTCTTGGAATCCGTTGTCGCAGTTACGTCGTTTCCGATATGGCAGGTTACTACTGCTTTTCCATCATCATTTCCAGTTGAACCCTCAAGCCAACTCATCGTCAGATACTGGGTTGTTCCATTTTCATCCTCTTCGATCCCGTCAAGGTTCGCTTCGGAAAGCTCTGTCAGTTCCAACAGTGTATGTCCTGTCCGGTTGAAGTAGACAATTCCGATCCGGTTGTTCGGATTGTCCTCTCTTAAGGTGTCAATGGTTTCGTTAAGAGCATCGATCATGTAAGCGATTCGGGAATCCGAACCGTCACTTTCTGACACGGTTTCCTTGCCGACTCCCCAGCACATGCTGGATGAAAAATCCAGCACAAACACAACGTCTACCGGTACTTTCGGAAGTTGTGTGATCTGCTGGGAGCTTGCCAGCGCTGAATAGGAAATCAGAAAGTCCGCATCTTCGCTTTTTTCTACTTCGATTGTATTATCATTTTCATCGTTCGTAAACACCGCATTCCCGGTATAGACGGTCTTGTCCGTCCACACACGTCCGGCATACCGCGTGGAAGTGCCGTTACCAAGGGAATCTTTGTAGGACGTTGTGGTGTCTGCATCGCTGGATGCTACGGTCCCATTTTCTGCCTGCGTGTCTGCCGCCTGCACAGAAGTCATACCTGTGCCCGTTGTCATTCCGAAACCCATTGCAAATGCCAACAGAAATGCAACGACGGCTCTTGATGCTTTGTGCCTGCGTCTGCATAAAAACATGTTGTTTTCCTCCCTTCTTTTCTGCTCTTTTCCGGCCTTTCTATCTTTCAACTTTTCTTACGTATCATAAAAAGACGGTTCCCCGGCATACTCCGAAGGCTTTCAAAAATAACTTCCTTATTTTGTTTTCAAATAAAAAGGCCGTATCAACCCATTTGCTTTTCAAAATAGGCTGATACGACCCTTTTATCTATTTTGCAGAAAAAAGTGCGCAAAGTATCCACGGTCTGTTCAACTGTCTCTCCATCTTTCTGTCTAGCACCATCTATCTGCCGTACAACCCTGTCAACTCCCAAACGCACGTTCGTGGTTTTATTATAAAATCGGATTTTTCAAAAGTCAACGTTACAGACTGTGAATTTTTTACCATATTTTCTTCACATTTTTATCACAACTGTGAAATTTATATTTACTTCATAATATATAGAAAAAACAGGATGCCTTCCGGCATCCTGTCTCTGCACATCTTAGTTATATTTACGTTTTCTAGCAGCCTCAGATTTCTTTTTACGTCTTACGCTTGGTTTTTCGTAATGTTCTCTTTTACGAATCTCCTGCTGGATACCAGCTTTTGCGCAGTTACGTTTAAATCTGCGTAAAGCGCTGTCTAAACTTTCGTTTTCTTTAACGATTACATTTGACATAGTCTCACACCTAACCTCCCCTCCAGTCCTGTATTGTGCATCATACGACTGTTCGGGTATTTTATTGCACTACTAGTATTATACCATATTTTCTTTATCCGTCAAGGAGTTTTTCACATCTTTGTACGTGCTCTTTTTGATTATGCCAGCTGCTCTTTTGCGGTTTCTCTTGCTTTTTCCAGTGCAGCATCCACACCATCCGGATTCTTACCTCCGGCCTGAGCCATATTCGGGCGTCCGCCGCCGCCGCCTCCGACCAGTCCTGCGATGGCTTTGATCAGGTTTCCTGCATGGGCACCTTTCTTCACTGCGCCGTCTGTCGCCGTTGCCATCAGGCTAACTTTTCCGTCTGTCACGGATGCAATCACGATGACACCTTCACCTACTTTTTCTTTTAACTGGTCACCAAGATCACGCAGTCCATTCATGTCTACGCCTTCAACTTTTGTTGCAATCACGGAAATGCCATCGATCACTTCTGCCTGATCTGTCACATCTCCCATAGCATCCTTTGCCAGCTTGCTCTTCAGGCTTTCTACTTCGCTTCTAAGCTCTTTGTTTTCTACCTGCAGATGGCTGATCTTCTCTTCCAGATGATCCGGTGTCGTCTTCAGAGCCTTAGATGCCTCATGAAGTATCGTCTCCAGATTTGCGTAGTATTCCATCAGTCCTTTGGAAGTCAGTGCCTCAATACGGCGCACACCTGCTGCCACACCTGCTTCGGAAACAATCTTGAATGATCCGATGGATGCAGTATTGTCCACGTGTGTTCCACCACAGAACTCCTTGGAGAATTCTCCCATGCTGACAACACGGACGATATCGCCATACTTTTCGCCAAACAGTGCCTGCGCTCCTGTCTTTTTGGCCTCTTCTATCGGAAGGTTCTCTACCTTCACCGGAAGTGCATCCGCGATGGCTTTGTTTACGATATCTTCTACATTTTTAATTTCTTCCGGTGTCAATGCGGAGAAATGTGTAAAGTCAAAACGAAGTCTTGCCGCATCCACGTAGGAACCAGCCTGCTCTACGTGCGTTCCAAGTACGGTACGCAGTGCCTTCTGAAGCAGATGAGTCGCGCTGTGGTTTCTAGCAGAAAGTCTTCTGTTCTCCTCATCTACTTTCAACACAACCGTCTCACCGGTACGGATCATACCTTTTGCTGTATATCCGATATGAGCGATCTTGCCGCCCAGGAGTTTCTTTACGTCTTTTACTACGAATTCAAAGCTTCCATCTTCGGAAGTAATCACACCTTTGTCTGCATTCTGTCCACCGCTTGTGGCATAGAACGGGGTCTCTTCTACAAAAATTGTACCTTCCACGCCTTCGGTCAGCGCATCGGTCAGTTCGGTCTCTGTCGTCAGCACTGTTACTTTGGATCTGTGTGTCAGTGTCTCGTATCCAACAAAGGTAGATGTGATCGACGGATCGATGGACTCATAAACTGTCACATCTGCTCCCATGTAGTTTGTTACGCCTCTGGCTGCACGTGCGGTCTCCCGCTGTACCTGCATAGCTTTCTGGAATCCTTCCTCGTCTACAGAAATTCCCTTTTCTTCCAGGATCTCTTTTGTCAGATCCAGCGGGAATCCATATGTGTCGTAAAGCTTGAACGCATTGTCTCCGGAAAGAATCTTCTCTCCTTTTTCGTTCATCTCTGCTTCCATCTCTGCAAGGATACCAAGTCCCTGGTCAATGGTTTTATTAAACTGGTCTTCCTCTTTGCTGATAACATTAAGGATGAAATCTTTCTTTTCTTCCAGTTCCGGATATCCGTCTTTAGAACCAGCGATTACCGTCTCGCAAAGACCGGATAAAAATTTGCCTTCGATATTCAGAATTCTTCCGTGGCGGCATGCACGACGTAAGAGACGGCGAAGCACGTAGCCTCTTCCCTCATTAGACGGCATGATTCCATCGGAAATCATGAATGTCACGGAACGAATATGGTCAGTGATAACACGGATAGAAATATCCGTCTTCTCATCCTCTTTGTACGTCACACCCGCAATCCGGCATACGTGGTCGCGGAGCGCTTTCATCGTATCGATATCAAAGATGGAGTCCACATCCTGGACAACACTTGCCAGACGCTCCAGTCCCATTCCGGTATCGATATTCTTCTGCTCCAGTTCGCTGTAATTGCCGTGTCCGTCATTGTCAAACTGGGTGAATACATTGTTCCAGATTTCCATGTAGCGGTCGCACTCACAGCCTACTGTACAGTCCGGTTTGCCGCAGCCGTATTTCTCGCCGCGGTCATAATAGATCTCAGAACATGGTCCGCAAGGTCCGGATCCGTGCTCCCAGAAATTGTCTTCTTTTCCAAACTTGAAAATCCGATCTGCCGGAATGCCCATCTCCTTGTTCCAGATATCAAAGGCTTCCTGATCATCCACGTAAACGGACGGATACAGGCGGTTCGGATCAAGTCCCACTACTTCGGTCAGGAATTCCCAAGACCAGTGGATCGCTTCTCTTTTAAAATAATCTCCGAAAGAAAAGTTTCCGAGCATCTCGAAAAAGGTACCGTGTCTTGCGGTCTTTCCTACATTTTCAATATCACCGGTACGGATACATTTCTGGCATGTGGCCATCCGTCTCCTCGGCGGAATCTCCTGTCCGGTAAAGTATGGTTTTAATGGTGCCATCCCGGAATTGATGAGCAACAAACTCTTATCGTTGTGCGGCACCAAGGAAAAACTTTTGTGAACGAGATGTTCTTTGCTTTCGAAAAAGTCCAAAAACATCTTTCTTAACTCATTGACTCCATAAGTCTGCATGACGCTGTCTGCCTCCTCATTGTATATTTCAAGCGTTCTCTCTTCTTTTGCTTATCTTATTAATCATACTGGATTGCACGGAAGGTGTCAAGATTCCTTCGCCCCGGAATGCAGGACTTTCTGCGCAAAATGGACGGACTGCATGGCATCCTTCCCATAAAAATCGGCTCCGATCATATCGGCGTACTCCTGATTGAGCACAGCACCGCCCACCATAACCTGACAATCCGGCTTTTCTTTGCGAAGCAGGCGGATGGTCTCCTCCATGTTGACCACGGTCGTTGTCATTAATGCGCTCAATCCTACCAGACGTACATCCTCTTTGACCGCCATTTCCACGATCTTCTCCGGATCCACATCTTTTCCAAGGTCAATCACGTCAAATCCATAATTTTCCAGCAGCACTTTGACGATATTTTTCCCGATGTCGTGGATGTCGCCTTTAACGGTAGCAAGAATGATTTTTCCATTCTTCTCCTGTACAATACCACTTTGCTCCATCGTCTCTTTGAGCACCGCGAAGGCTTCCTTGGCCGCATCCGCGCTCATCAAAAGCTGCGGCAGGAACAAACTTCCCTGCTCAAACCGCTTCCCTACCGTGTCAAGGGCCGGAATCAGATGCTGGTTGATGATAGAAAGCGGCTCCTCGGTCTTTGCAAGTGCTTTTGACAGACGAGAGGCTTCCTCTTTCAGTCCACGCTCAATGGTGTAACGAAGATCCATCTCCCCTGTTTTACGATCGTTTTCAATTTCTAAAGCACCATCGGCACTGTCTGTCTTCCCGGATACTGAACTTCCAGTCTGAGTCGGTCCGGTCGGTTTGTAATTTGCATACGCTTCAATGTACGCTTCACAGTTCTTATCAAAATTCATCAATGCCAGATAAGAACGGTATGCCTTCATCATCTCTTCCGATCCTGGATTAACGATCCCTGCAGTCAGACCTTTCTGCATGGCAAGGGTATAAAAAACGGAATTCACCGCTGGGCGGTACGGAAGTCCAAAAGAAATATTAGACACACCAAGAACTGTGCGGACATGGTATTTCTCCCGCACCATTTCCAATGCCCGTAGCACCGTGATGGCTCCTTCCGGCTCGGAACTGATGGTCATGGTCAGCACATCAATGACAATGTCTTTCGGCTTGATCCCGTACTTTGCTGCCTCCCGGATAATCTTTCCGGCTACTTCCACACGACCTTCGGCAGTCTTTGGAATTCCATTTTCATCCAACGCAAGTCCGACCACCACTCCACCGTATTTTTTCACAAGCGGGAAGACCATATCCATGGATTCCTGTTTCCCACTGACCGAGTTGACCATCGGCTTTCCATTATAAATCCGCATGGCACGCTCCATGGCTCTTTGATCCACCGTATCAATTTGCAACGGCAGGCTTGTGATTCCCTGAAGCTCCTTTACGACTTCCTCCATCATAACCGGCTCATCAATATCCGGCAGTCCCACGTTGACGTCCAGAATGTGGGCGCCCTGCTCCTGCTGACGGATCCCTTCTTTTAATATATAATCAATATCATGCTCTTTTAATGCCTGCTTAAAACGCTTCTTTCCGGTTGGATTGATCCGTTCCCCAATGATCACCGGGCAGTCGCCAAGTACCACGGCCTGTCCGTAGGAGGAAACAATCGTCTCCGTCTTTTCCGTCGGGACCTGGATCTGCATTCCACGGCAGATCTCTGTCATGGTACGGATATGAGCCGGGGTTGTACCGCAGCATCCGCCGATGATGCAGGCTCCCGCCTCTACAATCCGTTTCATCCAGCCCCCAAAGATCTCAGGTGTCACATCGTAGCATGTCTTTCCCTCTCTCTGTTTAGGAAGGCCCGCATTTGGCTTTACAATCACCGGCACACTGGCACAACAGCAGATCTCCTTTAAAATTGGAAGCATCTGCTCCGGTCCCATTCCACAGTTGATTCCAAGGGCATCTACTCCGAGCCCTTCCAGCATAGCCACCGTGCCTGTCACATCGCCACCGGTCAGCAATTTCCCTTTCTCGTCAAAAATCAGTGTCGCAAAAACCGGAAGATCCGTCTGCTCTTTTGCTGCAAGAACTGCGGCTTTGACTTCGTAGGTATCACTCATGGTTTCGATGTGAATCAGATCCGCTCCTGCCTCGGCTCCGTAACGGGCTGCCTGCGCAAAGGCCTCATAGGCCTCGTCAAAGGACAGATCTCCCATTGGCTCCAACAGTTTCCCTGTCGGTCCGATATCCAGCGCCACGTAATGTCTGCCGTCGTCCTTTCCAGCCAGGGATCTGGCAATCTTGACATTTTCTACCGCAGCAAAGATAATATCCCGAAGAGAACAGTCTTCGTCATGAAATTTCAATGCATTTGCCCCAAAAGTATTGGACAGCACAATGTCGCTCCCAGCCTCGTAATACTGTCTGTGGATCTCAACAATCTCTTCTTTTCTCTTCACATTCCATGTCTCCGGAAGCTCTCCGGGCTTCAAACCTCTCTCCTGCAAAAGTGTCCCCATTCCGCCGTCTAAAAACAGCAGCTCTTTTCCAAGCCGTTCTCTCATATCTGGTCACTCCTTCTTACTTGCTGTCTCTTCTGTATGCGCAGTCTGCCTTTTCACAGACCTCGCATCCCTGTCGATGACAGGGCGTCTGCTCCGTACTGATTCCGATCAGTGCTGTTACCGATTTGGTGGGCGTCAGCATGAAGCTCTTAGTCATCGTAAGACCAATGGTCTTGTCCGCCTGCAGAATCTTCAGAAGCATTTCCTGATGATGGATATCAAAGTCTCCATATCCAGGGCTGAACCTTGGACGGAGGTATTTTCCTTCTTCTGCCATTTCCTGTGCGATCTGATCCTGGCAGCTGTCACAGTACTCCTCCAGGAGGGCCGCCGCACACGCCTGTAGGACAACCGCCTTAGCCATCTCTGCGACAGAAGCCCTGCGGATCAGCTGATCAGCCATTGGCCCCAGAGTCGCCGCAAACACCGCTACCTGGCTGCATCCTTTCATATTTTTGGAAAGGCTTTTACTTTTAATTTCCCAATCTCCGATTTTCAAGATCTCTCCCTCCTGAGACAATTCAAAAATGCGATAGATGAATCGCTCTCTTACCCCGGAAGAAAGCTCCTCAATGGAACTTTCCACCAAAGCAAGGGTCTGTTCATCTATCGCATGTCTTCCATATCCCAGATAACGGACAGCCTCCCTTATCTTTCTATTCATCTACAATCTCCGATAGATTCTCCATGATTGCCCTTGCAACCTCCGGATTGTTCATGGAATAAATGTGGATATTATTGATACCGTTTGCAATCAGGTCGATCACCTGATCCGTCGCATATGCCACACCTGCCTGGCGCATTGCTTTCGGATTGTCACCGAACTGGTCTACCACTGCTTTGAACCGCTCCGGCAGATAGGTGCCTGACAGTGAGCAGATCCTCTTGATCTGGCTTTTGTTTGTGACCGGCATGATACCCGGAAGCACTGGAACCGTAATCCCTGCTTCCCGGATCTTATACAGAAAATTGTACAAGATATGATTGTCAAAAAACATCTGGGTCGTCAGGAAATCCAGGCCGCAATCCACCTTTTCTTTCAGGTGAAGGATATCCTCCTTCTGTGTGGCACTCTCCACATGGCCTTCCGGATAGCAGGCTCCTCCAAGACAGAAATCTCCGCTCTCTTTCAGAAGCTCGATCAGTCCGATGGCATGCTGGAACTTATCCTCCGCCGGATACTCCATTCCCTCTGGAATGTCTCCACGAAGTGCCAACACATTTTCAATTCCTTCTTCTTTTAACTTTTTGATCACTTCCCGCACCTCTGACTTCGTCGAAGAGACACAGGTCAGATGCGCAAGGCTTGGCACCTTCAAATCATTCTGAATGTGGGATGCGATGCCCACTGTATTCTTGCTTGTTCCGCCGCCCGCGCCATAAGTGACGCTGATGAAGGACGGCTTAACTGTCGCAATCTCATCCACCGCCTTCAGGACGCTGTCATATTTGTCGTCTGTCTTTGGCGGGAACACTTCAAAGGAAATATGTACTTTTCCTGATTGTAATTTTTCTTTAATTTTCATGTCGTACTCCTAAGCTGTCTATGTTTTATTCTTTACAGGTTCTCGTAGAGATCCTCATACTGTTTTGCAGAATTCTTCCAGGAGAAGTCTTTCTTCATACCCTGCTCTACGATCTTGTTCCAGTCACGGCGTTTGTCATAGTAAATCTTCTCTGCGTACCGGATCGTTGCAAGCATCTCATGGGCATTGTAGTTTGCAAAGCTGAATCCTGTTCCTAACTTTTCAAATTCGTTGTATGGCTCTACCGTATCTTTGAGTCCTCCGGTCTCCCTGACGATCGGCACGGTACCATAACGCAAGCTCATCAGCTGGCTCAGTCCGCACGGTTCGAAAAGAGACGGCATCAGGAACGCATCACAGGATGCATAAATCTTATGGGAAATCGGCTCAGAATAATAAATATTCGCCGATACTCTGCCCTGATATTTCCATGCAAAGTGTCGGAACATATTTTCATAACGCTCTTCTCCTGTTCCGAGAGCCACGATCTGAACCGCATCCTGACAAAGCTCATCCATCACATATGCTATCAGGTCAAATCCCTTCTGGTCTGTCAGACGGGATACAATACCGATCATCATGGTTTTCTTATCCTGATTCAGTCCAAGCGCTTCCTGAAGTGCAAGTTTATTCTTTACCTTTTCCTTACGGAAATTGGATACATCGTAATGATGCTCGATCATCGGATCCGTCGCCGGATTCCACTCATCATAATCGAGACCATTTACAATACCGGACAGACAGTTTGATCTTGCATTCATCAGACCGTCCAGACGCTCCCCATAGAACGGCTGCTTGATCTCTTCTGCGTAAGAATTGCTGACGGTCGTCACCTTATCCGCATAGACGATACCGCCTTTTAACAGGTTGGCATCTTTGTATGCTTCCAGCTTGTCCGGCGCAAAATAATATGCCGGAAGTCCTGTAATATCTTTGACAGTCTTCGTATCCCAGACTCCCTGGAATTTCAGGTTGTGGATTGTCATCACCGTCTTGATGCCGCGGAAAAACTCGTTGCCATAACGGAAATTATCCAGATAAACCGGAACAAGTCCTGTCTGCCAGTCATGGCAGTGAATGATATCCGGGCGGAAATCAATCAACGGAAGGGCACTTAATGCTGCCTTTGAGAAGAACGCGAACTTCTCGATATCCCATTTCGTATCGCCATACGGAGTGAATCCGTTGAAATAATATTCATTGTCGATAAAATAGAAGGTAATTCCCTCATGGACAAGCTCCAGAATTCCGACATACTGCTCTCTCCAGTTTAAGTCCATATAAAAATGTATCTTATATGTCAGCTTTTCTTTCCACTCTTCTTTCATACACATGTATTTTGGAAGCATTACTCTGACATCGTATTTTTCTTTATCAAAATATTTTGGTAAGGAACCTACAACATCTGCCAACCCCCCTGTTTTGATAAATGGAACCGACTCAGATGCTACAAACAATATTTTCTTCATAAGTCTTCCTCCTGAATAAAAACATAAACTATGGACTTATTATATCGCATTTTCCAACATTTGCAAAGAATTTATCGATGTTTATATTCTAATCTGATCGTATCCGCTACCAGGGCAATGAACTCGGAATTGGTCGGTTTCCCCTTTCCGTTGCTTACCGTATACCCGAACAGTTCATCCAGAACATCCAGTTTCCCCCTGCTCCATGCTACTTCGATGGCGTGGCGGATTGCCCGCTCTACTCTGCTTGCCGTTGTCTGGTGTTTTTTCGCTACTGTCGGATAGAGGATTTTCGTGATGGCGTTCAGAACATCCATATCTTCTACCGCCATGATAATCGCATCTCTCAGATAGTGATATCCTTTGATATGTGCTGGAATCCCGATCTCGTGGATCATGTCCGTCACCCTCGTCTCCAGAGGCTTGACGTCTTCTTCTCTTTTTCGTACCTCCATCCCCTGCATCGGGGCTTCCATATGTCTTTTGCATCTTATGTTTTTGATTTTCTCGATCAGTACTTCGTTCCGAAATGGCTTCATAATGTAGTAGGCCGCACCTTTGCGGAATGCATCTTCTGTAATCTTTTCCTGTCCAACCGCTGTGACAATGATAAAATCCGGCCGTTTCTGGATTGTCTTGTCTTTATTGACCATGTCCATCACGCTTAACCCGTCGACTTTCGGCATGATCAGATCCAGTAATACGACATCAGGTTCTTTTGTTTTTATAATCTGGTAGACATCTTCCCCATTGTTCGCCTTACCGACGAGGGAAAGTTCCTTGTCCGATGTGATAATATTTCCCAAAAGTTCCAGCATTCGTTCATTGTCGTCTGCGATCGCTACATTTACTTGATCCATTTTCCTTTCAACCTCCGCTTTCTCCCATTCTTTCCTAAAAAACGCTACGATCACTATTATAAATTTCGTATTTTGCCAAATCAAGAAATTGCTGTCGTAACAATTCGACATCTCTCCTCATCCTTTTATTCTATCTGACATGATTCAACATATTCCCAATGTAAATCCCATAGCCCATGGCCGCGTCCTGGACAAATACATGGGTCACGGCACCTGCCAGTTTCCCATCCTGAAGAATCGGACTTCCGCTCATTCCCTGCACGATTCCTCCGGTCAGATCAAGGAGCTTTTCATCTGTCACCTCAATTACAAGTGCTTTGTTGGATTCTTTCGCATTCCAGTCGATTTTTGTAATACGAATCTGGTACTCTTCCACCTCACCGCTGACGGCACAGCGGATCACTGCATCTCCGGTATGGACGTCCTCTTTTGCAGCCACCGGAACCGGCTCCTGATCCGAAAACAACGCGTCAATCCGGTCGATCGTCCCATAAATTCCTTCCTCGGTATTCTGGTCAATGGATCCAAGGATATTGTAATTATTGTAGACGATCACACCGTCCATCCCTCCGGGGGTTCCTGCCTTTCCTCTCTGGATATCCTGAATGCTGGTCGTATAAAGGCGCCCCTCCCCGATTTCCAGGAGTTCGTTCGTATCTGTATCGCGGATTCCATGGCCTAGAGCACCAAAATGGCTCTGGCTGTCCAGAAATGTAATCGTCCCAAGCCCCTGTTCATTGTCCTTTACCCAGATGCCAAGTTTTTTCCCCTCTTCACTTTGAACCAGCTCTGTCTTTACATCCAGATATTCCTCTTCCCTGCGCAGGTGCAGAACGACTTCGCTTGCTTCTTCCTGTCCGACCGCCTCCTGAAGCTCCTTTTTGGTATTGATCTCTTTGTCATCAACTCCGACAATGTAATCTCCTGGCTTTACCAGATGTCTGGCAGGCTCCTTTGCAATCCCGTCCGCATCCTCCACGGCCTCCGTCCCAAGAACCATAACTCCGTCCGTCTCCAGATAAAGCCCCACCGGCATCCCGCCGGGAATGACAAGATTTTCATCAATTTTCGATGTACTGACCTCCTGCTCAAACTGTCCCTGCTTCCATTCGAGAAAACAATAACTTCCTCCCAGAAGCATAAACGCCACAAGCACGATCAACACACCCCTACGATACCATTTCACCCACATAACGCCGCCTCCTAAAAAACTGAATATTCTGAAAATGATCATTGGGGACGGGTTCCGTTGCATCGGAACACGTCCCCAATTAGTATTTTCAAAACCGTCTATTCTATTCTGTTTTTTTCATGTTTCTGGCAAGCTTTTTCATTTCTCCGGCTGTGGTAAGAACTGCCTGCGTGATCTCGGCTCCTCCCAGAATCCTTGCGAGTTCCTGAATTTCTTCATCTTCGTTCAGAAGGCGGATTCCGGTTGTCGTCTTTTGGTCTTTGGTCTGCTTTTCGATCAGGTAATGTGCGTCTGCCATGGCCGCGATTTGAGCCAGGTGGGTGATGCAAAGAACCTGATGTCGTTTTCCGAGAAGTGCCATTTTCTCGGATACTTTCTGGGCGGTTCTACCGCTGATTCCGGTATCGATTTCGTCAAAGATCAGTGTCTCGACTTCGTCTTTATCAGCCAGTACGGCTTTGACGGCCAGCATGATTCTGGAGAGTTCTCCTCCAGATGCTACCATGCCAAGAGGCTTTTTCTTTTCCCCCGGATTGAGAGAAATCATAAATTCGGCCTCATCTTTTCCAGATTCGGTGAAATCGGCAAGTGGCCGGATCTCTGTCTCAAATTCGACGTTCAGGAAGTTCAGGTCGAGAATTCCCTGCCGGATTTCTTCGGAAAGTCCTTTTGCATAGGATTTGCGGATCTGTGTCAGCTGATCCGTACAAATCTCTAATTCTTTTCGTGCTTCTTCTTTCTGCTGCCGTAGCCGTTCCAGATAAGCATCGTAGTCTGCCAGTACTGCGAGTTTTTTCTCTGTTTCTTCCGCATACGTCAGAATGTCCTCAATAGTCTTTCCATATTTTGTTTTGAGATGATTGATAGTATTGAGCCGGTTTTCGGTCTCATAAAGCTCTTCTTCGGAGAAGCGGAATTCTTCCTTACAGTCGGAAAGTTCCCGGTTGAAATCATTTAACAGGCTGTCGATCTCCAACAGTTCTCCGTACATCTCTTTGATGTGTTCATCGTACGCCGACGCTTCCGAAATCGCATGAATGGCTCTGCTTAGCTGACTGGATGCCGACACGTCGGAAAGTTCTCCGGTGCACTGATATGCTTCCTGGATGCTGTCTGTGATTTTCTTTGCATTAAGCATCTTTTTATAGCGATGCTCAAGTTCCTCATCCTCTCCGGATACAAGGGATGCCTCCCGGATTTCCGATGCCTCAAAGGAAAGGAAATCAACTTCTTTCCTACGTTCGGCCTCCGCTTTGTCCGCCTCTTCCAATGTCTTTACTGCCTCCCGGTATACCCGGTATGCGTCCCTGACTTTTTTCTTTATCGGATCCGCCTCTTCTTTTGCATACGCGTCCAGTATTTCCAGATGTTTTTTCTTGTATAGCAGTGACTGGTGTTCATGTTGTCCGTGAATATCAATCAGGATTTCGGCTGCTGCTTTAAGCCGTCCGATGGGAACCATCTCCCCGTTGATCCTGCTGATGCTCCGGCCGTCCATGAGTTTTCTGCTCAGGACCACGATCCCGTCCTCCGGTTCGATTTCCAGTGCTTTGAGCTTTTCCTTCTGTCTTGGATCCCGGATATAAAAGACCATTTCCACCAAGCCGTAATCTGCCCCTTCCCGGAGCATGGAGGCGCTGTATTTTCCTCCGAGAGCCAGATGTACCGAACCAAGAAGAAGGGACTTTCCTGCTCCGGTCTCTCCGGTCAGGATATTCAGTCCATCCTTCCATTCGACTTCTGCCTCTTCGATCAGTGCCAGATTTTTTACGTGCAGACTTTGTAACATGTCTCCTCCATTTTCTTTGCAAATCCCGTCCGGCTGTATTTACATGACCATTCCTCTGAGCCGGTCCATCACTTCCACCGTTTCTTCTTTGCTTCGGATGGCGCACATGATCGTGTCATCCCCTGCAATGCATCCGGCAATCTCATGCCACTGCATGGCATCAATGGCTGCCGCAACAGCCATCGCCATGCCAGGTACGGTTTTGATGACCAGAATATTTTCTGCCATATCCATGGACGCAAAGCCATCCCGTAAAATACGGATGTACTTTTCGCTCATTTCTTTTCCATCGTGCCGCAGAAGAGCATATTTCTGTCTTCCGTTCTCTGACGGCACTTTGGTCAGTTTCAGATCGCGGATATCCCTGGAAACAGTTGCCTGTGTCACCTTAAATCCCGCCTCATTTAAGCGTTCCGCCAGCTCTTCCTGTGTCTCGATATCATATTTTCGGATCAATTCCACAATCTTTGCATGTCTGTTTACTTTCATTCGGCTAATTTCCTTTCATTTTCTCCCGCAGTGTCTCCAGAAAACTGATTCTGCTTAACCGGATCAGTTTCGTCACTTCTTTGGCTTTTCGGATGCGCACCCGCTCTCCTGTTTTCAGCCGCATAATGTCGGTTCCGTCAAAGGTCACGACCGCTTCTTCCTCTTCTTTGTTTCTTCTGGATCCGATCTCCACTTCAATCAGATCGGCATCCGATACAACGATGCTGCTGTTGTTCAACGAGTGCGAACAGATCGGCGTAATCAGAATCAACGATGCGGTCGGCTCAACAATCGGGCCACCTGCCGACAGATTGTAGGCAGTCGACCCGGTCGGCGTGGAAATAATCAGTCCATCCGCCTGATAAGAGGTCAGATACTCTCCATTTACATAAAGATTCAGTCTGACAATGTGCAGTGATTCGCTTCTCGTCACAACAATATCATTGAGTGCTGCATCTGTCCTCAGATCTTTGAGCGTACCTGAAAGCATCATCCGGTTTTCCACGGTATAGTCTCCTGCCAGAAGCTGATCCAACGCGGGAATCAAATTCTGCACTTCCGCTTCTGTCAGATATCCGAGGGTTCCCATATTCACTCCAAGTATCGGCACGTCTCGTCCCAGAAGCTCTCTGGCCGCAAGAATCAACGTTCCATCTCCTCCAATGACAAGGGCACAGTCGATCGTTTCCTGTTCGGCCTCTTCTCTGTCCAGAATACAGCGCACGCCATGGCTTTCCAGATACTCTGCCGCCTGCTGTGTTACTTTATGATGCTCGTCTTTTCCACTGTTTGTAATAATATAAACCTGTTTCATCGTTTTTATTTTGCCAGTGTCTCAAAGGCGTCCGTCACGATACGTTTAATCGCCTCATCCGACGGCACATCCCGGTCCTCCTCCCCATTCGATTTCTTTAAGTGTACCAGATATTCAATATTTCCCTCTGGTCCTTTGATCGGAGAGAAGGTCAGATCCTTCACTGTAAATCCAATGGAAGCGGCATAGTCTGTCACCATCCGGATCACTTCTTCATGGGTACTTCGTTCCCGTACAACACCCTTTTTTCCGACTTTTTCCCTTCCGGCCTCAAACTGCGGCTTGATCAGTGCCACAATTTCTCCATCCTCCGTCAGATACTGATAAATAGGCAGAAGAACCTTTGTAAGGGAAATAAACGATACATCGATAGAAGAAAAGTCAACTGGCTCTCCTAGATCTTCCGGCGTCACATAACGGATATTCGTCTTTTCCATGCAGACTACCCTCTCATCCTGCCTCAGCTTCCAGGCAAGCTGTCCTCTTCCCACATCGATGGCAAATACTTTTTTTGCTCCGTTTTGAAGCATGCAGTCTGTAAATCCTCCGGTAGAAGATCCCACGTCCGTGCAGACTTTATCCTGAAGCCTGACATCAAATTCTTTCATGGCTTTTTCCAGTTTCAGTCCTCCTCTGCTGACATAAGGGAGCGCGTGGCCGCGCACCTCAATGCTGACATCCTCCGGAAACGTAGTTCCGGCCTTGTCCTCCCTTTGTCCGTCCACAAAGACATTGCCGGACATGATAACCGCCTTTGCCTTTTCTCTGGATTCAGCCAGATTTCGTTTTACAAGTAATACGTCCAGACGTTCTTTCATTTTTTACTGGTCTCCTTTTTTCATTGCAATCTCATGCTGCATTCCCGCATAGACGGTCAGAATCTTTTTGAGAATGGATTCTTCATCCAGCATGACTTCTTTTCTCAGCATCTCCACGCTGCCGTGTTCAATATAATCATCAGGAAGGGTGATATTTAAGATCCGGACATCCAAATCCATGCGGCTGGCAAATTCCAGCACCCGCTCTCCAAAACCGCCACTTCCTACATTTTCTTCAATCGTTACCAGAAGCCTGTGATCTTCTGCCAGCTTTGCGATTCGCTCTTCATCGAGAGGCTTTACAAATCTTGCATTGATCAGGCTTGCATTAAGTCCTGCGGCTTTTAATCTCTCCCGGACTTTTGCCGCCGTCTCAAACATATGCCCGACACTGATCAGGGCAATGTCCTCCTCCTCAAAGACCGCTTCTGATTTTCCATATTCAATCGACGGTCGGAACTCCCGGTATCCGTCATACGCTGTTCCTCTGGGATAGCGAATGGCAACCGGGCCTTTTGTATATCCGATGGCAAACCGGATCATATCCGCAAACTCCCATTTATTCTTCGGCGACATTACTGTCATGTTCGGAATCATGGACAGATAGGATAAATCAAAAATTCCCTGATGAGTCTCCCCGTCGCTTCCAACCAGTCCGCCTCTGTCTACGGCAAACACAACCGGAAGATTCTGTAGCGCCACATCGTGGATAATCTGGTCAAAGGCTCTTTGAAGGAAAGAAGAATACACCGCAAACACCGGTTTGAGGCCTCCTGCCGCAAGTCCTGCCGCAAAGGTCACCGCATGTCCTTCTGCGATACCCACGTCAAAAAAGCGGTCCTTGTATTTCCGGTGGAACGGGGCAAGTCCGGTCCCGTCTTCCATCGCAGCTGTGAGGGCCACAAGAGAAGGTTCCTTCGCTCCCATTTCATACATGACTTTTGCGAACACATCGGTATAGGTATCTTTTTCTTTCTTTTTTAAAGGCTTTCCCGTGCGGATATCAAAAGGCTCCGTACCATGGAACCGGGACGGCTCCTCCTCCGCAGGAAGATATCCTTTTCCTTTTTTCGTCAAAACATGTAGCAGAACCGGTCCCTGGACTTTCTTTGCCTCGTGAAAGGAACGGACAAGTTCTTTTATATTATGTCCGTCCACCGGTCCCAGATAGGTGATCCCCATATCTTCAAAAAACATCCCCGGGACAAACAGCTGCTTAATGCTGCTCTTTGTCTTTCTCAGATGACTCATAATCTGATCGCCGCCGGACGGAATCTTGCGGATCGCTTTTTCCAGATTTTTCTTCAGATTTGTATAAGCATCCGCAGTCCGGATCTCGTCCAGATACCAGGACATACCGCCCACGTTCTGGGAGATCGACATCTGATTATCGTTGAGCACAATGATAAAATTCTTCTTCAAATTTGAAGCATTGTTGAGCGCCTCAAATGCCATCCCGCCTGTCAGGGCACCGTCCCCGATCACGGAGATCACATAATAGTCTTCTCCCCGGATGTCACGGGCCTCCACATAGCCAAGTCCTGCGGAAATCGACGTAGAACTGTGCCCGGTATTAAACGCATCGCACTTGCTTTCGTTACGTTTCGGAAATCCGCTCATCCCGCCGTATTTTCTCAGCTCGTCAAAGCCTTCCCGCCGTCCGGTCAGAATCTTGTGCGTGTAGGACTGATGTCCGACATCCCAAATCATCTTATCCTCCGGAAGATGAAAACACAGATGCATTGCGATCGTCAGCTCTACCACGCCGAGATTAGACGCAAGATGTCCTCCGGTGCGGCTGATTTTCTCTACAAGAAATTCCCTGATCTCCTGCGCGAGAATCGGCAGCTCGTCTTTTTCTATGTTTTGAATATCATTTTCTTTTTGTATCCTCTCAAGCACCATAGAAATCCCTCACTATTTCTTTCTATGTATCAATTCCTTTATCAACCATGTCAGATATGGATTCTCCACTGAAAGTCCTAAAAGAAGCGTCAGCGCCTCTTCAGAAATCCTCTCCACATCTTCTTTTGCTTTCTCAAGTCCGCGCAGCGTCACATAGGTTGTCTTTTCATTCTTTTCGTCACTGTGCACCGGTTTGCCAAGCTCATCCGTCGTGCTTGTTACATCCAGAATATCATCCTGAATCTGAAATGCAATTCCCACATTGGACGCAACGCGCTCCATCGTCCTTATTTCCGCTTCGGATGCCCCGGCAAGGATGGCTCCGATCATCATGGAGCTCTCAATCAGAGCACCTGTTTTCAATTCATAGATGAAATCCAGTTTATCTTTCTCGATCTGGCTTCCTGTGGAGGCAACATCTACAACCTGGCCTCCTATCATTCCGTAGATTCCTGCTTTTCCTGCAAGTACCTGCAGGGCCTTCCCGATCGTTTTCGCTGCCGTCGGCTCCATATCAAAGGCTTTCGTCGCCGTCTCAAAGGCAAAATTTAGCAGGGCATCTCCAGCCAGAATCCCCATATCTTCTCCGTAGACGATGTGGGTAGTCTTTCGTCCTCTTCTGTATTCATCATTATCCATTGCCGGAAGATCATCGTGTACCAGCGAGTACGTGTGAATCATCTCCTGTGCTGCAAGAAACGGACGGATGATATCGGAAGTGCCTCCAAACATCCGGTAAGTTTCCATCATCAGCATCGGACGAAGCCTCTTTCCGCCTGCCATCAGGCTGTACTCCATGGCTTCCATGATCACCTTCTGAAATCCTTCCTGATTCGGAAGATAGGAGGCGATGATCTCTTCCAGTTCTTTTACCTTTTTTTCTCTTTCTTTTTCCCAATTATTCAAACTCATGCTTTTCTCCATTCTCGTCCAACATCTGCACCCGTTTCTCCACGGTGCCAATCTGCTCATCACACTGTTTTAAAAGCTCCATCGCTTCCGCATAATACCGGAAGGAATCTTCCAGGGAAATTTCCTCCGACTGCATCTTCTCCTGGATCTCATCCAGCTTCTCAAAGATTTCGTTGATCTCCATCGTCTTTCTTTTTCGTCCTTTCCACGATTGTATGAATCGTTCCATCTGTCACATACAAGGTCAGCCGGTCTCCCTGCCGTACCTGACCGATCGTCCTTACCGCATGATATGTTTCATCCTGCACAAAGGCATAGCCCTGATTAAGCCGCTTCATCGGAGAAAGTCCAGAAAAGGCCTCGATCTGCACTGCAAGACGTTGACGCTGTCTCTGGATTTTCCCATCCATTCCTTCCCGGATCCGCATTTCCAGATCTGCAAGGCGCTTCCGCTTTTCCGCAATCTGAGCACCCGGATGCAGTCTCCGGAATACTTCGTACTCTTTAGAAAGACGCATTTTTCGGATATCACTCTGTCTGTTCATTTCCTGTCTCAGGCTCTGGCGTCTCGTTTTTATCTCTTCTTTTACTGCCCGGCAGTCAAAGACCGCAAGCTCGGCAGCCGCCGACGGTGTGGGGGCTCGTAAATCCGCCACGTAATCCGCGATCGTCGTATCCGTCTCATGGCCTACCGCGGAAATCACCGGAACCGGGCAGTCAAAAATGGCTCTTGCCACTTCTTCCTCATTAAATGCCCACAGATCCTCCATGGAACCTCCGCCTCTTCCGACAATAATGACATCCACATCCTCTTTCTGAATCCGCTCAATCGCCTTCACAATGCTCGGCGCCGCCTCTGCTCCCTGGACAAGTGCCGGGGAAAGAATCAGTTCTACATATGGATTTCTCCGCTTTGCAATATGAATAATATCCCGGATAGCTGCCCCGGACGGCGCAGTTACAATCCCGATCTTCTTTGCAAAAGCCGGAATCGACTGCTTATATTCCGGTGCAAACATTCCCATCTCTTCCAGCTCTTCTTTGAGCTCCTGAAATTTCTGAGCCAGAATCCCTGCCCCGTCAAGGACAATCTCCTTGGCATAGAGCTGATAGGTTCCGTCCCTCTCATACACAGAGATAGAGCCAAACACAGCAACCTGCTGCCCATCCTGCATCCGAAACGGCAGTCCTTTCCGGTTTCCTGCAAACAGAATACAGGAAATCGTTCCGGACTCATCTTTCAGTGAAAAATAAATATGTCCCTTTGGATGGTATTTACAATTTGACACTTCTCCCCGAACATAGATACGACTCAGCATAAAGTCCTGGGTAAACATATTTTTGATGTACTGATTGACCTGACTGACGGTATATACATGTTTCATCATCTGTTAATCTGCAAGCTTTGCGAGAACTCCGTTGATAAAAGCCGGGCCCTCGTCACTACTGTACCGCTTCGCAAGCTCTACGGCTTCGTTGATCGCAACCTTGACCGGGATATCATCATCCCATTTGATCTCGTAGACTGCAAGCCGTAAAATTGTCAGGTCCACTTTATTCATTCTTCCGGTCTTCCAACCCGTTGTATGCTCATTGATCAACGCATCAATCTCCGGAATCAACGTTTCGATTTTCTTGCTTTTTTCCTCGATATATGCCTCATCTTCTTCTCTTACTTCCCGTTCTGTCTTCAGAAGGTCCATATAAAGATCCGCCTGCTCTGGAAGCTCTTCCGGTGTGTGGAATTCCTTTCCAAATAAAATTCTAAAAATGTGTTCTCTGATTTCTGATCTTCCCATATTACTTCCTTTCTGTTCTCTGACCGTATAGCATAGCCTGAAGGGCTTTCTTATAGAACAAAAAAGGGGCATCATCCCGACACCCCTCATTATACTGTACTTTCCGCTATGCGGCAATCTGTTCTGCATGAAAATGCAGATTTTCGCATATTTATTCTTTACAATGTGCGGGTTTTATACTTCTGTGTCCTCGTCAACGCCTACGACGCGGATATTAACATCAGCAACAGTCAGCCCTGTCATATTTTCAATTGCAGTCTTGACTTTTTCCTGTACCTTGGATGATACTTCCATAATATTTTTTCCAAATCGCAAATTCAGTGATAAGGATACTGTCACTACGCCTTCCAGGACGTCTACCTTGACTCCCTTCGAGAGATTCTTCTTTCCAAGTTTACTGATGAGATCTCTCGTGGATGTACCTGCCATAGAAGATACACCATCCACTTCCATTGCCGCAAGGCCTGCTATAATCGCCACAACCTCATCGGCAATCTGTACCTGTCCGATCTCCTCTTCCTGGATCGTATAGGTATTTCTTTCATCTTTCCCCATATCTGAAACCTCCTCATCTCGGTCTTAATGCACGTTTCCTGTGTATAGAATACACAATTACTGTGTTCATTATACCAAATTCCCCTGATGCTTACAAGGCGATTTGCAGAACTTTCGTAAATCTGCAATGTATTTGTTAGTGTTCACACCACACTTGGCAGAAGGAAGATACAACGGATTGAAAGAGGGGCCGTCTGCAGCTTATTATAAGCTGCGGGCGGCCCCTAACTAATTTCAACATCAATATTATATCATTGGCAAACCTGGATCCCTTCGATTAAGACCGGCCAAATTCGGAAAGCTTCAGGCCTTCGTTTCTCTCCAGCGTCATCCTGATACTCCATTCATGTACAAATAAAAGGAGCGGTCTTCCTTTCAGATCTTTGATCTTCTTCATATCGGATGTACCGGTCAGACGGTCCATATCGATTTCCTCATTTTCGATCCAACGGATATGCTCATACGGAAGTGTTTCCAGAATGATATCCACACCGTACTCATTTTTCAGGCGGTATTTCAACACATCGAACTGCAGAACACCGACCACGCCGACGATAATCTCCTCCATTCCGGTATTAAACTCCTGGAAAATCTGAATCGCACCCTCCTGAGCAATCTGATTGATCCCTTTGATGAACTGCTTTCTCTTCATCGTATCCACCTGACGCACCCTTGCAAAATGCTCCGGAGCAAAGGTTGGGATTCCTTCATAGGCAAATTTTTCCGGGGACGTAGTAATCGTATCTCCGATGGAAAAAATACCCGGATCAAAAATTCCGATAATATCTCCGCCATATGCTTTTTCGATCATCTTCCTCTCACTTGCCATCATCTGCTGTGGCTGGGAGAGACGGACTTTCTTTCCTCCCTGAATATGGAAGGCATCCATCCCGGCGTCAAACTCTCCAGAACAGATCCGCATAAAGGCGATTCGGTCCCGATGTGCCTTATTCATATTTGCCTGAATTTTAAATACAAAAGCGGAAAAATCTTTCTCCGTCATCGGATCGATGTCGCCTTTGTCCGAATGTCTTGGAAGAGGGGACGTCGTCATTTTGAGGAAATGCTGCAGGAAGGTCTCCACTCCAAAGTTGGTAAGTGCGGATCCGAAGAAGACCGGAGAAAGTTCTCCTTTGTCCACCATATCCTGATCAAACTCTGCGCTTGCCCCGTCCAGAAGCTCAATCTCTCCTAACAGCTGCTCTTTCTGATCCGGATCCATATAACTGTCCACATCCGGGTCATCCAGACGGATCTTCTTTACTTCCCCTGTAGTTGTTCCCTTCTTCGTATCGAAGAACAGTTCAATCTCCTCTTCATTTCTGTCGTATACTCCACGGAATGCCTTTCCCGAGCCGATCGGCCAGTTGACCGGACAGGTCGCGATACCAAGTTCCTTTTCGATATCATCCAGAAGCTCGAAGGTATCCATTGCTTCCCGATCCATCTTATTAATAAAGGTGAAGATCGGGATATGACGCATGACGCAGACTTTGAACAGCTTTCTTGTCTGCGCCTCCACACCTTTGGATGCATCGATTACCATCACGGCGGAATCCGCTGCCATCAAGGTTCGGTATGTGTCCTCCGAGAAATCCTGATGTCCCGGAGTGTCCAGGATATTAATGCAGTATCCTCCGTAATTAAACTGCAGTACCGAAGAGGTCACTGAGATTCCTCTCTCCTTTTCAATCTCCATCCAGTCTGACACCGCATGCTTTGCAGTCGCCTTTCCTTTTACGGAACCTGCCTGATTAATGGCCCCGCCATATAATAAAAATTTTTCAGTCAATGTCGTCTTCCCGGCATCCGGGTGGGAAATAATCGCGAACGTTCTCCGCTTTTTTATTTCATCTGTAATCTTTGACATGATATTCTCCTGTATTTTCTTTTATTCTACCCGGAATCTTCTATATGATTCCACACAAGTAAATATTGTAGCACATCCGTCCTGAATTCCGCAACAGCTTTCCCGTCCAATCCTCAATTTTTCGGAGCTTTTTGCGCATAGTATCTGCTTTCTATTCGTCTGTTTCTGTATTCTCCGAGCTTTCTGTTTCCGTTTCCGAATCAGAGTCGGCTCCTTGCGTATCCGCCGTATTCTGATCCGCCTTTTTATTCATCGGAGTGATGACGATATTTTCTGGAGCCACTCCGGTTTTTCTTGTGACAATATCCTCGATCTGGGCACGGTTTGCCTCAGTCATTTCCACATTTCCGACGACCACATCCGCTTCCCCTTCATTGACTGTTACAACAGTCTCGGTAAATCCTTTGGACGCAAGCAGTGTTTCTGCCGCCGATTCCTGCTCCGCCACCTTAGTCAGTTCAATCATCTGGTTTACCGCCTCTTCTTTTTGTTCCTCTGTCACAGAAGTGCTGTCAATAATCCCCTGCAGCGTCTCCTTATTTTTTGCTCGTACCTGTTCTCTGGATACCTTGGCCTGGGCTATCGTATTTTTCACCTCTCCGCTTGTCAGCACGGCTTCTCCCGGAGTACCTTCCACATCTCCATCCGTTTCCTCGGATGTGTCCTGATCCTGGCTTTCAATGTCCCCGGAACCTGTCTCGATATCTTCTTCAGAAATATCAAGCAGTTCACTGTTTGCCTGCTGGGAAACACCGCTGTCGTCTGTACTTTCAAAAAGTTTTCCTGAATAATTCAGATACCCTGCCGCCGCAATCATAAGTGCAAGTGCCGCCACAATCACCTGATTTTTCTTAATCAATCGTTTCACCGTCATTCCTCCTGCTTTTCCTATCTCATCTTTACTACCTTAATCTTATGTGACTCCACGGAAAATAATGCCTCAACCGCTTCTGTAATCTGCTGTACCACAACCGGTTCGTCTCCTCCCTCACAGAGCACTACCACCCCTTCCACCGCAGGAGTCAGTTCCTTTGACACATAAGGTGTCTGCCCCCTGTCCGCCGTTTCTTCATAGACCGTCGTCTCACTACTGGTACTTTGAGTTTCATCTTTGGATGTCTCCTCGTCTTTTTCTACTATCTTTTCTGAAGAGGAAGAAAGGGTAATCATCACTTTCACCTTCCCGGCTCCTTCCATCTGCGCCAGAATTGTTTCCAGCTTTGACTCGGCCATGGAAGCGTAATCCTCCTCGGTTACGGTACCGCTTTCGGTTTCCTCCCTTTCCTCGCTTTCAGGTTCAGAAACAGGAAGCGCAATCACCAGAAGCAAAAGCCCGGCAAGCAACAGAAGGAGCCACTTATTTTTCATCGGCATTTTCCTGTCCTTCAGAAGATTCTGGAACCATGTCCTGCTGCCATTCAAGATATCCCTCCTCCGCAGATTCAAACTGTTCTCTCGCCCGTTCCATCTCCTTTACGTTCTGCCGGTATTCCATACTGTGATACAGATTTTCAAATTCCTCTTCCAGTTGAAATACCCCAAGCATCGGCCTTGCCAGAAGCAGAATCAGTACCAGACCCGTAAAAAAACGGATATATTTTTTGTAGTCGGAATCCGGGATGATCTGCATCAGCATTGTCATCAAGATCAGATAAAAAACAAGATTCTTTATCCAGTCATATATATATGTAAACATGTCTCCTCCTATGACCGAACGGCCGCCACAATCACAATTGTAATCAAAAATAGTACGGCACTGGTGTAGACGGTTTTTAACAGAAGCACCGCCCCGTCTCCGGCACCAGCAATACATCCTATCACTCGCTTGTCCGAAACCGGCTCCAAAAGCGCCGCCGTCAATTTATATAGAAGCGCCATCACCGCAATCTGAATAACCGGGACGAGGCAGATCACCACGCAGATGACCGCGCCGGTCACTCCAATGCCATTCCGGATCAGCGTCAACGCCGAAACAACGATCTCCGCCATTCCGCCAATCGTATTTCCGATGCCCGGAATGGATTCCAGTCCTTTTTGCAGTCCGCTTCGCCTGACCTGGTCAATCACCGGACTGATGAGTCCCTGAATCAGATTCATTCCCACAATTCCTACCAGCATCGTCTTTAAGATCCAGCTGATCACCGTTTCCGCAAGTTCCGCAAAGCGTCCCAAAAATGGTTCCGGGGAGAGTTCGTCCATCAGCCGGATCATCAGATATACATGGATCAGCGGGAGAATCAGATAGCAAACCACATTCTGAACGAGAAAAATGAGGAACAGCATCAGATTATAAAACACAACGGAAGTCGCGCTCCCTGTGACCACAGCCGCCGCCATCAGGTAGACCGGACAGAGCACCTGCATAAAATCCGTCAAAAGTTGCAGCCCGGAAGTTACCGCGTCCATCATCACCTCAAAGGTCTGCAAAAGCAGCGTAATCAAAAGCAGGTACAAAATAAAAAATCCCGTGTCCGCAGCCTGCCCCGCCGCAAACACATGACTGAAATTAGCAAAGACTGCCGCAATCAACGCGATCACAAGAATGTGAATCATCGCCTGTTTGTTTTCGGAAAGAACCGAAAACAAGGTGCTGACAAGTCCTTTCCCCGAAAGCTGTAACGCCCCGGACACATCCCCTTCCATTAACATTTCCAGAACATCGGCAAACTTGATTCTCTCATCCGGGAAGATTTCCCGCATCATCTTGTCCACATCTGTAAAATCCAGCCCCTCCATCATCTCTTTAGCGGCCTCCGGCGTTTCCTCCTCCCCGCTTTTTGCTTCTGCTGCCACACTCATTCCTCCCCAAAAAAGAAAGATTCCAAGAAGGACTGCCAGAATGATTCTTCTTCCCTTTCTTCTCATGATAAAAACGCCTCAATCGTCCGAAGCAGAGTCAGAAGAACCGGCATTCCAAGAGCCAGCACCGTAATCTTCCCAAAGAGCTGAATCTGGGCAGCAATGGTCTGATAGCCGGAATCTTTGCAGATGTTGGACGCGAATTCCGCCACATAAGTAATACCAAGCATCTTCAGGAGAACCCCAAGATAAGAGCCTTCAATCTGAAGAAATGAACCGATCTCCTTTACTGTATCCAAAACTGTGCCAAGCTTTCCAAGTATTCCAACGCCAAGCAGAATTCCCGCCACAATACTGACATAAATCCCGTATTCTGTTTTTCCTCCCTTAAACTGCAACGCAATCAGTGCCGCACACACACTGATGGCCGCTGCCTTTTGTATGGACATCTTTTCCCTCCTTCTCGCCTCGTCTTTTTATTTGCAGTTACAGGGCAAACAGACGCCTCATGGTTTCAAACAGATCGTAAATATACGGTACAATCCAGATCAAAACCAGAATCAGCCCGGCAAGACTTGTCAAAAACGCCTGCTCCTCCCGGCCGCTGTGCTTCAGCACCTGGCTTAAAATCGAGACCAGAATTCCCACTGCGGCAATTTTAAAGATCAGACTGACACTCATACGCACTTCCTTCCCTTCTTTTTTCTTACGGGTTTTCTTTACAGAAGCAAGATTGTAAGAAAAACCCCTCCAAGCACTCCAAGACAGTTCCCGATCCTCCGTTTCGGACCAATCTCCGCCTCCGCCTCCCGTATCCATTTTTCCCAACGGTCCCCTGATAGTTTCAGCATTCCCGTCTGCATCTGAAGATCCAGATATCCGGTCTGGCTTCCAAGCGAAAGAAACATTTCCCACTCCTCTACAGACAGGTGCTTTTCCTTCCGGTATGCTTCCAAAGTCCGGGACACATAATCCCGAAACCACTCCGGAAACCGGAGGCTCCCCTGCTCCTCAAATGCCCGGTGCGCCTGCACAAACAATGACGCATAAGGTTCCTTGATTCTGGAAGAGATCTCCAGCATCACCTCCGGAAACGGCTCCTTAGTGTACTCAATCTCGCCCCAGATCATCTGATACAATTCTCTCAAAAAGCGCAACTCTTCCAGATGCTGGTTCAACGACCGCCCGTATCCGAAACCAAGGGCTGAACAAGCGGAGACTACAAGAACCGCTCCCGCGATTTTCAACAACACGGCTGTCCCCTCCTGTTATAAATCCCCTCAATCATGCCCGGCCTGTCCCCCTGCTTCAGCACAATATAGCGATCAAACCGCTCCTCCTGAATCACTCTTCCAAGGACCGGCTTTTTTCTCAGTTCCTGTACCGAATTTCCATGGGCCGTCACAAGCATCCTACATCCACAGTGCATGGCATACTCAATCGCTTCCACATCCTCCTGCGTACCGATCTCATCTGCCGCCACCACTTTCGGCGTCATCGAACGGATCAACATCAGCATACCCTCCGCTTTCGGGCAGGCATCCAGCACATCACTACGAAGCCCAATATCATTCTGCGCTGCCCCAAGATAACATCCGGCAATCTCCGAACGCTCGTCCACAATTCCCACTGTACATCCCTTGACATAAGCATTACCGTCAGATACCTGACGGATAATATCCCGAAGCAACGTTGTTTTCCCACAACCCGGAGGCGAAATAATCATCGTATGGTACAGTTCCTTCTGATTTGTGATATAGGGAAACACCCGGTTCGCACATCCTTTCACCTCATGAGCCGCACGAATATGTACCGAAGAAACATACCGAAGATTCTTCACCCGATCCCTCTCTGTAATCACCTTCCCAGCCATCCCCACACGATGACCACCCTCAATCGTCAAAAAACCCTTCCGCATCTCCTCCTCAAACGCATACGGCGAATACCTGCTCATAAAATTCACAATCTCCTTCAACTCCTCTTTTCCCGGAAAATAATCCAAACGCACCTCCCGGTCGCCCACATAAACGCAGACCGGCCGCCCGACCCGGATACAAATCTCCGTAACCTGATCAAAATCCAGATTTTTCTTTCCGATTACACTCTTCAACCTTTCCGGAAGAATCCGAAAAATCTCCTCCCGCTTACTCATGATTGTCCACCACCTTTTACATCACAATATATGCAGGGGGACGTGTTCTGATGCATCGGAACACGTCCCCGTTGAAAAAATTATGAAATTGTCTTTAAGTTGTTTTTACCGATCTTTTTCGACTTTTTATCTTTTTATTACGTAACATATTAGATATTCTTTCGTAGAAGTCTTTGTTTTTCTGTAGATTCTGAATTTCATACTTTTGTAACTTTTAGTTCAAACAAGTATATTTTGTGTATATATCTATGATTGTCTGATTATTTTCACAGGTACACGACGTAGTTGGTTCAGTAGAACTTATGGTTTTGGCAGTTATTTCTTTAGTTTTACTATTTTTCCAGTATTTTCAAAGGTTTGCGGGACATTTTTAGAATTAATAGAGGTGAGATTTAGATGTTTAACGGGGACGTGTTCCGATACACCGGAACACGTCCCCGTTAATAACGTTAATAAAAAATTCTATATTATCTATGTCTTCTTGCGTAGATTAGTAGTCCTGCTACTGCAATCAGTACGACAGCTCCTCCGGCGATGCCGTACGCAAAAGTATCATCGTCTTTTTCTGTCTCTCCCTGGTCTGTTGTATCTCCGGCAGTGTCTGTGCCCGTGCCATCATCGGTTGTTTCTCCTGCACCGTAAAATATACTTTTTCTTTCATGATGATTCCTCCTCGCGTTTACTGTTTCCTATTTTGACCCTTCTATCAATATAAAGATGGAAATAAACATTAAAAAGGGGGCAGAAAAATGAGAAATTTTTTCTTTTTCGCTTGGTAGAAGCAAAAAACACGTTCACAATATACATTTTTTCTTATTTGTATTTCCTTCCGGTCGTGCTACAATGAATTCATAAAACATCAGGAGAAATTGCATATGGAAATTTTAGTTCGTACCTATAAGAAAGAAGATATTCCGGATATGATTCGTCTCTGGAATCAGGTTGTGGAAGACGGGATTGCGTTTCCTCAGGAAGAATGCCTGAACGATCAGACCGGTCCTGCGTTTTTTACCGGGCAGACGGACTGTGCTGTCGCGATGGAGCCGGACAGCGGCGAGATCTGCGGCCTTTATATTCTTCATCCAAACAATGTCGGGCGCTGCGGGCACATTGCTAATGCGAGTTATGCCGTCTCGCCGGAAAAGAGGGGGCTTCATATCGGAGAAAAGCTGGTTCTTCATTCGTTAAATCTTGCAAAGGAGCGTGGTTTCCGAATCATGCAGTTCAACGCGGTCGTTGCAACCAATGTCCATGCAAGACATCTTTACGAGCGGTGCGGGTTCCAGCAGCTTGGGGTAATTCCGGGTGGTTTCCGGATGATAGACGGGCATTATGAAGATATCTGCCCTTATTATTGTGTTCTTTAGAAATGAATTTCATAGAAAAAAGAAGCATATCCGGAGGCACTTTTCTGTGCGTTCTGCCCTGATATGCTTCTTTTAATTTGTTTTTTTGCAAACCCTGGATAGCTCTATACTTTTAAAAAAGTTTCTTCTTATAATATGACTCTGCCGTATAAAGCGCGGCAACCGGATTGTGTCCCAGCACCCGGTCTTTGGTCACAGCTGTTGTGACCGGTGCATCTGAATGTTTGTAGAACAGGCTATCGTGTCCTACACAGAGACCGACTACCACATTTAAATCTGTCTTTTCTTTGTTCAGATATTTTGCCTGTAAGATCGGATTGCACATATGACAACCGATTTCCTGACATTCTTCTGGAATACCGATTCTGCTTTTATCCACTGCCCCGGTCTTGCAGGCTACTCCGATAACTTCCAGTCCGTGTGATCTCAGGATCTTCGCCAGTGTTCTGCTCTCACGGATCAGTCCGACACAGGTAGCAATTCCAACCTTTTTCGCCCCGATCTTTCCGGCAAACTGGATGATCTCCTCCACTCTTGTCAGTTTCAGATATCCTTCATACTCCACCTCCGCCGCAGCAATGGCCAGCTTATGATTCTCCGGATCTTCATAGCAGGCAAGAGCCTCCTCTAACAAATCTTCGTCCAGTGACGCGGTCAGGCAGAAATCCGGGTATTTCCCATCCTTCTGCTCACATGCTGTCACTGCACAGTCTACACAGGATCTTCTGATCTTTTTTTCTTCCATTTCTTGTTCCTCCCAATCTATTTTCCGTCTTCTCTTTCCCCATCATATCACACTTTTCTCGATAAAAAAAGCATCCATACCGTCTATGGCATGGATGCTTGGGATTTTCAATTAGATTATCTGTTTTCCGGAGCGACGTCTTTAATGCTGAAGCTGATTCTTCCCATCTTGTCTTTTCCAAGGCAGACTGCCTTGACTTTGTCGCCCAGTGTCAGAACATCTTCTACGTGGTCGATGCGCTGTTTGCAGATCTTGGAAATGTGAACCATTCCCTCTTTGCCCGGAGCAAACTCGAGAAATGCACCGAAGTCTTTGATGCTGACTACCGTTCCTTCGAGAACCTGTCCAGCTTCGAAGTCTGTTACGATGATCGTGATCAGACGTTTTGCCTCTTCCATCATCTCTTTGTCTGTACCACAGATAGATACGCTTCCCTCGTCGGAAATGTCAATCTTCACGCCAGTTCTTTCGATGATGGCATTGATTGTCTTTCCTCTCTGTCCTACCACATCGCCGATCTTCTGTGGGTCAATGCTCATCTGAATGATCTTCGGAGCATATTTGCCGACTTCCTCTCTTGGCTCTGCGATTGCTTTATTCATCACTTCATCGATAATGTAAAGTCTTGCCTGTCTTGTGCGGGCAATGGCTTCCTCGATGATCGGTCTTGTCAGTCCGTGGATCTTGATATCCATCTGGATTGCTGTGATACCTTTATGTGTACCTGCTACCTTGAAATCCATATCTCCGAAGAAGTCTTCCAGACCCTGGATATCTGTCAGGACGATGTAATCATCATCTGTCTCCCCTGTTACAAGTCCACAGGAGATACCTGCTACTGCGCTCTTGAGCGGCACACCAGCTGCCATCAGAGACATACTGGATGCGCATACACTTGCCTGAGATGTGGATCCGTTGGACTCGAATGTCTCAGATACAGTACGGATTGCGTACGGGAATTCTTCCTCAGACGGAAGTACCGGTACGAGTGCACGCTCAGCAAGCGCTCCATGTCCGATCTCACGGCGTCCCGGTCCTCTGGACGGCTTTGTCTCACCTACAGAGTAGGACGGGAAGTTGTAGTGGTGCATATAGCGTTTTGAAGTCTCTGCTTCATCAAGTCCGTCAAGTTTCTGTGCCTCAGAAAGCGGTGCAAGTGTTGTAATGTTGCAGATCTGTGTCTGTCCTCTTGTAAACATTGCGGAACCGTGCACTCTCGGGATCAGATCTACTTCCGCTGCAAGCGGACGGATCTGGTCGATCGCTCTTCCATCCGGACGTTTATGATCTTTGAGGATCATCTTGCGGACAGTCTTCTTCTGATACTGGTACAGCGCTTCTCCGATGCGTGGAAGCCACTCTTCATTTTCAGCAAATGCCTCTTCGAGACGATCCTGAATCACGCGGATATTCGCTTCTCTTGTCTGCTTGTCATCAGTAAATACTGCTTCTTCCATCTCTTCAGCCGGAACGAGCTTCTGGATCTCTTCCATCAGTTCTGCCGGTACTGCGAAGCTTTCATATTCATGTTTCGGCTTACCGCACTCTGCTACGATCTGGTCGATGAATGCGATCACCGTCTGGTTTACTTCGTGTGCTGCGAAAATCGCTTTGATCATCACCTCTTCCGGTACTTCGTTTGCTCCGGCTTCGATCATGATGACTTTTTCTTTTGTAGATGCAACAGTCAGCTGCATATCGGATACTGCTTTTTCTTCTGCAGTCGGGTTGAATACGAACTCACCATTTACCAGTCCCACCTGTGTAGAAGCTGTCGGTCCGTCAAACGGAATATCAGAGATTGCAACTGCAATTGCAGATCCGATCATCGCTGTCAGCTCTGGGCTACAATCCTGATCTACGGAAAGGACAAGATTTTCCAGTGTAACGTCATTTCTGTAATCTTTCGGGAAGAGCGGACGCATCGGACGGTCAATGACACGGTCTGTCAGGATCGCATTTTCAGATGCCTTTCCTTCTCTTTTGTTAAATCCTCCCGGAATTTTTCCAACTGCATACATCTTTTCATTGTACTCTACGTTCAGCGGGAAGAAATCGATTCCTTCTCTTGGCTTCTCAGAAGCTGTTGCTGTAGAAAGTACGGTTGTTTCTCCATAGTGCATCAGTGCTGCACCGTTTGCCTGCTTTGCTACTCTGCCTACATCAACACGCAGAGGACGTCCGGCAAGTTCCATCTCAAATGTCTTGTACATAAGATCCTCCTCAATTTTCTTTTCTTTTTTGTCGTGCGGAGAATCCCGAAACTACTGAAAAACAAGTCATATGCTGGCTTGCTTTTCAGTGGTCCCGGTGTCTCTCTCCGCATACGTTTCGCATGATTTTGACAAGTAATGAAAACCGGAAAATATACCGGCAGTATAAAAGAGGACGGATAAGTGTTCCGTCCTCTTTGAATACTTTGACTATTTTCTAAGTCCTAATCTTTCAATCAAAGAACGGTATCTTTCGATATCTTTTTTCTTTAAATATGCAAGAAGACCACGTCTCTGACCTACCATCTTCAAAAGACCTCTTCTGGAATGATGATCCTTTGGATTTGCTTTGAAATGTTCTGTTAATTCGTTGATTCTTGCTGTCAGGATTGCTACCTGAACTTCCGGAGATCCTGTGTCTCCTTCGCTTCTTCCGTACTCAGCAATAATAGCTGCTTTCTTTTCTCTGTCGATCATGTTTTTAATCCTCCTTATTTTTGAAACGCCGGATATCAGGCGGCGGTCGGAGTCTTCCGTCCACTGGATATCGGCTCACTCATACTTTTTGAGTATATCATGTTCCCATACAGGATGTCAATTCTTTTCTTCATTTTTGTTCTTGATTTTTGTTCTTGATCTCGAGGAGCGTGCGTCTGCTTTCCATCGTGCGAAGAAAATGCCGCTTTCCTTCCCGGATATCTGCCTGAATCTGGGATTTCAGTTCATCGACATCGTCGAACTTTTCTTCTGGTCTCAGATAATGATAAAGCTGCAGGACGACCGGCTTCCCACTTGCTTCCTCTTTCTCATCATAGCAGAAGAGATGGACAGAAAGGATGGTGTCCTCCCCATTTGATACAGTCGGTTTCTGTCCGATATTGCATACGCCCTGGTACCACTGCCCCTCCACTGAAAGCTTACAAACATAGGCTCCGGCCGGGGGCAGGATCTTTTCCTGACACGGGAAGATATCCATCGTCGGATATCCGATTTGGCGTCCCATGCCCTCCCCCTTTTGGACCGTGCCTGCTATCGTGTAAGGATAGCTGAGCAGCCGGTTCACAAGATCGATGTTTCCGGTTTTCATGACTTCTTTGACATAGGTACTGCTTACAATTCGCTCTCCATAATACTCATTCGCTATTACTTCGAGACGGTATCCGTACGTTTCCTGATACTTTGCAAGCATCCCGACATCTCCTCGCCTTTCGTGCCCGAACCGGAAATTTTCGCCGACCACAATGTATTTTGCATGAAACAGCTCCGAGAGAATCTTCTCAATAAATGTTTCCGCCTCCATCTCTTTTACTGACAGAAACGGGCATTCAATCAGATAATCCACTCTTCCATCCAGGCGGATGGCGCGCTCTTCATTCATCATCAGTTTTTTCTGGTCAAGGTGACACATTTTTTTGAATTCGGTCATCTCGAAAAAACAAACAACACTTTTTAAATCCGGCTCCTGCTCCACATGCTCCATGATCCGTTCTACAAGCTTGCGGTGTCCTCTGTGCAGACCGTCAAACTTTCCGAGCGTCACGGCAGTTCCGGCGTCTTCTCTGTAATGTTCAAATCCTGTAATATATTGCATGTTCTTTCCTCTTATTCCGGACTGTAAAACATTTTTTCCACCTGGTATTTCTTTTCTCTCCCGGCAAAACGGTAGAGAGCGAGGAATCTTCCGTCCGGCCCGTAGACCCGGATGATCTCCTCGTCCTTTTCCGGGATATGATTCTCAATCTGCTCCGGCGACAGTGCATTTCCATTATAGACCGACTTTTCCTGTCCTTGCTTCACCGATACTTTCGGCGCATCCGGGAACATGGCGTCGACCGGAATAAGAATCTCCTCAATCTTTCCTGCATCCAGATACTCCTGAATTTCGGAGAGTGTCCGACTCTCGTCCAGTATGAAATTCCCGGACTTTGTCCTGAGCAGTTCTCCCATGCAGGCCCCGCATCCAAGTTTTCTGCCAATATCATAGCAGAGTGTTCGGATGTAGGTGCCTTTGGAGCAGACTACCTCGAATCTGACTTCCGGAAGCTGCATCTCAAGAATCCGGATGGAACGAATTTCCACCCGGCGGGCTTTCCGCTCGATTTCCTTTCCTTCTCTTGCAAGCTCATAGAGCTTTTTTCCCCCTACCTTTATCGCAGAGTACATCGGCGGGATCTGGTCATAAATCCCTACAAAGGAAAGGATGGCTTTCCTCACTTCCTCTTCGGTCAGACGACCGGTCTCGGAAGTACTCAGAACTGTACCGGAAAGATCCTGTGTATCGGTCTCTTTTCCAAGCACCATCACGGCCTCATATGCCTTTTCTTTGTCCGTCATCATTTCGCAGAGCTTGGTCGCTTTTCCAAGGCAGATCGGAAGGACGCCTTCTGCATCCGGATCCAGCGTCCCGGTATGCCCGATCTTTTTCTGTCTTGTCATACCACGAAGTTTTGCCACCACATCATGAGAAGTAAATCCCTTTTCTTTTCTTACATTCAGAATTCCGTGGATCATGCTTCTTCCTCCAGCTGAAGTGCAATCTGTCCGACAATGTTGTTGACTGCATCATGGACCGTTCCGCGGAACGTAAGTCCTGCAGCCCGCACATGTCCGCCGCCGCCAAAATACTGGGAAACTTTACTCACATCCACGCTTTCTCTGGAGCGGAGGCTGACTTTAAATTCTCCGCATTCCAGTTCGTAGAGGAAAATCGCAACCTCCACACCGCTTGTCACTCTCAGCTGGCTGACAATTCCTTCCAGATCTTTTGCCTTTACCCCAAAGAAGTTCATGCTTTTCTTTGTAATATAGGAAAAGATAATTTTGCCGTCCATCAGACGGATACTCTCCAGAAGCGCTTTTCCAAGCACCTGATTCTGAGCGTAGGTCTTTTCAAAAAATGTTTTCTCTATAATTTTCGGTCCGTCGATTCCTTTTCTTAAAAGCTCCGCAGCCGCCTCCATGGTGGAAGGCTTTGTGCAGGAATACTGAAACACCCCAGTGTCATGTACAATCCCCAGATACAGTGCTTCCGCAATCTCTTTTGTGATCTTCTCTTTTTCCAGCAGATCATAGATCAGCTCTGATGTTGAGCTTGCGTCCGGAACGATCTGGTTCACATCCGAAAATGCCAGATTGCTCACATGGTGGTCAATACAGACCGTTTTTTTTGCCTGTTCAAACAATGTACCTGCAAATCCGAGTCTTTTCGTATCCCCGCAGTCCAGTGCGAAAAACACATCATATCCGGTATCTTCCGGCAGTTCGTGACGGATCTCGTCTGCCCCTGTCAGCATATGGAACGAATTCGGGATCTCTTCCAAATACACATCCGTGCTGACTTCCGGATAATACATACATAAATACTGGTAAAGTGCCAGGCAGGAACCTGTACAGTCCCCGTCAGGCCTTATATGACCTGCAATGCCGGCTCGCTTTACTCCTCTGAGTATCTCATCCAGTTTCAGCATACTACTCTTCCTCTTTCTTACTGCCTTTCGTGATATCGTCGATCTTCTTTGACATTGCCACCCCGTATTCGATCGACTGATCCAGAATGAAGCGGATCTCCGGAGTGTTGCGAAGGTTCAGAGAATGTGCAAGTTCTCTTCTGATATATCCTTCTGCGCTCTGAAGTCCTTTAATCGTATCTGACTGAGCCTTCTCGTCTCCAAGAACGCTGATATAGGCCTTGCAGGTCTTCAGATCCGGTGCCACTTCCACTGCAACGACAGAGGTAAACTCTGCCACGCGGGGATCTTTGATCCCCCCGCGCAGAATATTAGACAGTTCATGCATCACTTCTGTATTAACCCTCGTGTTTTTGATACTGTTTTTTCTCATATTCTCTTCCTATCTTGGTTTTTCTACCATCTTGAATGCTTCTACCTGATCGCCTTCTTTGATGTCGTTGTATTTTTCAAATACAAAACCACATTCGTATCCGGCTTTTACTTCTTTGACGTCATCTTTGAAACGCTTCAGGGAAGCAAGTTTTCCTTCAAATACTACAATTCCGTCACGGATAATTCTTGCGGAGCAGTCACGCTCAAAGATACCATCCAGAACATATGCACCGGCAATCGTTCCGACTCCGGAAGCTTTGAATGTCTGGCGTACTTCTGCGTGTCCAAGTACCTGCTCTTCGAAGATCGGATCAAGCATACCCTTCATGGCAGCTTCCACATCTTCGATGGCATTGTAGATGACACGGTACAGACGAACATCAACATTTTCTCTTTCTGCTGTCTCTTTTGCGGCAGCATCCGGACGAACGTTAAATCCGATGATAATCGCATTGGAAGCAGATGCAAGCATAACGTCGGATTCATTGATAGCTCCGACACCGCCGTGGATGACTTTTACAACGACTTCGTCGTTGGAAAGCTTCAGAAGGCTCTGCTTCATCGCCTCTACAGATCCCTGTACGTCTGCTTTGACTACGATATTCAGCTCTTTTAAGTTTCCTTCTTTAATCTGATTGAACAGATCATCCAGAGACATCTTGGATTTTGTCTCTTCCAGCATCTTCATACGATTCTGGGAGATAAAGGTTTCAGCAAAGTTTCTTGCCTCTTTTTCATTCTTGCTTACAACAAAGACTTCGCCCGCATTCGGAACATCATTGAATCCAAGGATCTCAACCGGCATGGACGGACCTGCCTCTTTCACACGTCTTCCCTTGTCATCCATCATGGCTCTGACTTTACCAAAAGCAGATCCGGCTGCAATGGCATCACCTACGCGGAGTGTTCCTTTCTGTACGAGGACAGTAGCCACCGGTCCTTTACCTTTATCAAGCTGTGCCTCGATAACAAGACCTCTTGCACGTCTGTTCGGATTTGCCTTTAACTCAAGCATTTCCGCTGTCAGAAGGATCATCTCAAGGAGCTCCGGAATTCCTTCTTTTGTATGCGCGGATACCGGAACAAAGATAGTGCTTCCACCCCAGTCTTCCGGAATAAGCTCATACTCTGTCATCTCCTGTTTTACACGCTCGATGTTTGCACTCGGCTTGTCGATCTTGTTGATTGCAACAACAATCTCAACGCCTGCTGCCTTGGCATGGTTGATCGCCTCTACGGTCTGCGGCATGACACCGTCATCTGCTGCAACGACAAGTACTGCGATGTCTGTAGAGCATGCACCTCTCAAACGCATTGCTGTAAACGCCTCATGTCCCGGTGTATCCAGGAATGTGATGCTCTCGCCGTTGATGTTGACAACAGATGCACCGATGTGCTGTGTGATTCCGCCGGCCTCTCTGTCTGTCACATTCGTATCACGGATTGCGTCAAGGAGGGAAGTTTTACCATGGTCAACGTGTCCCATAACGCAGACAACCGGTGGACGTTTCTTCATTTTCTTTTCGTCCTCTTCTTCCTCTTTTAAGAGCTCTTCGATTACATCGATTTCCTCTTCCTGTTCGCAGAGTACGTCAAACTCCATTGCGATCTCCTCTGCGGTATCAAAGTCGATCTCCTGGTTGACCGTTACGATCTTGCCCTGAAGGAACAGCTTCTTTACAATAGCGGACGGCTGAATCTTCATTGCATCTGCCAGGTCTTTGATTGTAAGCATCTTCGGAATTGTAATCTGCTTGATCTGTTCTTCCTTCTTCTCCTTCTTCGGCTGCGGTTTCTCCATTACAGGCTGCTGGTTCTTCTTACCTTTTCCCTGCTTCTGTCCAAACTTGCCTTCCCGCTCGTCATCGCGGTCGTAATCTTTCTTCTTATAATTATCCTTCTGGGATCTTCTCTGCGGCTTCTGCTCCGCTACCATCGGTGCCGGGATAGACGGTCCGTTATTTCTTCCATCTCTTGAGCCTCTGCCCTGACGGTCTCTGTCACGATCTCTTCCGTCGCGGGAATCTCTTCCCTGGCGGTCTCTATCGCGGTCTCTATCGCGGTCTCTTCCATCACGGAAATCTCTTCCTCCCTGACGGTCTTTATCGCGGAAATCCCTTCCCTGACGATCTCTGTCTTTATTATCTCTAGTTCCTCTGCCCTGACGATCTCTGTCACGATCTCTTCCGTCACGGAAATTTCTTCCTCCCTGACGGTCTTTGTTTCCGTCTCTGCCCTGACGGTCTTTGTTTCCGTCTCTGCCCTGACGGTCTCTGTCACGGAAATCTCTTCCCTGACGGTCTTTGTTTCCGTCTTTTGCCGGACGGTTATTATCGCGCCCTCTCTCCTGGGCAGATACATATCCTTCTCTCTTTTCCTTATCCATTGCTGTTCTTCCTGACGCCTGCTGTCCGCCCGGTCTCTGGGCTCCTCTTGCGTTCTGGCGCCTTTGTCCTCCCTGTGTGTTCTGAGGCCGGAAAACCTGTACGATCGTTTTCTTCTTTGGAGCCTCTCCAGTATGTCCGGCGCTTCCGAATTTCTTCTTCGCATCCTCCGCCTGTTGCTCTGTCAGAAAACTCATGTGGCTTTTCAGGTCCGCTCCGTTCCCATTCAGATAATCCATAATTTCCTTACTCGTTCTATCTATCTCTTTTGCTAATTCATGTACTCGCACTTTTGACATCCAACTACCTCCTATATGCAATTTTTTTCTTCTTCCACTGTCAGCTTTTTCTTAATCTCGTCTGCAAATCCCGCATCGGTCACCGCAGCACTTATGCGGAATTCTTTTCCCATTGCATGACCCAGGGTATCCTGATCTGCATAAAACAGAATAGGTACGCCGTAAAAGCTGCACATATTGCGGAATTTCTTTTTCGTATTCTCAGAGGCATCCGTGGCGATAATCACAAGATAAGCCGTACCCGACTTGACCGCCTGCTCTGTCTGAAAACTTCCGCTTTTTGTCTTTCCTGCCCTGGTAGCCAGACCTAAAAGTGACAGACCTTTATTCAGTTTCAATCTGCTCCATCTCCTTTTCCAGCTGTTCATACACTTCGTTTGGAATCGCCTGCTTAAAAGAGCGTTCCAGCCCTTTGTTCTTTACTGCTTTTAGAAAACACTCTCTGGAAAAACAGAGGTAGGCTCCTCTTCCGTTTTTTCTTCCAGTCGCATCCAGAAGGAATTCTCCTTCCTTTGTGTGGATGACACGGAGCATTTCTTTTTTGTTTTTCATCTCCCCGCATCCTACACATTTACGCATTGGGATCTTTTTATTCATCGCTTTCATCCCCGTAATTTTCTTCTTCGTAGATGTCGTCCTCGTAACCTTCATCTTCGTATACATCCGACTCGAATACGCCTTCTTCCATCGGCATATCCATGTAATTTGCCGGAAGTTCTCCGGACTCAATAGCCTGAGTCTCGCTCTTGATGTCGATCTTGTATCCTGTCAGTCTTGCGGCCAGTCTTGCATTCTGTCCTTCTTTACCGATAGCAAGGGAAAGCTGATAATCCGGTACAATAACGCTCGCTGTCTTCTCTTCCGGATCTGCCGCAACGGAGATGACTTTCGCCGGACTCAGCGCGTTTTCAATGAGAATCGCCGGGTTGTCGCTCCAGTTGATGATATCGATCTTTTCGCCGCGTAATTCGTTAACAATGGCGTTGACTCTCTGCCCGTTCATTCCGACACATGCTCCAACCGGATCTACGTCCGGATCATTAGACCATACGGCAATCTTTGTACGGGATCCTGCTTCTCTTGCTATACTCTTGATCTCAACGATACCGTCTTTGACCTCAGTCACTTCGGATTCAAAAAGACGTTTTACAAGTTCCGGATGAGTACGGGATACGAGGATCTTCGGTCCTTTTGTCGTATTCTTTACTTCTACCACATAAAGTTTGATTCGCTCTGTCGGCTTGAATACTTCACCTTTGACCTGTTCATTTTCTGTCAGCATGGCATCTGCCTTTCCAAGGTCGATGCTGATGTTACGTCCTACATAACGCTGTACGATTCCGGTTACAATGTCTTTTTCCTTTTCAAAGTACTGATCGTAAACAACCTTGCGCTCTTCTTCCCGGATCTTCTGAAGGATCAGGTTCTTTGCGTTCTGAGTCGCAATTCGTCCAAAAGACTTGGAGTCAATCGGTACCTGCACAACATCACCGAGCTCGTATTTGGAATCCATCATCTTGGCATTTACAAGGCTGATCTCCTCTTCCGGATCTTCTACTTCTTCTACTACAGTCTTCTCTGCGTAAACTGCAAAATCGCAGGTCTCACGGTCCATCACAACTTTAATATTATCTGCTTTTTTGAAATGGTTTTTGCAGGCGTTCATCAGGGAATTCTCAATCGCATCCAGCATGGTTTCCTTGCTGATGTCCTTCTCCTGTTCCAGTATGGTAAGCGCTTCCATTAATTCTGTACTCATTGCTTTCTTTTCCTCCTAAACACTAAAAATCAAATGCCAGCCTGATCAATGCAATCTCTTTCCTGTCAAACTTCTGTTTTGTTCCATCTTCATAAGAAATCGTCACAGAATCACTGTCATATTCCTCTAACACTCCGGTAAATTCTTTCTGTTTGTCGATCATCCGGTATGTCCGGATCTCTACTTCTTCCCCGATACTTCTCTCAAAGTCCCGGTCTTTCTTTAACGGTCTTCCAAGGCCCGGCGAGCTCACTTCCAGGATATAGCTGTCGTCGATAAAATCTTTCTGGTCCAGAAGCTCAGAGAGCTCTCTGCTTACGACCTCACAGTCATTGATGGCAATCCCGCCCGGCTTGTCGATATAGGCTCTTAAGTACCAGGTGCCTGCCTCTTTCACATATTCTACGTCAACCAGTTCAAACTCATACTTCGCAAGGATCGGAATCAGCAATTCCTCTGTTCTTTGTTCGTAGCTTTCTCTTTTTGACATCCTAACATCCTTTCTCTTTCAGATTTTCATGCCTGTCATAAAAAACCGTTCTGTTTGCCGGGACAACCCGCAGAATTAAAGAAGAGTGAACATGATGTCCACTCTTCTGCCGATTTCTTATGTAACTATATGCACTATAGCACGTTTTTTTGACAAAATCAAGGTTTTTTGCCGATTTTAGCGGTTTTCTCCTATTTTACGATATCAAAAATGCCTCTGATGTCGAGAATCACATAGTCTGCTCCCGCGTCTTTGTAAATTTTCTCTGCTCTTTCGTACTGTGCTTTCTTTTCTTCTTCAGAAAGAGCGTCAAATTCCTCTTTGGAGAGTCCAAGAACGGAACTGCCTTCCAGAATTCCAACTGCCTCCATTCCTGCATTCTTTCCTTCTTTGATATCAGATACCGTATCTCCGACTTTAATGACCTTTCTCACATCGGAAAGTCCAAGTGCTTCCATATTTTTGAAAATCATGTACGGATACGGACGTCCGTGATTTTCCACCGCGTTCGGGCTGAACCAGCAGTCCGGCTCGTATCCGAGTTCTTTTGCTTTTGGAGCAACAATGGCCATCATGTCATCAGTATATCCTGTTGTAGATCCGATCTTCATTCCCATCTCGCGGAGCTCTTTCACCGTTTCGATTACATACGGTTTCGGATCTGCGAAGTTTGGAAGGTTCTCCAGAAGTTTTTTCTCACTGAGTTCATAAACTGCATGAACATCTTCCTCTGTCCAGTCTCTTCCGTATTTTTCTTTCCACAGTCCGCTGATGCGCTCACCCTGAAGCATGGTGCGGATATGGTCGATTTTGAGCATCCCCATCGGACCTCTGACCTCCTCCATGGTCGGGTCAATTCCGTACTCATGGAAGGAATCAAGGAATGCCTGTACCGGTGCAAAGCATCCGTAATCTACTGTCGTTCCTGCCCAGTCAAAAATCACTGCTTCGTATTTCATCTTAGTTTCTCTCCTTTAAAAATTCTGAAATGATTGCTGTCACCTTAACCATGTCTTCCGGATATATTTCACCGATATTTCCGATCCGGAATGTATCGGCATCCGTTACTTTTCCAGGATAAATTGCGTATCCTCTTTCTTTGATGTACTGATACATATCCTGGAAGGAGAAATTGTGGTGTTCCGGATAGTAGAATGTTGTGATGATCGGTCCCTGAACATCTGCTCCTACATATGGCTTGATACCAAGCTCTGCCAGATTTTCAATGAGAATCTGATTGTTTTTCTCGTACCGTTCCTGTCTCTTTTCAATGCCGCCTTCTTCCTCCAGTTCACGGAGTGCCTGTCTGAATGCAAGTACGACATGAGTCGGTGATGTGTATCTCCACTTTCCGTCCTTTTCCATGGTCTCCCACTGATCATAGAGATCCAGAGAAAGGCTTCTTGCTTTTCCTTTGCTCTCCATCAGCTTATCTCTTCTGCAGATAATAAAGGAGAATCCCGGAACGCCCTGGATACATTTATTGGCGCTGCTGATAATGAAATCAATACCAAGCTCTCCCACCTGAATATCTACGCCGCCAAAACTGGACATAGCATCCACAATGAATGTTTTTCCTCTTTCTTTTACTACTTTTGCAACAGATGCGATGTCATTTAAGATTCCGGATGTTGTCTCGCTGTGTACCATGGCAACATGTGTAATTTTTGCATCGTCGTCCAGATATGCCGCGATCTTTCCTGCATCCGGTACTTTATCGAAATCTTCTTCATAAAGAACGTACTCAATTTTTGCGTGTTCTGCAATCGACGCCATACGTTTTCCGTAAGCACCGTTTGCTGCGATCAAAAGCTTTTCGTCTTCTCCGATCACACTGGTCAGTACGGACTCCACACCAAATGTTCCGCTTCCCTGCATCAGGATAGCAGTGTAGTCCTCCTCAGAAACGTGAGCCAGTTTTAACAGTTCTTTTCTGATCTCCTGTGTAATCTGTTTGTAATCATCATCCCATGTACAATGGTCAAACATCATCTCCTTTTTCACAGTATCCGTTGTGGTAAGTGGTCCTGGAGTAAGTAATTTATAGTTCTTCATAATATTTTCGTGTTCCTTTCTTTTTCAGTTTTTATTTTGCCGCCTCAGATAATTCCTGATGTTTTTCCAGTAAGTCTACTGTCAGTTTTTCCGGGAATACCTTCGGATAAGCAGATTTGTTGTCAGAATCTGTCTCTCCTTCGTATACAGCAAGCGGATATGTTTTCTGAAGTTCTTCTCTTCCTTTTTCGATGATACACTGAGCCATCTCCATTGCTTTGTCAGCTTTGTCTCCATTGTCTTTATCAAGAACAGCTACAGACTCTGTCAGAGAGAAGTTTCCTTCTGTCGGATCTACATAATCAATCGGAAGTCCTTCTTCTTTATCAGCTACTGCCTGATGTCTCAGACCAAATCCGACTGCCACTTCTCCGGCACGTACTTTTTTCAACGGTGCAGAACCGGAATCTTCGATGTTATCGCCTGCGTTTGCATAGATATCTGACAGAACATCCTGTGCTCCGTCCTCACCGTACTCACTTACAAGTGCCTGGATCAGAAGCCATGCTGTAGAGGAACTCTTGATATCTGTCACGGAAATCATGTCCTTATACTGCGGATCTGCCAGATCTTTGATACAGGTCGGTGTCTTCAGATTGTTTTCTTTTAAAAGCTCTGTATTTACGATAATCGCTCCTTCCTGTTTTGTGATCGGTGCGTAAAAATCAGAGCTGTCATTTTCGCTGAGTGTTGTATAATCAAATGTCAGATCTTTGAACATACTGTTCTGTTCCTGAGCACTGTCCAGATAGAAAGAACTCATTGTTACCATATCTGCTTCCAGGTTCTTTCCTTCTGCGATCAGCTTTCCTCCCAGTTCGGAAGTTCCGAATGTCTGGAATACATATTCACCTTCATATCCATTTTCATCAAGTGTCTTTTTCATGGCATCTACTGCCTCTTCATCTGCGTTAGAATAAATGATAACCTGGTCATCGGAAGATCCTGAAGTTCCTGCGTCTGAGCCCGAACATCCACCAAGCATTACAGATCCTGCCATCAAACATGCCATAACCATTGCTGTCACACTTTTCATTTTCATAATTTTTTTCTCCTTTTTCACTTTAAATTCAGATTTTTTTCTATCTGAAAGGAGGACTAATACTCCCTTCATGCAAAGATTGGTCAGAAGAATCAGGATGGACAGTACAAAAATCTCATTGAATTTCATGAAGTACTGTAATTCCTTAATCTTTGTCGTAATTACCATGGTTCTCGCTCCTGCGATGAATATTACCGCGCTGACAGTTACCATTGCATTTACGAAATAGTATCCGAACACTTCCAGAAGTGTGGATGACATATTCGGCGTAATAATTCTTACGAGGGTTTTTCTCCAGGAATCGCCAAGCAGTTTTGCCGTCGCCTCCCAGGAGGTATTCAGCTTCAGAAGCGCGTTTTTGATCATCAAGTACGGTGTAGAGAAATAGTGGATCATGTTACAGATGATGATCAGTAAAAAGGTGTTCTGAAGCGATGTTCCTGAGAACACAAGCATATATGCAATACCGATGACCATTCCAGGAATGGTGTTGGTAATAAGGGCGGTACTTTCTATTACCTGTTTTGTGGATCCCTTTAGATTGCTTCGTGCGGAAGCAAGAGCGCATCCGTAAGCAAGCAGGGTTCCGAAAATTGCTGTCATAAATGCGACAAACAGTGAGTTTTTATATACTGCTATCAATGTATTGTCGTTGAATACATCACGGAAGTGATCCAGTGTAAATACTGCCTGGTACGGCCATTCCTGAATAAACGGCATAATGAATATCACGGCGAAGACTGAAAATACACAGAGCAGGATCACAGCAGATCCTACAGAGCAGAGAGTATCTCTTGCCTTGTTTTTCTTTAACTCGATCGCGGAGATCTTTGTGTACCGGATGTTGTAGCGTTCCAGGAATTTCAGAAGCAGGATGCTGACAATCGAAGGAATCAGCATGATCACGGCTACTACTGCTCCGTTATTGAAATTTGGTATACTTCCGAGCATCTCATTGTAAAGTACAGTCGCAACAACCTCGTATTCTCCTCCCACAGATTCCGGAATACCGTAATCTGTAAAGCAGAGGAAAAAGCACTGTACAAAGGATGTTGCAAAGGTTCCAAGCAACGGCCGGATGATGGTCTGCTGGAATGTTTTCATCGGGGAGTCTCCCATGACTCTGGAGACAACCATGAATTTCTTATCGATATATTCCATCGTATTGGACAGAAGCATAAAGGATACCGGAAGGGTGTAGATCACATATCCGATTACAAGTCCGTTGAATCCATAAATGTCAAACAGTTGTCTTCCGAATAGCCTTGTCAGAAGCCCCTGTTTTCCGAAGGAATAGATAATTGCAAATCCGTATGTAATGGTCGGCAGAAGCATTGGAAGCTGTGCCGCCAGACGGATAAATTTTTTATATTTTCCAGGTGCATTTGTATAATGTACGGTGTACGCAAGTAAAAACGCAAGAAGTGTTGCCACCACCGCGCTGACGACGGAAACTTCCAGACTGTGCCGTACGGCCAGACCGAAACCTCTCTGTGTCAACATTTCACTGTAGTGTGCCAGGGAAAGTCCTGACTCACCTGCAAGAGACTGTTGGAACAGTACAATAACCGGGACAAACAGGAAAATCAAAAACAGAAGAAGCGCTATCCCGTAAATTCCTTTGATTTCTTTTTCTTTTATCTTCTTCATCTTTTACACCACCTGAAATCTCTTTGCTTCTGATTCGCTGAAAAGCATCATGATATTGTTTCTCTTGATTTCGAGCTGTCTTAAAATGAAGTTCTTTACGAAATCTTCTTCCGGTGTATTGATAATATCTTCCGGTCTTCCATACTGCGCAATCGTTCCCTGATTCATGATGACAACCTTGTCGGAGAGGGTGAGTGCTTCCTCCGGATCATGTGTGACAATAATGGTTGTCAGATGGTATTCTCTTGCGATCTCCTTAATCTTATCTTTGATGGATTCTTTGATCACGCCGTCCAGAGCACTCAATGGCTCATCAAGAAGCAGGATCTTCGGTTTCATCACCATAGTTCTTGCAAGTGCCACTCTCTGCTTCTGTCCGCCAGAAAGCTGTTCGATCTTCTTATCCAGATGATCTTTCAGTCCCAGAAGATTGATCAGTCCGTTGACCTCCTCCACAGTAGCAAGACTCTTGTTATTACGCAGTCCATATGTAATATTCTGTTTTACATTCAGATTCGGGAAGAGCGCATAGTCCTGGAATACGATATTGAATCCTCTCTCTTCCATTGATACGTTTAAAATATCTTCCCCCTGAAAAATCAGCTCACCGGCGTCTGCCTGTGTCAGTCCGAGGATAATATTTAAAAGTGTTGTTTTTCCGCATCCGGACGGCCCGAGAATCGATACGATCTCTCCATCCTCAATCTCCAGATTGATGTTTTTTAAAACATTCACTCCGTCGAATGATTTTTTAATATGCTTTAATTCCAGCATGTACAAATGCCCCTTTCTTTCATCCAGATTTTCTTCATTTCATTGTTTTTTCATCCTTTAGCACTATAACTCTTTACATTTTTTTGTTCTATCCAACTCGCGTAAAGCTTTTGTAAAAAGCGTGTTAGTGTTTTTTCGGGGAATGTAAAATGGAATTAACATAAAAAGAAATGATTGGAGATTGTAAAACATTTTAATCGGCGCAGGATAAATCCTGCGCCGGTTCTTTAATTGGAGTGTTTCTATTCGCCCACCGTCTCCGGTTCGGGCTGTCTTCTAAAATTCTGTACAAAATCAATTAAAAGTGATGAAAGCATGACTGTCACCACAGAAAATGCGATTCGAATCACCGGAATATAAGAAATGGAAAGTCCCAGTACTACCAGGTCCGTAAAGAGGTAGGCTCTGGACAGCCTCCACCCGGTCACTCTTGAAATGGAAAGGGCAAGTGCATCGTCTCCTCCGCTTGATCCACCCTGCCGGACGATCAGACCGACGCCGATTCCTACAAAAACGCCTCCCAGAAGTGCTGCCGCAAGCGGATAAGCCGACAGATCCGGAAGCATGTACGGGAACAGATCCCATAAATTATAAAACATCGAGACACAAAAGGTTGACAGAATCGAAACTTTGATAAAGTGACCGCCCAGAAAACGGAATGCCAGCAGATAACAGCTGATGTCAAGCACCGGAGTGCTCCATCCGGACGGAATGTGGAACCAGTGATGCAAAAGCAGCATCATTCCGATCACGCCTCCTTCGGTAATCCCTGTCTGTTCATGAATATTGTGGATTCCGAATGTTGCGATCCCTGCACCAACGGCAATCCAGAAAATCATGCCGGGCGTGATTCCTTCTGTCAGTTTTTCCATCGTTCATCTCATTTTGTTTTTCAACATGATAAAACCCCCTTTATGTTTATCTTAAACTCTGGTACTATCCCAGAGTCAAGAGATTTTCACAAAAAGGAGGTCTTTTTTATACTCTCTGCTTTACACCTGACGTATCACGTTTTCCTGTTTTCAGGCGGTTCAGTGAAATTTCTTTTTCCTTATATACTGCTTTGGTCTCGATTCCCTCAGCAAACACGTAGGCATTTTCCACGAAGTCCTTCTTCTGAAGCCGGATGCCCCGGATTCCGAGTGCTCCCTTTTTCTTCTCGGATACATCTTCCGCCGGGAATTTGAGGAAGTAGCCATTTTCTGTCTGAAGCACGGCAAAATCCTGTCCCTTCATCGGAAGCACGGCACGTAGTTCATCGTCTTCCTGAAGCTTGGTCGCCGCTGTCGTCCGCTTGGAAACAAGGAACTCCGATCCTGCCACCTGTTTGACAAGCCCGTCTTTTGTGGCAAACAGAAGGAATTCTCCTTCCAGATCCGCCTCATTCATCAAAGTAACGATATGTTCTTCCGTGCTGTCGTAATTACTGATATTATCCACCGGAAGTCCCTTGTCCCGGAATTTGCCATGAGGAATATCCAGCACCTTGATCTGGTGCATACGCCCTTCAGCGGTAAACAGACAGAGCTTTCCGGTATTCATGCACCGAATGATATATCGGCTTTCTGCGTCCGCCGCATCCTGATTCCGCTCATAGACAGACGGATCCACCGTCCTTGCATATCCGAAGCGGTCCACCAGACAAATCACTTCCTGTTCCTCAATCTTTTTCTCCTCGTAGACTGCTTCCTCTGCATTTTCAAGGAGCGTGCGACGTTTTACCGCATATTCCTTCTTCAATTTATTCAAATCTTCGATGATGACGGCCGACATTTCGTCGTAGTCATTTAAAATCTTCTCATAACGCTCAATCTTACGGATTGTTTCTTCGTGCTCTTTCTGAAGCGCCTCAATCTCCAGACCGATCAGGCGGTAGAGGCGCATCTCCAAAATGGCGGTTGCCTGACGTTCTGTAAAGGAAAGAAGCTTTGCCATCTTCTCTGACGTTTTGCTTTTGAACTGGATCTCATCGGTGACCCCGTACATCAGGCAGGCCTTAGCGTCTTTGACCGAACGGCTTCCCCGCAGAATCTCGATGATCAGATCAATCACATCACATGCCTTGATGAGACCTTCCTGTACCTCACGCTTTTCCTGCTCTTTTGCAAGCAGTGTCCGATATTTCCTTGTTGTGATCTCGAACTGAAAATCCACATGATATTCAATAATCTTTTTCAGTCCCATTGTCTCCGGCTTGCCGTCCGCTACTGCCAGCATGTTGACGCCGAACGTATCCTCCAGTTTCGTCTTCTTGTAAAGCATGTTCGTCAGGTTTTCCACATCGGCATCCTTTTTCAGGTCGATAACGATACGGATTCCCTCTTTTGAGGACTGGTTGGAAATATCCACAATGTCTGATGTCTTCTTCGTTTCCACAAGAGCACAGACATCATTTAAAAACTTACCGATTCCGCTTCCAATCATCGTGTATGGAATCTCCGTGATGACAAGACGCTTTTTCCCGCCTTTTAACTCCTCAATCTCCACTTTTCCACGCAACTTGATCTTCCCGCTTCCGGTCTCATAGATTTGCAGCAGATCATCCTGATTGACCACGATGCCACCTGTCGGGAAATCCGGTCCTTTCAGATATTTCATCAGCTGCTTTGTGCTAATGGCATTATTCTTCATGTATGCCTTCACTGCGTCGATCACTTCCCCCAGATTGTGGGTCGGAATACTCGTCGCCATACCGACAGCAATTCCTTCTGCTCCATTGACAAGAAGATTCGGGAAACGGATCGGAAGAACTTCCGGCTCTTTTTCCGTCTCGTCAAAATTCGGAACAAAGTTGACAATGTCCTTGTCCAGATCCGCAAGAAACGCTTCCTGTGTCACCTTCGCAAGTCTTGCCTCGGTGTAACGCATGGCCGCAGCCCCGTCCCCTTCTATGGAACCGAAGTTTCCGTGGCCGTCCACCATCACCATTCCCTTTTTGAAATCCTGTGCCATCACGACAAGGGCCTCATAAATGGAACTATCGCCGTGCGGATGGTATTTACCCATCGTATCTCCGACAATACGCGCACATTTCCGGTACGGTCTGTCATACCGGATTCCCAGTTCGTACATATCATAGAGGGTACGTCTCTGGACCGGCTTCAGACCGTCCCTGACATCCGGCAGGGCGCGGGAAACGATAACGCTCATCGCATAATCAATATATGATTTTTTCATGACATCCGAATACTCGGTCCGGATGATCTGTTCACTTTCCTTCTGACTCATGTATCTTCCTCATTTCTAATGGTATCTGTCCGTTTCCTGCTAAATATCCAGCTCTGCCTCTCTGGCATTCTCGTAAATAAACGTCCGTCTCGGCGGCACTTCGGTCCCCATCAGCATCTCTGTCACACTGGAAGCCATCCGGGCGTCTTCAATCTCTACCTGTTTTAAAATCCGGGTCTTAGGATCCAGTGTCGTCTCCCAAAGCTGCTGGGCATCCATCTCTCCCAGACCTTTATATCTCTGGAGTGTGAACGGTCCTTTGTGTTTCTTCCGGTACTCTTCCAGAGCCCGGTCATCGTAGAGGTATTCCTCCTTGCCGCTTTTGGGCATAGCCTTGTAAAGAGGCGGCATGGCAATATAAACATGTCCCTCAAAAATGAGCTCCGGCATAAAACGATAAAACAGAGTCAGAAGCAGCGTCGAAATATGCGCTCCGTCCACATCCGCATCGGCCATGATAATGATCTTATCGTAGCGCAGCTTGCTGATATCAAAATCATTTCCGTATCCTTCGGAAAATCCACATCCAAAGGCATTAATCATCGTCTTGATTTCCGCATTTGCCAGCACTTTATCGATACTTGCCTTCTCTACATTCAAAATCTTTCCACGGATCGGAAGAATCGCCTGGTACATCCGGTCTCTCGCCGTCTTGGCAGACCCGCCTGCGGAATCTCCCTCCACGATAAAGATCTCACATTTTTTCGGATCCCGACTCTCGCAGTTTGCAAGTTTTCCGTTGCTGTCAAAAGAATATTTCTGCTTCGTCAACAGGTTGGTCTTCGCCTTCTCCTCTGTCTTCCGGATCTTTGCGGCCTTCTCCGCACAGGACAGCACTTTCTTTAAGACGTCCAGATTCCGGTCAAAGTAACGCACAATCTCATCATTTGTCACCTTACTTGCCGCCTTGGACGCATCCTGGTTGTCCAACTTCGTCTTCGTCTGCCCTTCAAATCTCGGATCCGGATGTTTGACAGAGACAATCGCGGTCATTCCGTTTCGGATGTCCGCACCGGTAAAGTTGGCATCTTTGTCCTTCAGAATTCCAATCTCCCTTGCATACTGGTTCATCACCGTGGTGAAGGTAGACTTAAATCCAGTCAGATGAGTTCCTCCTTCTGAATTATAGATGTTGTTGCAGAATCCAAGAATGTTCTCATGGAACTCATTGACATACTGGAAGACTACCTCCACTTGGATTCCCTCGGCCTCCCCCTTAAAGTAGACCGGGTCATGGACCGGTTCGCTCTTGGAATTCAGATCCTTGATAAACCCGACCAGTCCATCCGGCTCATGGTAGGTAATCTGCTCTTCCGGTTCTTTTCTCTTATCTGTAAAACAAATCGTCAGTTCTGGGTTCAGATACGCAGTCTCGTGGAGTCTGCTTTTGATCTCTTCCTCCCGGAATCTTGTCTTTTCGAAAATCTCGCCATCCGGGAGAAAATTGATAGTCGTTCCTGTCTTTTTCGTCTTTCCTATCACCGGAAGGAGACCGTTTTCCAGTTCTACCACGGGAATCCCCCGCTCGTAACGGTCATGATGAATGGCCCCGTCACGGCTGATCTTCACATCCATATATTCGGAGAGGGCATTGACTACGGAAGATCCCACCCCGTGGAGACCGCCGCTTGTCTTGTAGACAGAATCGTCAAACTTTCCCCCTGCATGCAGTGTTGTATAGACAATACGCTCCGCCGATACGCCCTTTTGATGCATTCCAACCGGCACGCCGCGCCCGTCATCGGAGACTGTTGCGGAGCCGTCTTTTTCCAGCGTCACTTCTATATTCATACAAAATCCGGCCAGATGCTCATCCACGGAATTATCCACAATCTCATATACCAGATGATTCAGCCCCTTTGTGCCTACGCTTCCGATATACATACCAGGACGCTTCCGGACTGCCTCCAGTCCTTCCAGTACCGCGATACTGTCCGCATCGTATGTCGTATGTTTCGCCATCGTATTCTTCCTTTCTTCTTTCTGATTGTTCGTTGTCTTTAAAAAAAATCCATTACTTTCAACATTTTACCACAATCGAACATACGATTCAAGAAATTAAAATTTACCCGTTCAGCACACGGTTTAAGGACTCTGCCAGCGGCTCCATTGCATTTTTCATCTCCTGCACGGTGTTCGTCTGGGCTCCTGCTTCCACGAGCAGCATTTTCGGGACAAGCTGCATATTATACCGGTATCCTTTCAGATAGATATTTCTCGTAAATCCCGGATAATGCTCATCGGCGTCCAGCTTCATCTGAAGGGAAAATGCGAGATTATCCTGAATATACAGATTATTGAAATACTGGATATCTCCGTTTGCCCTCGTCCTGCACAAGCCGTTGAAGAACATGATCTTCGCCGTCTGCTTTCCGTTTACCTCCGTCACCAGGTGGGTCGTTTCGGCAACTCCGTCTCTATGTAGATCAATAACCACTTCAATGGATGGATTTTCTTCCAGAATCTTTTCTGCCGCGGCACCGGAGAGCTCATAGGCCTCGCTTCGGTCCAGTTTGCCATTGATGATATCATAGACTCCTCGGTCATGAATTGTTGAAATATGGTAAGTATTGTTCAGAAGATCTGTCAGGTAATCTCCGATTCCCACAATGGACGTCGAATCATCTCCCGGAACCGAATCTACAAAGGTTTCCTGCGAATGCGTGTGGTAAATCAGAATTTTCGGCCCGTTGTCCTTATTCTCAAATTTCATGTTTTTCGCGAGCAGCGTTTCCGCATTCAATTCTTCCGGACTGGTCATCGTAGTACTGTCAATCGTATAAAAATGACTAGTCAGATACTCATAGTCTTTCAGTTTTTCCCGGTCGATGGTTCCCTGAATCTGCGTTTCATGTGGTTTTTCCGTTGCTGTATCCTGATTCTGTTCAATCAACTTTCCATTCTCATCTACCACATTTTCATCTTCTGCCTCTTTTTTCAGCAGCATCTCATATGTTTCCGAATCCTCAATTTCCGTCTCGCTGACTTCATTTGCTTTCACATAGTTTCCAAGGGGTGTCATTTTCATCGCCTGCTTTGCCACCCATTCGCTGACTGTCCCCTCCGGCTGGTCGTTCATCCGGACAAGGGCGGGGAAATGCATTGCCTCCGCCCCTTTCTGAATGGTCCTTCCGATTTCAGCCCGGATAAACTCTGCCGAACTTTCATAGCTTCCCAGAATAATATATCCGCCAAGCACAACCACAACACCTCCGATCAGAAGATGCCTAAGGTGTATGTTTCCACTCAAATGCCTCACTCTACTTTCTTACTATATCAGGAATTTCGTGTCTTAATACTATATGCCTTTCTCTTGGCGATTATGTGCCTGTCCTGTCATTTCAACGTGCTCTTCTTTTCCTGAAAATAACAGATTCAGCCCCTCCGATATGGTGAAGCTGATCCGCTTTACCGTATCATCGATATCTTTTGGCGTGACAAACATTCCATTGAGATGTGGCGAAATCAGCTGTCTGACCAGTTCGTATTTTTCGGCCGCATGATACCCCTGCAGCACGACACCCACTCCCTTGAGCGCCTCGGAATGTTCCATCTCTTTCATCAGGTTTTCCATTGCATCATTTACGATGGTAGCGGCGTCCACGACCGTCGGTACACCGATGGCGATCACCGGAATCCCAATACTGTCTTCGGTGATGGCATTGCGGTGATTGCCGACTCCTGAGCCCGGATTGATTCCCGTGTCCGTGATCTGGATTGTCCGGTTCAGACGTTTGGAATTTCTGGCCGCCAGTGCATCCACCACAACGATCACGTCCGGCTTTGTCTCCTCCACAACACCGCGGACGATTTCCGCCGTTTCCATGCCAGTCTGCGCCATCACCCCTGGAACAAGGGCGCTCACCAGTGTCACCTCATCCTCTCCCATCGCGTACTTTCCATATTCCCGGACAATATGCCTTGTAATATTCAGGTTATCTGCCACACGCGGCCCCAGGGCATCCGGCGTCACCTCACGGTTTCCCAGTCCCACCATCAAAATAGAGCTGTCCTCATCCTTTCCTTCCTTTTTCCACTTTCCTTTTAGAAGCTTCTTCACACACTCTGCAATCTTCACAGAGACTTCCCTGTGATATTCCTCATCCGGTACGGCAAGATTAGGAGCCTCCATCGTAATATATGTTCCAACAGGCTTTCCCATCGTCTTTGCTCCGTTCTCTGTCTTAATCTTTACCGTCGTCGTCCTGATTTCCCGTTCTTCGTCATACTCCTCTTCCAGAACAACGCCCTGGACCTCCACATTTTCTTCTTCAAATCGCTCTTTCTCCTCCAAAGCCAGATCGGTCCGGATACTATACTTCTCAACCATGATAAAACCTCGCTTTTTTTCATTTAAACACTAGTTTCTCAAAAAAAAGCCGAAATATGTATTGACAGAAATTATTTATTGACATACAATAAATGAGTATGCTTCGTCAGATCGTTCCGTGTCCGGCTCTGACGATGAACAAGAAATGAATTTACCAGAGTTGGAGGTGTAGGTCATGGCTAACATTAAATCCGCAGAGAAAAGAATTTTAGTTGCTGAGACAAGAACTGCAAGAAATAAGGCGATCAAATCTAAAGTGAAAACTTGCGTGAAGAAAGTTGAAACAGCTGTTGCTAACAAAGACGCTGCTGCTGCAAAAGAAGCACTTAGCGTAGCAATCTCTGAGATCAACAAGGCTGGAAGCAAAGGTGTTTACCACAAAAACACTTGTGCAAGAAAAGTTTCCCGTCTTACAAAAGCTGTAAACTCTATCGCTTAATTTTTAATTAATAGAAACCAAAAAGCAAAAGACATCCTGAAACCGTCAGAGGATGTCTTTTTTTATTCTGCCGGATCATTTCTAGCCATGCTGCAATTACAGATCAGCATGCTAAGCGACACTGCCAGCAACATTCCTCCTGCCAGCACCCCAAGACTTAACATCCATGCATACGAAGCCTGGTCTCCCACAAAACTTCTGAATCCGCAGACTGCTGTATAAATCAGAAACAGCACCTGCCATATGGCAAAGCGTTTTGATTTCTGCTCCTGCTTCGCATCATCCTTGACAGCGGCACAGACCTCCAATGTTGCCATAACAAGATAAAACAACTGTGCAAGGAAAGCTGCCCATCTCCACGGTCCTATCTCATATGCGCCTGTAAACCGAACCATAGCTGTCCCAAATCCTGCAATCCAGGCATACCGGAACCTTTTATCTCCCGCCTGTCGGTAAAGCTCTTCCAATCCTCCTATCAGGCACACAAGTCCCACCAGAGTTCCCATTTCAATTTCATTGATCCGTACACCGATCAAAAGCAGAAAATTGCCTGCCACAATCTCATTTTTCCACTTTTTCATCTATTTCACTCCCTCTTCCTTCAGATACTGCCAGATATCCCAGATTCCTTCCGGCTCCTAGGCATCCTTTCTTATAATCTCCCCGTCCTCATCATAGTACGAATACTTGTACCCATCTACCGCAAACGATCTCGGCTTCTGATCCATTTGAAGCCATAAGTTTCCTTTCTCGATCCGCATTCCATCCGGAATTTCCTCATAAGAATTAAGCTGAATCTGACAGAGAGAATACAGATAGGGACCAAACTCCTTCTGTAAAATAACCTCCACTACACCTCTTGCCAGTATCCCTTCCCCTTCAAGCTCTACGATATACGGCATCAGCCTGTTATCATCCCGGTTCGTAATACAGGCAAAAGAATAGGCCATCGTGCTGCTTCCCGGTGTCTCATCCCGGACGAGCAGGACTGTTTTTTCCGGCATCATCTCCTCTGTCAGAAAAACCGGATTTTCCAGCTTCATCTTCCTTTCGATCAAAACTCCGGCAGCCATCATCAACACAATCAAAATCACGCCGGCAATTCCAATCCTGACATTTCTTTTCATACTCTTCCCTCCCTCGTCCTTTCTATCATTATAGCATAGGGCATTTATATAGAAAAACAAAAAAGAAAGCCGATACCGGGAAACATGTGTCCCAATACCGACTCTCCATATAGCGTTATTCGTGTATGAATAATTAGTTGTTAATCAGTTTGTCGTCTTCAGCCCAGCTGTAAAGTTTTCTTAATTCTGCTCCAACTACTTCTGATTCATGCTGAGCGCCTTTTGCTCTCATAGCATGGAAGTGCGGTGCACCGATCTTGTTTTCTAACAGCCAGTCTTTTGCAAATGTTCCGTCCTGGATGTCTGAGAGGATCTTCTTCATTGCTTTCTTTGTGTCTTCTGTAATGATCTTCGGTCCAGTGATGTAATCACCATATTCTGCTGTGTTGGAGATAGAGTATCTCATTCCTGCGAAACCGTTCTGGTAAATCAGGTCAACGATCAGTTTCATCTCATGGATACATTCAAAGTATGCATTTTCTGCCGGATATCCTGCTTCAACAAGAGTTTCAAATCCAGCCTGCATCAGTGCAGATACACCGCCGCAGAGAACTGCCTGCTCACCGAAAAGATCTGTCTCTGTCTCGATCTGGAATGTACTTGTCAGAAGACCTGCTCTTGCACATCCGATTGCTGCACCATAAGCAAGTGCCAGATCCAGTGCTCTTCCAGATGCATCCTGCTCTACACATACAAGAGCCGGAACACCCTGTCCGTCTACATATGTACTTCTTACTGTATGACCAGGTGCTTTCGGAGCGATCATGGTTACATCCACGCCTGCCGGTGGTTTGATCTGGCCAAAGTGGATTGCGAATCCATGAGCGAACATCAGCATCTTGCCTTCTGTCAGGTTTGGTTCGATATCTTTTTTGTACATATCAGCCTGTAACTCATCGTTGATCAGGATCATGATAATGTCAGCCCATTTTGCTGCTTCCTGGTTTGTCATGACTTTGACGCCCTGCGCCTCTGCTTTTGCTTTGGACTTGCTTCCTTCGTAAAGTCCGACTACAACGTCACATCCGGATTCTTTTAAGTTCAGAGCGTGTGCATGGCCCTGGCTTCCGTATCCGATGATGGCAATCTTTTTTCCCTCCAGTAAAGCTAAATTACAGTCTTCCTGATAATAGATTTTTGGTTTGTTCATTGTTACTCTACCTCCTGATTCTCTGCTATAATCGTCAAAGGGAATATCCCTTCAGCTTCCGGTTTAATCCAGACCGTCTAACTCGGCCCGTTTCTTCAGGATCTCCTCCGCATCTGCGATATCCTGATTGCCTCTGGAAAGTCCTGTGATTCCGGTTCTTGCAAGTTCCAGAATCTCATATCCATCCAGCAGATTTAAAAACGCCTCCAGCTTTGACTGTGCGCCGGTAAGCTCTACGATCAAAGATTCTTTCTCTACATCAATAATCTTCGCGCGGAAAACATCCGCAATAGCAATAATGCCAGGTCTCAATGCCGCATCCGCCTTGATCTTTACAAGAACAAGCTCTCTGTAAACCGCCTCTTCATCATTGAGAAGTTTGATCTCCAGTACATCTTCCAGTTTGCGGACCTGCTTTTCAATCTGAGAAAGAATCCTCTCATCTCCGCTTGCGACAACTGTGATCCTTGTGAAACGTGGATCCGCTGTCACACCTGCCGTGATGCTGTCAATACTGAAACCTCTTCTACTGAAAAGTCCTGCAATACGGCTCAGCACTCCTGGTGTATTGTCTACCAATAAAGAATAAACCTGTTTTCTCATACAACCTACCTCTACTTTCTTTTCTAAAAACAGAGTGCGTTCTGTTTTTTTATTGTAACAATGAATCATCCTTTTGTCAAGTAAAGCATTAAATCTTTTTTCTTTTCTGTTTCTTTACTGCGCGTTCTGTTCCTCTATCCGCTCTGCCAGGTCATTAAGATAGACCCAACGCTCCATTTTTTCTTCCAGTTCTTTTTCTGT
>CAUWJP010000007.1:0-95870 GCA_963559135.1 uncultured Sellimonas sp.
GTTTTCCGGTCTTTGTTTTTATAATTTTTTCCCTCGCTCTGAGTGGTGTGGGAAGCGAATGTAAAATCTGTGTAAAATCTGTGTAAAATCGTGTTAATTTTTCGTATAACCTATTGCGTATTTGCGCGGTATCTAGTAAATATATAAATGGAATGTTAAAAATAAGTTAGCATTTTGTAAAATCAAGAGGAAAATTCGACTTTTATGGAGGAAAAGAGAAATGAAGTTGACAGACTTTTTTAGCCTGCTTGGGGGACTTGCGCTCTTCCTTTACGGAATGCAGATGATGAGTTCCGGGCTTGAAGCGGCTGCCGGAAACAAGATGAAACGAATTCTGGAGAGGCTGACAGCCAACCGTTTTCTGGGAATTCTGGTAGGGGCAGGTGTGACGGCCGTGATTCAGTCTTCATCAGCGACGACAGTCATGGTTGTAGGATTTGTAAATTCAGGTATGATGACACTGAGACAGGCTGTGTGGATCATTATGGGTGCCAATATCGGTACGACGATCACTGGACAGCTGATCGCCCTTGATATCGGAGCAATTGCTCCTTTTATTGCGTTCATCGGCGTGGCACTGATTATTTTCCTGAAGAATCCAAAAGTACATAACTACGGACTGATCGTAGCAGGACTTGGAGTGCTTTTCCTTGGTATGGAGATGATGAGCTCTTCCATGATGCCGCTTCGCGAATCTGAAGCATTTGTAAGCCTGATGACGAAATTCTCAAATCCGGTACTTGGTATTCTGGCAGGTGCGGTATTTACGGCGGTCATTCAGTCTTCTTCCGCATCAGTGGGTATCCTTCAGGCTCTTGCTTCCAACGGTCTGATTGGACTTCCAAGTGCGGTGTTCGTTCTTTTCGGACAGAATATCGGTACGTGTATCACAGCGGTACTCGCTTCCATCGGGACAAGCAGAAACGCTAAGCGTACAACGATCATTCATCTGACATTCAATTTTATCGGAACGGCGGTCTTTACAGCAGTTTGTATCCTGACACCGCTTACATCTCTTGTAGAGAGCTGGACACCAACGAATGTGTCGGCACAGATTGCCAACATGCATACATTGTTTAATATTGTAACGACGATCCTTCTGATTCCGTTTGGAAATTATCTTGCAACCTTTGCTGAGAAAGTACTTCCGGAAAAGAAAGAAGAGAAAGTGGAAGGAATGCATCTGGAATATATCCGTCCGCTGGATACAAAGAGAGAGAACCAGATCGGTACTTCAGCGATCGCGCTCACAGGAATTCAGAACGAAGTTGACAGAATGCTTCAGATGACAAAAGAAAGTGTACATTTAAGTTTCGATGCTGTGCTGGACGGTTCTACAGAGCTGCTTGCCCGGGTGGCTGAAAAAGAGGAGTATATTGATTTTCTCAATAAAGAAATCTGCAAGTATATTTCCAAGGCGATTGTCAAGGAAACAAACCGGAAAGATGCCAAATACATGAGCGCTCTGTTCAAAGTATGCGGAAATCTGGAGAGAATTGGAGACCATGCGACAAACCTGTGTGAGTATACGCAGATGATGGATGAAAAGGGAATCGTATTCTCCAATACCGAGATCGAGGAGATCCGCCAGATGAAGAAAGCAAGCCTTGATGCGCTTGAGATTTTAAGTGATGTCAAGAAGGGTGACAAAGAGATTGTAAAACGAATCGAGGAAGCAGAGCAGACGATTGACGATATGACAGAAAGCTTCCGACAGGGACAGATCGACCGGATGCAGCAAGGAAAACAGGACGAAGAAGTTAGTATTCTCTACTCTGAGATGCTCACGGATTTCGAGCGGATCGGCGATCATATTCTCAACATTGGTCAGGAAATTGGTCTTGGAAAAGTTAGTGCATAAAAGGACGTAAACGAAATAAAAAACAAAATCGGCCCGGAGACGGCAGTGCGGATATGCACCTGTGTCTTCGGGTCGGTGTTATTTGGCTTTGAAACAGAAAAAAAGGAACGATGCTCTCATCGTTCCTTGTATCAATGCGGATAGCAGGACTTGAACCTGTACCCCCTCGCGAGGACTAGAACCTGAATCTAGCGCGTCTGCCTATTCCGCCATATCCGCCTGACAAAAGATACTATATCATATAATTGTTCTTTTTGCAAATACTTTTTGAAAAAATTTAAAAATTTTTTTGGAGTGGTTTTCGGGCGTATTTTTGAAGCATCCTGAATGAAGCTGACAGCTAGTTTTTCCTGCTTCGCAGAAGAAAGAGGCGCTGCCAGAACAGATGCAGGAGAAATGCGCCTAAAACAATGACAGCAAGATAACAAAGGATGCGAATTGGATTTGGAGATCCGAAAGTCAGATCTGAGATGATGACCTGGGACATCGGATAGTACGGACTGATATAGAACATATTGATATTGTGTGACCGCCCGATCGTAAGATTGATGACCGTGGCAGCTCCGCAGAGGGCTGTAAACAGGATGACAGAGGAGGAAAACCCACGCCACGTATGATCGCTGATGGAGGAAAGCCCACAGAAGATCCCCACGGCAATCAGGACAAGATGCCACAAATAGGAGTGGCACGTGAGTACAGAAAGCGGGTAGTGCATTCCGCTTGTATCAAGAAAGGCTCCGATTCCGCTAAGAAGAGAGAAGTCCATTAAGAAGGTAAGAAAGATCCGGCGGATTCGGGAGGCATGAAATACAGGGAGAAGCAAAAGCAGATACATAGGGATGGAACAGAGCTGGAATGGAAAGTACCACCAGTTGTAGGTTCCACCGCCGAGAATGAAAGTCAGAGCCCACTGTTTCCAGATCTCGCTTACTGCCATCACAAGCCCTGTATAAAAAAGAAAGCGTTCCGAACTGTCCAAAGACCGAAGACTTTGCATACAACATTCCTCCTCCCGTTTTCGTACGGATTCATACTAAAATAGTATAAGAATATTTTACCACAATATGCAAAAAGTAGAACGGATGAAAAAGAATTAGCAGGAACTCATCTGAAAAAACAGGGTTGACAATCCAGTTCTTGTGTAATATAGTTTGATTATCAAAGTATTTTAAGTTCAAAATAAAAGTTTGGAGAAAACATATGATAGGAAAAATATGCGGGACGGGATCTTATATCCCGCCTAAAATTTTGAGCAATGATGACCTGTCTAAGATGGTTGAGACAAATGACGAGTGGATTCGCGAACGGACCGGTGTGAGAAACCGCCACATTGCAGAGTGTGAGACCGCATCTTTCATGGCGGCTGAGGCGGCAAAGAGAGCACTGGAAAACGCAGGGATCTCTCCGGAAGAGATCGATCTGATTCTTGTTGCATCTTCTTCGCCAGACATGATTTTTCCGAGCGTGGCCTGTGAGGTCCAAAAAGAAATCCAGGCGGTGAACGCGGCGGGATATGATATGCAGGCAGCTTGTACGGGATTTGTCTTTGCATACCAGAGCGCACAGGCCTACATTGCGGCAGGATTTTATAAGACAATTCTGATAATTGGAACCGAGACGCTCTCTTCCATGGTGGATTGGGCGGATCGAGGCACCTGTATTTTGTTCGGTGACGGCGCAGGAGCGGCAGTGATCCGGGCAGCAGAAGGAAGGGCATATCTTCCGGCAGCACATTCCGACGGATGCAGGGGGGATGCGCTTCTCTGCAAGAGCAGATTTTCATCGGAGTTCGTAGAAGAGTTCAAAAAGACCGGAGAAACACCGAAGAATACATATATCAGTATGGATGGTAGAGGCGTATTCCAGTTTGCAGTCAAGAGTGTTCCGCAGATTGTGACGGAGGTGCTTGACAAGGCAGGGCTTGGTACAGAAGATATCGACTGGTTCGTCCTTCATCAGGCCAACAAAAGGATTGTGGAGTCTGTGGCTAAACGTCTTAAGACAGACATTGAGAAATTCCCGATGAATCTCCAGGAGTATGGAAACACCTCATCTGCGAGCATCCCGATTCTTCTCGACGAGATGAACAGGGACGGACGACTGAAAAAAGGTCAGAAAATCGTAATTGCAGGATTTGGGGCAGGGCTTTCTTGGGGAGCATCCATCCTGGAATGGTAATAGGTAATTCCCGGCACAGGTCGGATTACATAGAAAATATGAAAAAAGAAAATGAAAAGTAAAAGGAGACTATCACTATGTTAGAAAAAGTAAAAGAAATCGTAGCAGAAAATCTTGGAGCAGATATCAACACACTGACAGAGGAAACATCTTTCAAAGATGATCTTGGAGCAGACTCTCTGGACCTGTTTGAAATGGTAATGGCACTGGAAGAAGAATATGGAAAAGAAATTCCTACAGAAGATCTGGAGCAGCTTACAACGATCGGTGAAGTAGTAGATTACTTAAGCAAATAATATCGTATCATTACTGCCATCCGGTCAGGAGCCTTTTTGGCCAAGGCCGGGTGGCAGAAACATATTGCTGGAAAACAAATAAGGAAGGGATATTGGGATGAAGACAGAAATTACAGAGATCCTGGGTATTGAATATCCGATCATCCAGGGCGGAATGGCCTGGGTGGCAGAACATAAGCTTGCAGCGGCTGTATCCAATGCAGGCGGACTTGGACTGATCGGTGCGGCAAGCGCTCCGGCAGACTGGGTAAGAGATCAGGTAAGAAAAGCAAAAGAGCTGACTGACAAACCGTTTGGAGTCAATATCATGCTGATGAGCCCGTACGCTGATGACGTAGCAAAAGTTATCGTGGAAGAGGGTGTCAAAGTTGTGACAACTGGTGCCGGAAGCCCGGAAAAATACATGAAGATGTGGAAGGAAGCAGGCGTAAAGGTAATCCCGGTTGTAGCAAGCGTAGCTCTTGCAAAGAGAATGGAGCGCTGCGGAGCAGATGCCATCGTGGCAGAGGGAACGGAAGCAGGCGGACACATCGGTGAGAATACAACGATGGTTCTCGTACCGCAGGTAGTTGATGCAGTCAACATTCCGGTTATCGCAGCAGGTGGAATTGCAGATGGACGTGGAATGGCGGCAGCATTCATGCTTGGAGCAAGAGGAATGCAGCTTGGAACCGGATTTGTTGTTACAGAAGAATCCCAGGTTCATGAAAATTATAAAAACAGCATTATCAAGGCAAAAGACATCGATTCCCGTGTGACAGGACGTTCTACAGGACATCCGGTGCGTGTACTCAGAAACCAGATGGCAAAAGAGTACATCAAAAAAGAGCAGGAAGGTGCAACATTTGAGGAACTGGAACAGATGACGCTGGGCGGCTTAAGAAGAGCAGTTGTAGACGGCGACGTCGTAACAGGAAGCGTGATGGCAGGACAGAGCGCGGCTATGTTCAAGGAAGTGCTGACCTGTAAGGAGTTTATCGAGAAGCTGGTAAGCGAGACAGATGCACTTATCAAAGGAGCGGGATTCTATGAGTAAGATAGCATTTATCTACCCTGGACAGGGTGCCCAGAAAGCAGGAATGGGAAAAGACTTTTATGAAAACAGTGAAAGTGCAAGAGCTGTATTTGACAGAGCATCCGAGATTCTGGATCTCGACATGAAGGAGCTTTGCTTTGAGGAGAACGACAGACTGGATCTGACAGAGTATACGCAGGCTGCGCTTGTGACAACATGTCTTGCCATGACAAAAGTGGTAAGCGAACGCGGCATTTGTCCGGACGTTACCGCAGGATTAAGCCTTGGCGAATACTGTGCCATTGCTATTGCAGGCGGCATGTCTGAGGAGGATGCAATCCGCACAGTGCGTAAAAGAGGAATCCTGATGCAGAATACAGTGCCGGCAGGTGAGGGAGCTATGGCGGCAGTTCTCGGAATGGAAGCATCAGCCATTGAAGAAGTGATTGCGGGCATCGAAGGCGTGAGCATCGCAAACTATAACTGTCCGGGGCAGATTGTAATTACCGGAGTGACTGAAGGAGTGGAAGATGCGTCAGAAAAGCTGAAAGCGGCAGGGGCAAAACGTGTTGTAATGCTCAATGTCAGCGGACCGTTCCATTCACCACTTCTGAAAAGTGCGGGAGAAGAGCTGTTAAAAGAGCTGGAAAATGTCGAAATCCACAAGCTTGAGATTCCGTATGTGACCAATGTGACAGCGGAATATGTACAGGATGAAGAAGAGATCAAAGGTCTTCTGGGACAGCAGGTATCCTCTTCTGTAAGATGGGAGCAGAGCATCCGGAAGATGATCGAGGAAGGTGTAGATACTTTCGTGGAAATCGGACCGGGAAAAACACTGGCCGGATTTATGAGAAAGATCAGCCGTGATGTTGCCATGTACAATATCGGAACATGGGAAGACGTGGAAAAAGTAGCAGAAGCGCTGAAATAAGATCAGATCCGAAGCGGTCTGAAATTTGATATACGTAAGGAGTATAGAGTATGACAGAGCAGAAAGTAGCAGTAGTGACAGGAGCATCAAGAGGCATTGGAAAGGCAATCGCGATGGAGCTTGCAAGAAAAGGGGCACTTGTGATTGTCAACTACAACGGCTCCAGAGAAAAAGCAGAAGAGGTGAAGGCACAGATCGAGGCAGAGGGAAATAAAGCCGAGATCAGACAGTGCAATGTGGCTGATTTTAAAGCCTGCGAGGAAATGTTCCAGGAGATTATCAGCACCTACGGACGGGTGGACATCCTGGTAAACAATGCAGGAATCACAAGAGACGGACTTCTGATGAAAATGAGTGAAGAAGATTTTGATGCTGTTGTAGAGACGAACTTAAAGGGAGCGTTTAACTGCATCCGGTTTGCTTCCAGACAGATGCTTAAGCAGAGAAGCGGACGCATCATCAGCCTTTCCTCTGTCGTAGGGGTGTATGGAAATGCGGGACAGGCAAATTATGCTGCATCCAAGGCGGGAATCATCGGGCTTACGAAAGCATGTGCAAAGGAGCTTGCTTCCCGCCATATCACGGTAAATGCTATTGCGCCGGGATTTATTGAGACAGAAATGACGGAAGTATTGTCGGAGAAAGTGAAAGAAACAGCGAAAGCGCAGATTCCGTTCGGTACATTCGGACAGCCGGAAGATATCGCAAAGACAGCGGCTTTTCTGGCATCTGATGACGCACGGTACATCACCGGACAGGTCATCTGTGTAGACGGCGGAATGTAAAAAGCGAAGAAGGAGACGAAATATGAAGAGAAGAGTAGTTGTAACAGGACTGGGAGCGATCACTCCGATCGGAAACAGCGTACCGGAATTCTGGGAAGGAGTTAAAGCGGGAAAAGTAGGAATCGGAGAGATTACGAAATTTGACACTTCTGATTATAAAGTAAAGATTGCGGCTGAGGTCAAGGATTTCGAGCCGAAAAACTATATGGATTTTAAAGCGGCAAAGAGAATGGAAGCATTTTCACAGTATGCGGTTGCCGCTGCGCTGGAAGCATGTAAAGATGCCGCCCTTGATATGGAACAGGAGGATCCGTTCCGTGTCGGAGTGATTGTAGGATCCGGAATCGGAAGCCTGCAGACTGTAGAAAGAGAATATACAAAGATTGTAGAAAAAGGACCAAACAGGGTACATCCGTTAATGGTGCCTCTGATGATCTCCAACATGGCGGCAGGAAATGTTTCCATTCAGCTTGGAGCAAGAGGAAAATGTACGAACGTTGTGACAGCATGTGCATCCGGAACCCACTGTATTGGAGATGCATTCCGTGCCATTCAGTACGGGGATGCAGAAGTGATGTTTGCAGGCGGTACGGAAAGTGCCATCTGCCAGACAGGTGTGGCAGGATTTACTGCCCTGACTGCCCTGACCACATCCAATGATCCGATGCGCGCGTCCATTCCGTTTGATAAGGACAGAAGTGGATTCGTTCTTGGTGAAGGAGCTGGTATCGTTGTTCTGGAAGAGTTGGAGCATGCGAAAGCAAGAGGTGCAAAGATTTACGCAGAAGTAGTAGGATACGGTGCGACAGGTGATGCTTACCACATCACGTCCCCGATTGAAGACGGAAGCGGTGCGGCACGTGCTATGACAGATGCTATGAAAGAGGCAGGCGCAAAACCGGAAGATATTACTTATATCAACGCACACGGAACAAGTACACACCACAACGATCTGTTTGAGACAATCGCCATCAAATCTGCTCTCGGAGATGCGGCAAAAGATGTGGTTGTCAACTCTACCAAGTCCATGATCGGACATTTGCTCGGAGCGGCAGGTGGAGTTGAGTTCGTAACAATCGTAAAATCCGTGGAGGAAGGATTTATCCACCAGACAATGGGAACAGAAAATGTTGATGAAGAATGTGACTTAAACTATGCAGTCGGCGCGCCGGTTGAGAAGGAAGTCCGCTATGCCATGAGCAACTCCCTTGGATTTGGCGGACACAACGCGACCCTTCTGATCAAAAAATACGAGGAATAGGAGAGTGTAGATATGGAACTGGAACAGCTTTTAAAACTGATCAATACGGTTTCGGATTCGAAGCTTACAGAATTCAAATATGAGACAGAGAGTGTCTGCATCAAAATGGGAAAAGAAAGCAGTGTCAAAGTCATTACGGCCGACGCACAGACGGCAGCTCCGGCGGCAGTACAGGGAGCCGTAATTGCTGCGCAGGAAGTGACAGCGGCACCGGAAGCTTCCAAGGAGCCAAAGGAACAGGGCGGCAAGATTGTAGCTTCTCCGCTTGTTGGAACATTCTATGCGGCTCCGTCTGAGGATGCAGATCCGTATGTGCAGGTGGGGGACAAGGTGAAGAAGGGACAGGTCCTTGCCATCGTGGAAGCAATGAAACTGATGAATGAAATTGAAAGTGAATATGACGGAACAGTAGAGGAGATTCTTGTGGAAAACGCACAGGGAGTAGAATATGGACAGCCTCTGTTCCGGATTAGATAATTGAGGTGAAACAGGATGAAACATCTGGGAATTAAAGAGATTGAAGCAATTCTGCCGCACCGCCACCCGTTTCTTCTGGTGGATTATATCGAAGATTACGAACCGGGCGAATTTGCGACAGGTTATAAATGTGTGACATTCCGGGAGGATTTCTTCCGGGGACATTTTCCTCAGGAACCGGTAATGCCGGGTGTTCTGACTGTAGAGGCGCTGGCGCAGGTCGGAGCGGTTGCGATCCTGAGCAAAGAGGAAAACAAAGGAAAGATCGCATACTTTGGTGGAATCAACAAATGTAAATTTAAAGGGAAAATTGTTCCGGGAGACAAAGTCAAACTGGAAACAAGAATCATCAAACAGAAAGGACCGGTTGGTGTAGGGGAAGCCATCGCAAGTGTGGACGGTAAAGTCGTTGTGAGCGCTGAACTGACCTTCATGGTCGGCTAGATGAGAAAAAGATAAAAACGAGGTCGGAGGCAGATATGATTAAGAAGGTTTTGATTGCAAACAGGGGTGAAATTGCGGTACGGATTATCCGTGCGTGCCGTGAGATGGGAATCGAAACGGTTGCGGTATATTCGGAAGCAGACAGAGAAGCACTGCACACACAGCTTGCGGACGAGGCTGTCTGCATCGGGCCGGCTCCTTCTTCAGAGAGTTATCTGAGTATGGATAAAATCTTAAGTGCGACAATGATTACCGGAGCGGACGCAATTCATCCAGGATTCGGATTTTTGTCCGAGAACAGCAGATTTGCCGAGCTTTGTGAAAAATGCAATATTACATTTATAGGACCAAAAGCGGAAGTGATTGAGAAACTCGGAAACAAAGCCGAGGCGAGAAATACGATGATATCTGCCCAAGTTCCGGTCATTCCGGGAAGTACAGAGCCGATTTTCGATGAAGAAAAAGGTGCGGTAGAGGCAGATCGGATCGGTTATCCGGTCATTGTGAAAGCGGCGCTTGGTGGAGGCGGAAAAGGCATGCGTGTAGCGAAGACTCCGGAGGAGTTTTCCAAGGCATTTACGACAGCCCAGAAAGAAGCAAAGGCAGCCTTCGGCGACGATATGATGTATATCGAACATTTTGTGGAACATCCGCGTCATATTGAGTTCCAGATTCTGGCGGACCGCTACGGCAATGTCGTCCATCTGGGAGAGAGGGACTGTTCCATCCAGAGAAACCATCAGAAGATGATCGAAGAGTCTCCGTCTCTTGCACTGAGCGACGAGCTTCGGCAGAAGATGGGAGAAGCGGCTGTAAAGGCAGCGAAAGCGGCCAATTATGAAAATGCAGGTACCATCGAGTTCTTACTTGAGAAGAATGGTAGATTCTATTTTATGGAAATGAACACAAGAATTCAGGTAGAGCATCCGGTAACTGAGTGGGTAACCGGAATTGACCTGGTAAAAGAGCAGATCCGTATTGCATCCGGGGATCACTTAACGATCAGACAGGAGGATGTCAAACTGACCGGACATGCGATTGAATGTCGTATTAATGCGGAAAATCCGGCAAAGAACTTCCGCCCGTCACCGGGAACCATCACGGATATCTATCTTCCGGGAGGAAAGGGTGTGAGGATAGATTCTGCAATCTACAGCGGCTATACGGTACCGCCGTACTATGACTCCATGCTGGCAAAACTGATTGTCCATGCAAAGTCAAGACCGGAAGCGATCAGAAAAATGCGAAGCGCCCTTGGGGAGGTCATCATCGAAGGAATCGATACAAATATTGACTATCTGTACGAACTGATCAATCATCCGGATTATCAGAGCGGAAATATTGATATTGAGTTTATCGAGCGTTTGTAGGAGTGAAAAGACATGAAATTATCTAATATGTTCAAAAAGACAGAACGAAAAAACTACATAACGATTCATACTTCAGATAAAAAGGGAAAACCGGAGGTGCCGGAAGGTCTGCTGAAAAAATGTAATGCGTGCAAGGCAGCGATTGTGACAGAAGATGTCAAGAACAATTATTATATCTGCCCGAAGTGCCACAATTACTTCCGGGTACATGCCAGAAGAAGAGTGGAGATGATCGCGGATGAAGGAACATTTGAAGAGTGGGATCACGGCCTGAATGCAGGCAACCCGTTAAGCTTTCCAGGATATGAGGAAAAGGTGAGGGCCCTTCAGGAGAAGACAAATCTGGATGAGGCAGTCATGACCGGAAAAGCGCAGATCAATGGAAATGACGTGGTACTTGGCGTCTGTGACGGACGTTTTATGATGGCAAGCATGGGATGGGCAGTCGGAGAGAAGATCGCCCGTGCCGTAGAGAAGGCTACCGAGGAGAAACTGCCGGTGATCATTTTTGCCTGTTCCGGTGGAGCCAGAATGCAGGAAGGAATAGTATCCCTGATGCAGATGGCAAAGACATCCGCAGCTTTGAAAAAGCACAGCGACGCAGGGCTTCTTTATATCTCTGTTCTGACTAATCCGACGACCGGTGGGGTGACGGCAAGTTTTGGAATGCTTGGCGATATCATTCTGGCAGAGCCAAAAGCATTGATCGGTTTTGCAGGACCACGTGTCATCGAGCAGACGATCGGACAGAAGCTTCCGGAAGGATTTCAGAAATCCGAGTTCTTGCTGGAGCATGGTTTTATCGACCGGATTGTAGAGCGGGAAGAGATGAAAGAAGTGCTTGCTTCCATTCTTGAGATGCATAAAGCAGGCGGGGCTGAGGAAAACTGGCGGAAAGAATACTGTCAGGGCGAAGGAGAAGAAAAGCGCGCGCCATATAAGGGATTGACTTCCTGGGAGAGAGTTCAGATCTCCAGGAAGAAAGAACGCCCGGTTGGAAGCGATTATATCAGTACCTTGTTTACGGATTTCATAGAATTCCATGGAGACCGTTATTTTAAAGATGATAAGGCGATTGTCGGAGGAATTGCAAGATTCCACGGAATGCCTGTAACAGTTATTGCGCAGGAGAAGGGGACATCCACGAAGGATAATATTCTGCACAACTTTGGAATGCCGTCCCCGGATGGATACCGGAAAGCGCTGCGCCTTATGAAGCAGGCGGAGAAATTCCACCGTCCGGTGATATGTTATGTTGATACACCGGGAGCGTTCTGTGGGCTGGAAGCAGAAGAACGCGGTCAGGGGGAGGCAATTGCAAAGAATATTTACGAGATGTCATCCTTGAAAACGCCGATTGTATCCATTGTAACCGGAGAAGGCGGAAGCGGCGGTGCCCTTGCCATGGCTACCGCGGACGAAGTGTGGATGTTGGAGAACTCCATCTACTCTATTCTTTCTCCGGAAGGATTTGCATCTATTCTCTGGAAGGACAGTAAACGGGCAAAAGAGGCGGCAGGAGTTATGAAGCTCACGGCAAACCATTTAAAGAGCATGGATATTGTTGAGCAGGTAATTCCGGAGCCGGATAATTTCACTTCCGCAAATCTGGAGGAAGTGGCAGATAGATTGGACAGAAGTCTGAAGAAATTTATTTGTGAGTACATGGAGATGGATACAGATGCTCTGGTTGAGAAGCGTTACCAGAGATTCCGTCGGATGTAGGAAAGGAACGAAAAAGTGAATACAAAATGGCCGCCGATTTCGCTCGGCGATAAACAAATCAAAGTTCCTCTTATTCAAGGAGGAATGGGTGTCGGTATCAGCCTGGGAGGGCTTGCCGGCGCTGTTGCAAAAGAGGGAGCGGCGGGGATTATTTCCAACGCGCAGATCGGATTTGGGGAAGTGGATTTTGAAAAAGATTCGTTTCAGGCCAACTTGCGGGCCATGGAAAGTGAATACCAAAAGGCCAGGGAGATCGCTCCGGACGGAGTGATCGGATTTAACATCATGGTGGCGCTGAAACATTATGAGGAATATGTAAGACATGCGGCAGCTATCGGGTGCGATCTGATTATTTCGGGTGCCGGACTGCCGACAGACCTTCCGCGTTATGTGGAGGGAACTGATACGAAAATTGCTCCGATTGTTTCTACCGAAAAATCGGCGAAAGTCATAATGAAATACTGGGACAGAAAGTATAATCGGGTCCCAGATCTGCTTGTGATTGAAGGACCGAAGGCTGGAGGACATCTTGGATTTACAAAAGAGCAGCTTGAAGTATTTGACGATGCAGAATATAATAAGGAAGTGAAATCCATCTTAAAGGCCGTGCGGGAGTACGAAAAAAAATATGAAAGAAAGATTCCGGTTGTCCTGGCAGGCGGCATTGACACAAAAGAGAAGGTGGAAGCCGCTATGGCGCTTGGCGTGGACGGCGTGCAGACGGCGAGCCGTTTCGTGACAACCGAAGAATGTGATGCTGATATCCGTTATAAAGAAGCGTACATAAACGCCAGAGAAGAGGATATCTGCATTGTGACAAGTCCGGTGGGCATGCCGGGGCGTGCAATCTTAAATCCATTTATGAAAAGAGTGATGGACGGGGAAAAATTTACTCCGAAGAAATGCCTTGGATGTCTTCAAAAATGCAATCCGGCCGAAATTCCGTACTGCATTACAGAACGTCTCGTAGCAGCAGCCAGAGGAGATGTGGAGGAAGCACTTCTTTTTTGTGGAAAAGAGGCGTACAGACAGCAGAAAATCACGACAGTCAGAGAAGTGATCGGTTCACTGATGGGATAAGAATAAGGACAAGACGAAAGATAGACAGGTAAAGGAGCTAAAAAAACGTGGACGCATACAGGGCAATCAATGAAATCCTGGTTCATTTGTTCAATGAAATCTGGGAGCTCGAAGGAAAAGCAGTGATTACAGAAGAATATAAGGACATTACGAACAATGATATGCATATTATTGAAGCAGTGGGCCTCGGAGAAGGAAACAATATGTCAGCAATCGCAAAAAAACTGAAAATCACTGTTGGATCTCTTACTACCTCAATGAACAGTCTTGTCAATAAAAAGTATGTGGTCCGGGAGAGGAGCGCTCAGGACAGAAGAGTGGTCAATATCCGCCTGACCAAAAAGGGAGAGAAGGCATACCACCATCATGCAGAGTTTCACAGAAAAATGACGGAAGCAGTCGTATCTGCCCTAGCAGAGGATGAGATCCCAGTCCTCGTCAAAACACTGGACAGTCTGTCTGACTTTTTCAAATCCTACCGGGAACAGTATTGACATGCTTTTGTACCGGATGATACACTGAATAAAACAGCCGCAGGGCAGCTTTTATGAGCTGTTTTGCGGCTGTTGTTGTAACTGGAAGAATTTTGGAAAGGCCGGAAGGCCTGAAATCGGAAAGGGAGGGAAGAGACGGTGAAACGACGGACAGAAAACAAGACGGGAAAGCGGCTTCTGGCAGGAATCTGCTGTATTGGACTTCTGATGGCGGCAGGATGTAGCAAGAATCAGGAGAAAGCACTGGATCCCAAGGAACTTTACCGGGCTGCAGTGGAGAAAAATGCAAAGCTGACAGATCTGGACATGACACTGGGAACCAAGATGACAATGGAGCAGGCTGGAGAGACGGTGGATATCGATATGAATGTCGATATGCTGATGTCCGGATATAACACATCGGATTTACAGTATCAGATGGAGACAGCGACCGCACTCCTTGGACAGAATATTGAGATGACTGCATTTTACACAGACGGTTACTATTATATGGAGATGTCAGGCCAGAAATTCAAATATCCGTACGATTTGGACCAGATCAAGGAGCAGGTGGAGAACAGCCAGGCAAAGATGGTATCCTCGGAAGCCATGACGGAACTGACAGCAGAAAAAGAAGGCGAAAATACGAGGCTTACCTTTACCGGAGATCCGGAGAAGATGACCGAATACACGAAAGAACTTCTTTCCGGAATGCAGACAGGAACAGAAACGGCAGAATTTACAATCGAGAAGGCGGGAGGATCCTATCTGATCAATCCGGACGGTTATTACATCGAAAGTAACGTTGACATGGATATGGTAATGAATATCAGTGGAAGCGAAGTCAGTGTGAATACACAGGTGACAAGCACAGTCAACAATCCGGGCAAAAAGGTAGAAATCACACTGCCGGAAGATCTGTCCTCTTACACAGAAGTATCGCAGGATCTTCTGGGATAACAAGGCAGATTGATCGGAACGCGCACGTATGCAAAAGTATTGTCTGTTTTTTGCAGCGTGCGCGAAAATCAATTCTGTTCATATAAGGCAAGAAGGTTGTTCTTGTACTTTTTTGGCATTTATGTTATTGTAAATCATAACTTCCAAGTTCTTTGGAAGAGCTCAAATATCTCCTCCGCGCGGGAGGAGCCATTCTATTTTCCAGCCACAGGTTCTGTGGAATTATCAACCAATCATTTCAAAATTTTATAACAGAGGAGGAGTCTGCCTATGCATCAAAACACTGTTCCGGATGATTTTCCGGGAAAAAGAAAATCTGTTGTCACTTTACAATGCTTTGAACCGGACAGCGTATACAGATCCGGAGGAACTGGAAATTACAACATTGGAAGATGTCATCTATGTCGGGATGAAAAACGATGTCTCATTTTTATTTTCGAGCATGATGAATCTTTATGAGCATCAGAGCACCTTAAATCCGAACATGCCGCTCAGAGGTTTCTTCTATTTTGGACGGATCTATCAAAATTATGTAAAAGCGCAGGACGTCGATCTCTATGGCTCAAAACAGATTCCTTTACCGTTTCCGTTCTATGTGGTATTCTATAATGGAAAGGAAGAAGAAGAGGAGTATCGGGAATTAAAGCTTTCTGATGCCTTTAAAAAGACAGTGGATACAACGTTTCCCCCAGCATTGGAATGTCAGGCGCTACTGGTGAACATTAACTGGGGACATAATGAAGAACTGCTGGAACAATGTAAAGTCCTCAGGGATTATTCCTATTTTGTGCATGAGGTCAGGGAACATCTGGATCAGGGGAAGCCGATTGAAGAGGCGGTCTGGTGAGCAAAAGAGCACTGTATTGAAAAGGATATTCTGAAAGAATTTCTCGAAAAGAACAGCGCGGAGGTGGAAGACGTGATCTTGGAAGAATTTGACCAGGAATGGCACGAAGCGAAAATCAGGGAGGAAGAACGTGAAAAGCTGTTGATTGAATTGATTCAAAAAAAGCGAAAGAAGGGTATGGAAGACAGCCAAATTGCTAAGGAACTGGAACTTTCTGAAGAAAGCCTCCATAAACTGATGAAAGAGTAATATAAAAATCCGGAAAGTCTAATTCAAAGAGACTTTCCGGATTTTGTATATTTGAGAATAGTTCAGAAAATTATTATTTTCCAGATACGGCAGCAGTCTTTTTGTTCCGGTAAATCTTACTGCTGGAAAAGCCGTGTCCTTTAACTTCGTTGACGCGGGCAATAATCATGAAGGCCTCCGGATCAATTTTATTGACTTCCTGATTCAGCTTTGTCAGTTCCCGGTTGGAAATGACGGTCATGATGACCGGCTGATCTGTATGCAGATATCCGGTTTCGCCATGCAGGATAGTAGAGCCGCGGTCCAGCTTCTGGACGATCATCTGATTGATCTCTTTGTGCTTTTTGCTTACGATCTTGACCTGAGTCTGGACGTGTCCGGTGAGGAGTACTTTGTCCAGAACGACGGTGTAGATCAGAACAAGGAGAATTCCGTAGATGATCTGCTCTTTGTCGGAGAAGAGCATCTGGAGAATCAGGATCGTGAAGTCAAAGAGATAGAGCATGACAGACACCGGGAGACCGAACTTTTTATTCAGTACAAGAGGCGGAATGTCCATTCCTCCGGTGGATGCACCTGCCCGGATCACGATTCCGATGGCAAATCCGATCATGAGTCCGCCGCAGACGGTTGCAAGCATCCGGTCGCCTGTGACATTTGCAAGCTGCGGAATCTTTTCAAATACACCGAGAATGATCGGGTAAAAGAAACTGCTGATCAGTGTTGTCAGTGCAAACATTTTTCCAAGGACAACTGCTCCAAGCACAAACATAACGGCGTTAAAACAGAAGACGAACATGGAAATAGGGATATTAAAGTAATGTTCAAAAGCAATTCCAAGACCAGTCGTTCCCCCGGTGATCAGGTCATTTGGAAGAATGAAGACGACAACACCGAGCGCATAGATGGCATTGCCGATCAAGATTGTAATAATATTCAATATTTTTTTGGAAATACTCTCATTCATACCTGTCAGTCCTTTCTACTCAGATATGAATCAGTATACAGGAAGAAAAGAGGGGGAACAAGAGATTTCCGGAAAATCAGGAAATCTTATCAGTATGATGAAACTGTGCTATACTAAAGGAAATACGAGGAAAAACAGAGAAAGAAATGAAAGGAGAAATGTGATATGGAAGAGATCGGGAAACTTCAGCAGATGATAGATGAAAGCACGAATATCGTATTCTTCGGAGGAGCAGGAGTCTCCACTGAGAGTAATATCCCGGATTTCCGCAGTGAAGACGGTTTATACAATCTGAAGTATAAATATCCACCAGAGACAATCATCAGCCACACCTTTTTTCTGAGGAATCCGGAGGAATTTTACCGATTTTATAAGGACCGGATGCTTTGTCTGGATGCGGAGCCGAATCCGGCACACAAGAAGCTGGCCGAGCTGGAGCAGGCAGGAAAACTGACTGCTGTTGTTACTCAGAATATTGACGGGCTTCACCAGAAAGCGGGAAGCCGGACGGTATATGAACTGCATGGAAGTATTCATAGAAATTACTGTATGGAATGTGGAAAATTTTATGATGCAGAGTATGTGAAAAACAGTGAAGGGATTCCAAGATGCAGCTGCGGCGGGATGATCAAGCCGGATGTCGTGCTCTATGAAGAAGGGTTGGACACAAAGACCATCCAGAATTCTGTGGAAGCGATCGCGCATGCAGATATGCTGATTATCGGCGGGACTTCCCTTGTCGTTTACCCGGCAGCCGGTTTTATAGATTACTTCCGCGGAAAGTATCTTGTGCTGATCAACAAGGCGGAAACAGGGCGGTCTGTCAGGGCAGATCTTGTGATCCGGGAACCGATTGGAAAAGTGATGGAACAAATCTCTTGCAATCCACAGTGAAATTCGCTAAAATAATTAAGTTAGTATATTGATATCAGGAGACATATATATAAAGGAGAAAAAGTATGTGCGGATTTGCAGGTTATGCAGGAATGAAAGAGTACGATGCTTCCGTGATCCGGAAGATGACAGATAAGATTCGCCACAGAGGGCCGGATTCACAGGATGCCTTCGTGGAAGGCGGAGTCGGACTGGGCTTTGTCAGACTTAGTATTATCGACCTGGAAGGCGGGTCTCAGCCGATGTTCAATGAAGACAAAAATCTGGTGCTGATCTTTAACGGCGAGCTTTACAACTATCAGGGGATCAGAGAAGAGCTGATTCAGGCCGGACATGTATTTACAACACATACCGATTCTGAGATTCTTCTTCACGGATACGAAGAGTGGGGGAAGGAAGGACTGCTTAAAAAACTGAGAGGAATGTTCGCGTTTGTCATCTTTGACAGAAAGAAGAAGACACTGTTCGGCGCAAGAGACCATTTCGGGATCAAGCCGTTTTATTATTACCATAAGGACGGTACGTTCCTGTTTGGATCCGAGATCAAGTCTTTCCTGGCTCATCCGGATTTCCAGAAAGAGCTGTTTGAGGAGAAGCTTCCGGACTTCATGACATTCGGATGTATTCCGGGAGAAGAGACATTCTTTAGGAATGTATACAAACTGTTGCCGGGACATTACTTTACCTATGAAAATGACAAGGTAAACGTGAAGATGTACTGGGAGCCGACCTTTGACATCAATGAAAATCAGACAATCGAGAGTGTCGCAGATAAGCTCGACGGTGTTCTGGAAGATTCAGTAAACAAGCACATCATCGCGGACGTGCCGGTATGTTCCTTCCTTTCCAGCGGCGTGGATTCCAGCTACGTGGCATATGAGCTGAAGGATAAAGTGGATCTGACGACATTTACGATTGACTTTGTAGAGCAGAAATACAGTGAAGCGCCTCACGCAAAGGAACTGGCAGATGAGCTTGGCATCCGCAATATCGGACGGAAGGTATCTGCCGAAGAATATTTCCACGATGCGGAGAAGATTCAGTATTACATGGATGAGCCGCTGGCTAACCCGAGTGCGAACCTTCTGTATTATATTTCCAACCGTTGTTCTCAGGACTTCAAGGTAGCACTTTCCGGAGAAGGTGCAGACGAGATGTTCGGAGGATACAATATCTACCATGAGAACATTTCTCTTGGCGGATACCAGAAGCTTCCGAAATGGTTCAGAAAGGCAGTGGCAAAGGTTGTTGCACCGCTTCCGAAATTTAAAGGAAAAGGCTTCCTGATCCGTGGAAGTAAGGATGTGGAAGAGCGGTACATTGGAAACAGCAACGTCTTCAAATACGAAGAGCGGGATGCATTCCTCAAGAAAAAATATAAGAGCAGAAATCCATTGGATATTGCCAAGGAATTTTATGACAAGGTGCCGAATCTGGATGATGTTTCCAAGATGCAGTATCTGGACTTCAATATGTGGCTGCGTCAGGAGATCCTTCTGAAAGCGGACAAGATGTCCATGGCAAACTCTCTGGAGCTTCGGGTTCCGTTTATGGATATCGAAGTCTTCAGGACTGCCCGTACAATTCCGGCAAAATGCAAGGTCAACGATTCCAACACGAAGCTTGCGTTCCGTGCCCTTGCAGACCGTAAATTCAGTAAGAAGAGTGCGGAGAGAAAGAAACTCATGTTCCCAAGCCCGCTTCCAAACTGGATGAGAGAAGATCAGTATTACAAGATGATCAAGAAAGAATTCAAGAGCGAGACTGCAGGAAAATTCTTTAACCGTAAGAAAATTCTGCAGCTTCTGGAAGAACATAAAGAAGGAAAGGTAACTCATTCCATTCAGATCTGGGTAGTCTACACGTTCCTGATGTGGTATAAAGCATACTTTATCAACAACGGAGATCTGGAAAAGATCGAGGCAGACTGCACACATTAAAAACATAGTGAAATAGAAAAAGAACCGCTTCACGGCTGCCAAGGAAGAGGCAGCAGGTGAAGCGGTTCATTCTTTGTGATCAAACTTTTTCATTTCCCTGATGTTGTATTATGGCATTGTCACCCCGAATCCGGCATTTGGATGCATCAGCGAGAAGACGACATCGATGACGAAAATACCAAGGAGGCAGATACACAGAACCGTCCGGAATGTTCCCGGAAGTTTCTGGTACTGAACGCATAATTTCGGCGCCGCAAAATAGAGGATCACAATCCCTCCGGTTCCAAAGAGAAGCAGCCCTTCCAGGCAGACAAACCCTTTGAGATTAATGAGGGAATCCCAGTAATCCCACCAGCGCATCTGATAGACTTTCCACAGCACGGTTCCAGTGACGAATTCCATCGTCCCGGCTGTCAGCATGGTCATCAGAAAAACCTGAAGCGGTTTTTCGGCAAAGCGGCGGAGCGCAAAGATGATGAAAACACCTCCGAACCCGTAAATTGGAAGCCACGGACCGTAGAGGACACCACGATTTACAACAGTATGATCGATAAATACATGCAGAAGGACTTCCCACAGCCATCCCGCAAATGAAAAGGTAAAGAACAACAGGATGTAGGAAGAGATGGAATACCGGTGCATACTGTGCGAAATGAGCCCCGCCTTTTCTGTCGTATAAAATTCCTTTGCCATCATATATTTCTGTAACATAACTTTTTCGCCTCTCTTTCCTTTCCTGTTTCTGATTTCATTGTAAAACATAAAACCTAAGAACAACAAAAGCCACTCTTAGGATATTTTAAAGATTTCCAGGTGGAAATTAAGAAATTATGAAGACACGGGTACTCATTTTCACGATCTTATATGCAGATTTTGTGAAATCCCTTTTGGGGAGTCCGGAAATATGATATATTAAGGAAAGTAAAGAAAGTAACCGGAGGATATGGGTATGAAGTTTTTGAGTATTTTTGATGTGATCGGTCCGAATATGATAGGACCTTCGAGTTCACATACAGCAGGAGCGTGCTCCATGGCTCTTCTGGCGCGAAAAATGTGTCCGGAACCGATTAAAAAGGTCGTCTTTACGCTTTATGGTTCGTTTTCCAAGACGTACCATGGACACGGGACGGACCGGGCACTTTTAGGAGGGATTCTTGGATTTGATACAGATGATGCCAGAATCCGCGATGCTTTTGAGTGGGCCCAAAAGATGGGGGTAGAATACGAGTTTGTCATCGACGAAGAGACAAAGACCGATCATCCGAATACAGCGGATATGGACATCACCGGAGTAAATGGACACCGTTTGTTTGTCAGAGGAGAGTCCATCGGGGGCGGCAAGATCAAGATTGTCCAGATCAACGGCATTGATGTGGAATTTACAGGCGAATACAGCACGCTGATTGTCAGACAGATTGACAAGCCGGGCGTGGTGGCACATATTACCCAGTGTCTGAGCAGGCATGAAGTGAATATCGCGTTTATGAGACTGTTCCGCGAAGATAAAGGCGCGACTGCCTTTACAATCGTGGAGTCGGACGAGCAGATTCCTGAAGAGATTTTGGATGAGATTCACAAAAACGAGAACGTACAGGATCTGATGCTTGTACAGATGTAGGAGGGGCTAAGATGGATTTTATTTCAGGACAGACACTTCTTGAAGTGTGTGAAAAGGAACAGCTTCCGATCTCGGAAGTGATGAAACAAAGAGAGATCACCTGTGGTGGAATGCTGGAAGAAACGATCAGGGAAAAGCTTTATGAAGCACTTGGAATTATGAAAAATGCGGTGGAACAGCCGATTAAAAACCCGAAAAAGTCCATGGGAGGCCTGATCGGAGGAGAGGCAAAACTTGTGGCAGATCATGAAGGAGAGGCATCTTCTGTCTGCGGTACACCGCTTTCCAGAGCGATTGCCTACAGTATGGCAGTGTTGGAAGTCAATGCCTCCATGGGACTGATTGTGGCAGCACCGACAGCGGGATCCGCCGGCGTCCTTCCAGGTGTGTTGCTTGCCATCCGTGATACAAAAGGAGTAGATGATGAGATGCTCTTAAAAGGAATCCTCAATGCGTCGGCAGTGGGATATATTCTGATGCGTAATGCATCCGTATCTGGAGCAGAGGCAGGCTGTCAGGCAGAGGTCGGAGCGGCATCCGCCATGGCTGCAAGCGCAGTAGTAGAGATGATGGGCGGCACGCCGCAGATGTGTCTGGATGCAGCATCCATTGCGATGGCAAATCTTCTCGGTATGGTGTGTGACCCGATTGCAGGACTTGTAGAGGCACCTTGCCAGAGCAGAAACGCCATCGGGGTGGCAAACGCATTGACCTGCGCAGAACTTGCGCTTAGCGGAGTAAAGAGCGTGATTCCGTTTGATGAGATGGCAGAGTCCATGTATCATGTAGGAAAGAGCCTTCCATTTGAACTTAGAGAAACAGCCATGGGTGGCTGCGCCGGAACACCGACCGGATGTGCGCTTGGTTGTGAGATCTGCGGGAGATAAGGAAGAGCAGGGGGGAGCTTTACAGGAGAAAAGAGCGGGGGAGTATCCTCCCCCGTTTTGATATTGGAAAGAAGGGGTAACAATGAATAGACAAACAAAACCTTTAAAACCTTACCATGGAATTATTGTACTGATCTTGACTGCGGTCTGTGTCTTTCTGATCGGTCCGGCACTTAGTAATTATATGGGACTTTACGGGACGCTGGTGAGTGAACTGCTGATGCTTGCTATTGCAGTAGGATGCACCTATTTATTTAACGGCAATCCGAAATACGTATTTCCGATTCGGAAACCGACGCCGCACGGCCTGTTCGGCACCTTTCTCTTTTGGATGGGAACAATGGGGATCGCCATGGTGTTTACCGTAGTGCTTGCATACTTCTTCCCGGATGAAATCATGGGAACGAGCGCAGGACTTTCTTACGCATTCTTAAGTGTTCCTGCATTGATTTCCGTGCTGATCGTATCCATCACACCGGCATTTTGCGAAGAGGCAGTATTCCGGGGCGTCGTCTTTAACAGTTTCTGGCCGATTGGAAACAAGTGGATCGTCATTGTGTTGACAGGATGTATTTTCGGAGCATTTCACGGAAGCATCTGGCGCTTCTTCCCGACAGCCATTCTCGGTATGGCAATGGCGTATCTTCTGGCGGAAACCGGAAACATGGTTTATAATATCTTGTTCCATGCCATCAACAATCTGCTTCCGCTGCTTCTGATGTTCGGAATGCAGTGGCTGATGGACGCCTTTTATCAGGCGGTTGGAAGTGCGGCGTATTCTCAGGCGGGCTCCTATAGCTCTTCTTATACTCTCGCGGTAGTAGGAATCTACGTTGCGATGGCAGGGATTGCTCTTGTCCTGACTTATGCGGGAAATTTCCTGATCCATATGGGTAGAAAGGGCTATGAAGGCAAAATGTTTGACGGACACAGAAGGAAACATCTTTACATTCTGATTGGAGCAGCTGCGGGCTGTTTTGTGCTTGGATGCATGCTTGTCATTGCATCTGCTGCGGCAAGTACGCTTGGACGTATGATTTACTACTAAAAAGGGGTGACAGCAATGGGACTGAAACAGGATTTTGTATTGAGAAGACTGGAAGACCAGGGAAGGTTTCTGGCAAAGTTGATTCTTGGAAAAGAAGAGGCAGACTACGAGCTTCCGGAATACGAAGCGATGGACAATGAAGTGGACCGGCTTTACAGAAAGATTATTGCACTTGCGGATGCAGGAGAGATCAATGAGGCGGAGAATCTTCTTCTGGAAGAGCTGGAGACCGGAGACCTGAAGATGTTTGAGATGGCACTTTGCTTTTATCTCCATCTGGCGCAGCTGGACGAGGCATTTTTAGAGGAACACCAGTATACGAGAGAAGAAATCGGAGAGGGAATGGAATCCCTGGCAGAGGACTTTGGGGTGAGCGGACTTGAAATCAGCATGGGAAAATAAATGCGGAAGGATCCGCGTTATCAGTTTTACATCCGAAGGCCACAGACGAAATGAGTTTCTGAGAGAAAAGCTGGAACAGGCAGGATTTTCCTGCGCAGGATACCGGAAAGGTACGGCTCCGGGAGGCAGTATGCTTTCCTGGGTGGATTCTCTATACGACTGGGTAGAAGAGGGATGGGGGACCGATACCTATCTCTTTATCGGGGCGGCAGGAATTGCAGTTCGGAGCATTGCCCCATTTGTAAAGGACAAATTCACAGATTCGCCGGTGCTTGTGATGGATGAGAAAGGTGGATATATCATTCCGCTACTTTCGAGCCATCTGGGAGGAGCAGGGGAAGCTGCCAGGATGATTTCCGATCTTACCGGAGCAATTCCGGTGGTTACGACAGCCACCGATCTGAATTGGAAATTTGCGGTAGATCTGTTCGCAAAGGAAAACGGAATAAAGATTTCGGACAGAGGTCTTGCAAAAGAGATTTCCGCCCGGATCTTGCAGGGAGGAACAGTCGGTTTTTATTCGGACTTCCCGGTGCAAGGGAAAGTGCCGGAGGAACTTCTGGTGAAGAAAGAGTATGAGGAACTGAAGGAAACAGTGCCGGGCATTGCGGTGCTTGAAAAAAAGCCGGAGAAAGTAATGAGAGATGTTCTGTATCTGTACCCAAAGATATTAAGTGTGGGGATTGGATGCAGAAGAGGAGTAAAAAAAGAAAAGATAGAACAAAAGATCCGAAGCGTACTGGAACGCAGAGGATGGGAAATAGACCAGATCGGGGTGCTTGCAAGCATCGATCGGAAAGCAGATGAGGATGGAATCCTTGAATTTGCGTCAGATTACAGGATTCCATTTCGGACGTATACGGCCGGGGAACTCAATACGGTGGAGAAGGTGACCTCCTCCTCTGATTTTGTAAAGAATATAACAGGAACGGACAATGTGTGTGAGAGGGCAGCCCTTCTCGCAGGACAGTTCGGAAAACTGATAGATAAAAAAGAAAAGTTCGAAGATCTGACACTTGCGGTTGTACAGATGCATTACGAAATAACATTCGGACGGGGCTGATCAGGATGCAGCCCGGGTGCCGGACAAGAAACGAAAGGGGGAAAAATAATGAAGCATATCTTAATCTTTGCGGGAACGACAGAAGGGAAAGAGCTGATGGAAAAGATCAAGCACTTTCCGGTGGAAGTGTTTGTCAGTGTAGCAACGGAATACGGAAAAGAGTGTCTTTTGAAAGAACCGGAAGAAGCGCGGGCACCATATGCCAAACACGGGGAGGTACAGGCCGGAAACTTAAATATCATCGCAGGACGAATGAAAGAAGTAGAAATGAAAAACTATATCCGTAAACAGAAGATTGATCTGGTTGTGGATGCTACCCATCCGTTTGCCCGTGAAGTGACGAAAAATATCAAAGAAGCATGTCTGGAGACAGAAGTTCCGTATATCAGGCTTCTGAGAAAGCCGGTTCAGAAAGAGGATGGTCTCGTCTATGTTTCTTCGATCGAAGAAGGCGTAAGATTTGTGGAGAAGACAGAGGGGAATATCCTGATCACTACAGGAAGCAAAGAACTTGCTGCCTATACGAAACTTACAGACTACCGGAACCGCTGTTATGCAAGAGTGCTGTCCACGAAAGAGTCTGTAGAGGAGAGTGTGCGCCTTGGACTGGAAGGAGATCATCTGATTGCCATGCAGGGGCCATATTCCGAGGAGATGAATATTGCCACAATTCATCATGTTAAGGCAGCCTATCTCATTACAAAAGAGTCCGGAAGTGCAGGTGGTTTTGAAGATAAGGCAAGAGCGGCAGCCAAGACTGGCACGGTGCTTGTAGTGGTGGAGCGGCCAAAAGAAGAAGGCAGTACATTTGAGGAAACAGTAGAAAGGATTCGTGCATGTTCGTTGTAGTAACAGGGGGGAGCGGAAGCGGAAAGTCTGCAATGGCTGAAGATATTTCTCAGAGCCTGTGCAGTGGACCGAAGATTTATGCTGCGACGATGATTGCGTATGATGAGGAGAGTAGAAGGCGGATCGAACGACACCGGAAACAGCGGACGGGCAGACAATTTACCACGCTGGAATGTCCGTCCGGGCTGGAAGAGCTTGTCTTTGAAGAGAAAGTGCCGCTTATTTTGCTGGAATGTATTTCCAATCTCGTTGCCAATGAGCTTTACAGTGGAGAAGATTTTTCCATGCAGGATCCGGAGGAGACGGCAGAGCGGATTATCTGTGGGATCGAGCATTTAGCAGATAGAGCGGACCATCTTGTCGTGGTGACAAATGAGATGTTTCAGAATGGAACAAAAGACGATGAGATGAAACAGTACCTTTCTGTGGCAGGACAGGTTAACCGCTATCTGATGGAAAAAGCCGATGTGTTTATCGAAGCGGTGTACGGTCTGCCGTATTTCTGGAAAGGAAGCGGACACATTCATACGGAGAAAGGAACATGGGTATGGGACAAAACGGATTGATTCACATATACTGCGGAAATGGAAAAGGAAAGACCAGTGCGGCCGTCGGGCTGATGATCCGGGCTGCCGGAAGGGGAAGAAAGATCCTCCTTGTCCGATTTCTGAAAAATGAAGATTCCGGAGAGCTTTCTGTGCTGGATCAGATTCCGCAGATTGATCGGATCCGGATGCCAGAGGGCTACGGATTTTACTGGACTTTGACTGATGAAGAAAAAGAGCAGATGAAAGAAGCGTACGAACGGATCTGGGAGGACATTGAGATACGGGCAGGCAACTATGATATCCTTGTGATGGATGAGTTCATGGCGGCATTCGGGTACGAGCTGATTCCTCATAAGCGTGTACTTTCCTTTCTCAAGGAGAAGCCGGAGCATCTGGAAGTTGTCCTGACGGGACGGAATCCGGATGAACGAATTCTGGAAATGGCAGATTATATTTCCGAGATCCAGGCGGTGCGCCATCCGTTTGAGCATGGCGTCCCTGCACGGGAAGGAATTGAATATTAGGAGGGAAAATATGAGATTGCTGCATATATCGGACCTACATCTTGGAAAACGGGTTAATGAGTATTCCATGCTGGATGATCAGGCTCATATCCTTGAGCAGATTCTGAAGATTGCCGATCAGGAGCAGGCGCAAGGGGTTCTGATTGCAGGCGATGTTTATGATAAGCCTGTCCCGCCTGCGGAAGCAGTGCGGCTTCTTGATTACCTGCTGAACAGCTTTGCAGACCGGAAGATTCCAGTCTTTTTCATAAGCGGAAATCACGATTCCAGGGACAGGCTTTCCTTTGGATCGGAGCTGTTTAAGAAAAGCGGCGTGTATATGGCGTCAGAAGGATTTCTGGAAAAAGTGGACTGGGAGGATGAATACGGAACACTTTCTATCTGGCTGATGCCGTTTTTAAAACCGGCGCAGGTACGGAGCGTCTATCCGGAAAAGGAGATTCATACATATACGGATGCGGTACGCACAGTGATAGAAGAGTCCAGTCTGGATCCGGATAAACGGAACATTCTGGTGGCTCATCAGTTCGTGGCAGGAGCCGTACAGTGTGAGTCGGAGGAAGTCTCCATTGGGGGACTGGATCAGGTGGACGTGTCGGTGTTTGATGGATTTGACTATGTAGCTCTTGGGCATCTGCACAGACCTCAGTCTGTCACAAGGGAGACGGTCCGCTACTGCGGAACACCTTTGAAATATTCGTTTTCCGAGGTGCACGATCAAAAATCCGTAACTATTGTGGAACTGAAAGAAAAAGGCGGAGCCGCGATCAAAACAGTCCCTCTTACCCCTCTGCGGGATATGAAGGAACTGAAGGGGACCTATTTACAGCTGACAAGTCGTCCGTTTTATGAGATGCAGGAGCGGGATTCTTACTTTCATATTACACTTACTGATGAGGAAGATGTGATGGATGCGATCGGGAAACTGCGGATGATTTATCCGAATCTGATGAAGCTTGACTATGACAATGTGCGGGTACGCACGCAGATGCAGTATGAAGAAATGGAAGCGGTAGAGCAAAAACGGCCGGACGAAGTCGTATCGTATTTTTATCAGATGGTCAACGGTACACCGCTTTCGGATGTGCAGAGGAAACTGGTTATAGAGATGATGGAAGAAGTATGGGAGGGAGAACGATGAGACCGGAAACACTGATTTTATCTGCATTCGGCCCTTATGCGTCCAGGCAGGAGATTCCCTTTGAAAAACTGGGAAAGCACGGTCTCTACGTGATCTCCGGCGATACCGGCGCGGGAAAAACGACGATTTTTGATGCCATCACCTTTGCCCTTTACGGGGAGCCTTCCGGCAATCACCGGAAAGCGGATATGATGCAGAGTAAATATGCCGCAAACGGCGAGGAAACCTTTGTGGAATTGACTTTTTCGGTCGGAAGCTCCAGATATCAGATTCATCGGAATCCGGAATATCAGCGCCCGAAAAAGAGGGGAGAAGGATGGATCACCCAGAAGGCAGATGCTGTTCTGACGTTTCCGGATGGAAGTGTGGTAACGGGTGCCAGAAATGTTACAGAAAAGTGTGAGGAAATCCTCGGACTGAAAAGAGAGCAGTTTACACAGATTGCCATGTTAGCCCAGGGAGAGTTCCAGAAGATGCTCTTTTCTTCCACCGAGGAAAAGAGTCGGATTTTCCGGATGCTGTTCCACACGGTGCCATATCAGGTATTTCAGGAGAAGATGAAAGAAAAGGCGGCAGGTCTGAAAAAAGCATATGATGCAATGGAGCAGAGTATTCGCCAGTATGCTGATGGCGTTCTGATACCGAAAAAAGAGGAAGCACTTCAGGAAAAATGGGAAGAAAGTCTGCAAAGTCCGGATAAGGAAGAATGGCTTTTTTTCCTTGAGAGTATTCTTGAAACGATGCAAAAGGAAGCAGGACGTCTGGAAAGGGAGATCAGCCGGGCAGAAGAAGAGGCACAGCAGTATGGCGACAGGCTGAATGAAGTTTTGCAGGAACTCAAAGCAAAACGAGAAGAAAAGCGACAGAAAGAAGAACTGGAACAGCTGATCCAGAAAAAGGAGGTCTGTCAGAAGGCGCTTCAAAAGGCTCAGGAAGATGCAAAGGGCAATGAGAAGGTGCAACAGCGGATTGTGAAAGAGTCCATGCAGCTTGAAACTTACCGGGAGCTGGAGGAAAAGAAGCGCTCCTGGGAGAACAGACAGAATGAGGCAGAGAAACTTTCTGTCCGTCTGGAGTCTGTGAAGGAAAATCAGGCAAAGGCAAAAACGGAGATAGAACGGTGCAATAAGGTGCTTTCAGAGTTTAACGGTTCGGAAGCAGTGTGGAGAGAACTTCTTAAGCAGCAACAGGAGACGGAGGAACGGTATCAGAATCTGAGAGAGTATCTGATGCTGTGCGGTCAGTACGTGGACATCAGAAAGCAGAAGGACGCCGAGCAGGAGGCATATCTTCGGATCCGGGAGCAGGTACAGAGAGCGCAGAAGGAGTATCAGGATCTGGAACGGACATTTCTGGACGGACAGGCAGGAATTCTGGCAGCGGCCTTAAGGGACGGCGAGCCCTGTCCGGTGTGCGGTGCCCTGCACCATCCGGGTCCGGCAAAAAAACGGAAGGAGATTCCGGATGAGCGGATGCTGAAGCAGAAAAAAGCTATGCTGGATAAACTCATGGAAGAGGATAAGGAGCAAAGCAGAAAGGCGGGCGAGGCGGCAGGACGAGCTGAGACCGCAGCGGGTCAGTTAAAGCAGCAATCTGCATTTCTGTGGCCGGATGAGAAACCTGCAGATCTGAAGGAAGCCTATCGGAGGACGAATGAGGAAGGAAGTCTTCTTCAAAACCGGAGAAAGGAATTACGGCAAAAAGAAGAAGATCTGCAAAACCAGCAGAAGCAGCATGATGCCATGGAGAAACGAAAGAAAGAGCTGGAAACACAGTCGGAAGAGCAGACCAGGATGATCCTGACTCTGGAACGGCAGACAGCGGCCATGCGGGCAGAGCAGGAAACAGAAAGGAAACGGCTTCTGGAAATCAGAGAGAGCCTTCCTTATGCATCCTACGAAGAGGCGCGCAATGTGATCCGGAAGATGGAGCTGGAAAAGCAGCAGAAGGAAGCCGCTTTGGAAGCGGCAAAAGCGGCATATCAGAGTACGGAAAACGCGATTTCTGCTTGTGAGGCATCCATCCGTGTCTGGACAGAGCAGCAAAAAGACCGAGAAATGCCGGAAGAGGAAAAACGCCGGGAAAAAGAAGAGCTGGAACAGAAAAGACAGGAGATCCTCCTGAGAAAGCAGAGCCTGCTTGAAGAGAAAGAGCAGCTTCTTCCGGTGCTTGGTACAGACCGGTCTGCCCTTGAGAAGATGAGGGAAGCCGTGAAGCAGCAAGAAGAGACAGAGAAAGAATACCAGATCACGGGTGTTCTTTCCGATACGGTCAACGGCACACTTGGAGGAAAGGAAAAAATCATGCTGGAAACCTATGTGCAGATGGCCTATTTTGACCGGATTTTGATCCGGGCAAACCGTAGACTTCTTGTCATGACAGACGGACAGTATGAGCTGGTCCGCAAAAAGACGGCGGACAACCGGAGAAGCCAAAGCGGTCTGGATATGGATGTGATCGATCATTATAACGGTACACAGCGCAGCATCCACACGCTGTCAGGCGGGGAGTCCTTCCAGGCATCCCTGTCACTGGCACTGGGGCTTTCAGATGAGATTCAGGCTATGTCCGGAGGCATCCGGATGGAAGCGATGTTCGTGGATGAAGGATTCGGGACATTAGATGACGAGGCACTGGATAAGGCGGTACGTGCGCTTGCTTCTTTAAGTGAAGGCAATAAACTGGTGGGAATTATTTCCCATGTGGCTGAGCTCAAAGACCGGATCGATAAGAAGATTCTTGTAAAGAAAGAAAAAGGCGGAGAGAGCAGGGCATACGTTGTGATCGGATAAAGCCCCTTCAGACTGGCCGGAGGTGTCGCATTGGTTGACAGGGGGCTTTGCCAATGGTATCATAAACAGGAATCAAACAGAGAAATCATTTAAAAGTACCTTATTTTCAGAAGGAGTAAAAGGGAATCCGGTGAGAATCCGGAACAATACCCGTTGCTGTATGAGGGGAGCTTTCTCTGAAATGACCACTGTGCGGATGCATGGGAAGGGAGAGAAAAGCGCGGATCCTTAAGTCAGAATACCTGCTTTTAAATGCTTCGGAAAGGTTACGGGATTATGACAAGTACGAGAATCAAAGAGGACGTCAAAGGGAAATAGAAACGGATATGGGGAAAGAGGCAGAGGAAAGAACTGTCTGTTTTTCCATATCCTTTTTTGGTGTCAGTCGTCGATGTCAGACCCATATGGGAGGACAATTATGAGAAAAGCAGTTTTGACGGTGAGCTTTGGAACGAGTCACCTGGATACAATGGAGAAGACGATCGGAGCAGTAGAAAAGGCGCTTGCAGAGGCATTCCCGGACCGGACGCTGTACCGGGCGTTTACAAGCGGAATGATATTGAAGAAACTGAAATCAGAGTTTCAGATAGAAATCTGCAATGTGGAGGAAGCCATGGAACAGATGGCGCAGGACGGAATTGAGGATCTTCTTATTCAGCCAACCCATATCATCCATGGATTTGAATACGATAAGATGATAGAACAGATTGAGCCATACAGGGAACGATTTGAGAAGCTTTGCATTGGAGCACCGCTTCTTGCCACGATGGGAGATTATGAGGAAGCGGTTCACCTGATTATGGAGGATGCAAGGCTCAAAGAGGAAGAAACGTTAGTGCTCATGGGGCACGGGACGGAGCACCATACCAATGCGGCATATCCGGCCCTTGACTACACGTTCTGGGCGAAGGGATACCGAAACGTGGTAGTAGGCACGGTAGAAGGCTTTCCGGAGATGGAGGATGTGCTGAAAAAGCTGAAAGAACAACAGGCCGGGAAGATTCTTCTGATGCCTTTTATGATCGTGGCAGGTGACCATGCCAAAAACGATATGGCAGGAGAGGATGAAGATTCCTGGAAATCGATTCTGACAAGGGAAGGATATGAAGTGCGCACCGTCTTAAAGGGGCTTGGAGAAATTCCGGGCATCCGGCAGATGTTTGTGCGGCACGCCAAGGAAGCAAAGGAGTATCCGAAAGGATAAAGATGGAAAAGCAGACAGTCATCAAAGGACAAAAGGAACTGAAAAGAGGATATACGACGGGAACCTGCGCGGCGGCAGCGGCAAAGGCGGCGGCAATCATGCTGTTTTCCGGAGAGAAAGTCCGGGAGGTCCGTCTTACTGTCCCGGCAGGGGAGACACTGTTTCTGGAGGTGGAGGAGACCGTGCGGCATTTCGATGCGGTGTCGTGTGCAGTCCGAAAAGATGCGGGAGATGACCCGGATATTACCCACGGAATGCTGGTTTTTGCCGAAGTAAAGAAGGAACCGACCCAAAGAAAGGAAAGGCCTTCGGAGGCGGAAGCGGATTCGATACAGATTGTGCTGGAAGGCGGAGAGGGGATCGGTCGGGTGACAAAGCCGGGACTGGAGCAGCCGGTGGGAGCGCCCGCGATCAACAAGGTGCCGCGGAGTATGATTATGGAAGCTGTCAGGCAGGCAGCCGAGGAAGCCGGATTTTGCGGAACATTGAAGGTGACCATTTCTGCGCCGGAAGGGAAAGCACTTGCCCCAAAGACATTCAATCCAAGACTTGGGATTGTGGGCGGTCTTTCCATCCTTGGAACAACAGGGATTGTGGAGCCTATGAGTGAGAAGGCGCTGACTGAGACGATTCTTCTGGAAATGAAAGTACAAAAGAAAGAAGGAATTCAGACACTCTGTCTGGTTCCGGGAAATTATGGAAGCGATTTTCTGAAAGACGAGCTTGGATTTTCCTCGGACTGGGCGGTCAAATGCAGTAATTATGTGGGTGAGGCGCTGGATATGTCGGTAGTACTCGGATTTCCGAGAGTCCTTCTTGTGGGACATATCGGAAAGTTTGCCAAACTTGCGGGGGGTATCATGAATACTCACTCCAGGATGGCGGATGGGCGTGCGGAGGTGTTCCTTGCGGCTCTTTCCCACCTTATGCCCAAGACTTTGGAGGAAGACCCGGGGCGTGCCGGAGAGATGATCAGGCTGGTGCCGAAAATTGAGGAGAGTGTTACGACAGATGAGATGCTTGCCGTCCTTACGAGGGCCGGCATTCGGGAAGACGTGATGTTCCGGATCATGGAGCGTATCTCCTGGCATCTGAATCAGAGGACGAGAGGAGAAGTTCAGGTGGAACTTCTGACTTTTTCCAAAGAATGGGGGATCCTTGGAAAGACGAAAGGGGCCATGGATCTACTCAGGCAGATCAAAGAGGAACGGAAAGGACAAAAAGAATGAGTGGAATCTTATATGGAACAGGAACAGGGCCGGGAGAGGCAGAGCTTCTGACGTTGAAGGCGGTCCGGACGATCCGGTCCTGTGATATGATAGTGGTTCCGGTGTCTGACAGAACACTGAAGGAGCCGTGTATCTGGGAGGAAGGGATGCCGTATCTCGACAGTTGTACGGCATATCAGATAGTACTGCCGGAAGTGCCGGAGATTCGCAAGAAGCAGGTGCTATGCCTTCCGATGCCGATGATGAAAGAAAAAGAAGAACTAAAACGTATCCACGATGCAGGTGCCAAGAAAGTGGAGGAATATCTGGACGAAGGAAAAAACATTGCATTTCTGACCCTTGGAGATCCGTCCATTTATTCGACCTATCTGTATATTCATAAACGGGTGCAAAAAGACGGGTATCAGGCGGTGATTATACCGGGAATTCCGTCATTTTGCGCGGCGGCAGCGGCCCTGAATCGTGGGCTTGCGGAAAATAAAGAAGAGATTCATATCCTGCCGGCCTCCTATGGAATCGAGGAGGGACTGAAGCTTTCCGGAACGAAAATCCTGATGAAAACAGGGAAAAAGATGCCGTATGTCAAAGAGACGGTCAAGGCGTCAAAAGATCAGTTCTGGATGGTAGAAAACTGTGGGATGGAAAATGAAAAGATTTATGAAAATCCGGACGATGTGCCGGAGAAATCTAGCTATTACTCGCTGATTGTGATAAAGGAGGGATCTTGATGGTACATTTTGTCGGAGCAGGGCCGGGAGCATGCGACCTGATTACCGTGCGTGGCGAACGCCTTCTGAAAGAGGCGGACGTGATTATCTATGCCGGATCATTGGTCAATCCAGAACTGTTACAGGTCAGAAAGGAAACTTGCGAGGTATATGACAGTGCTTATATGACGCTGGAAGAAGTGTTGGAAGTGATAGAAGTAGCAGAAGAGGGCAATAAGATGACGGTACGGCTTCACACTGGAGATCCAAGTCTCTATGGAGCCATCAAAGAGCAGATGGATGAGTTGGATCGACGGGGAATTGCTTATGAGATTTGTCCGGGGGTAAGCTCCTTTTCAGGGGCGGCGGCAGCTCTCAAACTGGAGTATACTCTACCTGAGATTTCCCAGTCAGTCATTATCACACGGATGGAAGGAAGGACCAAGGTGCCAGAGAAAGAATCGATCCGGAGTTTTGCGGCACATCAGGCGACTATGGTTCTGTTTTTGAGCACCGGACTTCTGGAACCGCTTTCCAGGGAACTGATAGCGGGCGGCTATCCGAAAGATACGCCTGCAGCCATCGTCTATAAGGCAAGCTGGCCGGAAGAAGCAGTCTACCGGTGTACAGTGGAAAGGCTGGCCGAGACCGCTAAAGCGAACCATGTGACGAAAACCGCGCTGATTGTAGTAGGAGAAGTGCTGGAAGGCGGAAAGAAAACCGAATACGAGCGGTCGAAGCTGTATGATCCGGAATTTACCACCATGTTCCGGGAGGGAACGAAGAAAGACGGGGAGACGAAATAATGGAAAAGAAAGTATATGTCATAGGAATCGGACCAGGCGCCTACGAGGAAATGACAATCCGGGCCGTGCGGGCGATGGAATCCTGTGAGGTAATCATTGGATACACCGTCTATGTGGATCTGGTAAAAGAGCAGTTCCCGGGGAAGACATTTCTTACTACGCCGATGACAAAGGAAGTGGAGCGTTGTGAGATGGCATTAAAGGAAGCACAGGAGGGGCGGACAACGGCCATGATCTGCAGCGGGGACGCCGGAGTGTACGGAATGGCGGGTCTGATGCATGAGATCCGAAAAGAACGCGGATATTCGGAAGTAGAGATCGAGGTGGTTCCGGGAATTACGGCTGCCACTGCAGGAGCAGCGATTCTGGGAGCTCCTCTCATTCATGATTTTGCGGTAATTTCCCTGAGTGATCTTTTGACGCCATGGGAGAAGATCGAAGAACGCCTGCGGTCTGCGGCTAGAGGTGATTTTGCTATCTGCCTTTACAATCCATCCAGCCGGAAACGAAAAAATTATCTCCGACGGGCCTGCGACATTCTTCTGGAATATCAGAGCCCGGATACGGTCTGCGGCTATGTGCGCCAGATCGCAAGAGACGGAGAGGAAAAGCATGTGACAACTCTTGGAAGACTGAAAGCAACAGAGACAGACATGTTTACCACGGTGTTCATCGGTAATTCTCAGACAAGAGTGATCAAAGATGCGATGGTGACGCCGAGAGGATATCGATATGAAAAAAAGGATTAATCTGATTGGAATCGGAACAGATGGAAGCAGGAGCCTGACGCAGGAAGCCAGAGAACAGATCCAGAAAAGTACCGTATTGATTGGTGCCAAAAGGATGCTGCAAAGTGTGGAACCGATCCGGAAGAAAGAGGTCAGATGCTATGCATCTTACTGCCCGGAGGAGATCATGGTTATTCTGGAACAGGCGAAAGAAGAGGAGATTTCCGTTTTATTTTCCGGCGATCCGGGATTTTACAGTGGTGCAAAGCAGCTTACAAAGCGTCTTGAAGAAAGTGGCTGGGAGATTCGGGTGATTCCGGGAATTTCCTCGGTGATCTGCATGGCGGCACGCTGTCAGGTGCCATGGGAGAGGGCGGCACTGGTAAGCCTCCACGGAACCGGACAGAATGCGGTTTATGAGATCTGTACCCACGAACATACTTTCCTGCTCCTTGGCGGCAAGGAGACAGCAGAACGATTTCTGGAAAAGATGTCCTGGTACGGGCTGGATTATCTGGAAGCCGCAGCAGGACGGGAGCTTTCATATGAAGAGGAAGTATTCTTTCACGGAACGATCCGGGAGCTGACGCCGGAGCTGCTTTCCGGGCTTTCCGTACTCTGGGTGCATAATCCGGATTATGATACGTCCGTGGGACGGCATCTGGAAGATGAGGACCTGATTAGAGGGAAGGTCCCGATGACCAAGTCGGCAGTCCGGGCCATGGCGGTTGCCGCTCTGAAGCTTCAGAAAGCTACAGTCCTTTATGACATCGGGGCCGGAACCGGAAGTGTGTCGATAGAGGCGGCGCTTCAGCACGGATCTATCCGGGTATATGCCGTTGAACGAAATCCGGAAGGAATTGCTCTCATTCGGGAAAATAAGCGAAAATGGCGGACCGATCAGGTAGAGATTGTAGAGGGAAGTGCGCCGGAGGCACTTTCGGATCTTCCTGCGCCGACCCATGTATTTATTGGTGGAAGCGGAAACAGACTGAAAGAGATCGTAGAAATCTGCCTGTCGAAAAATCCATCGGTTCGGATTGTGCTGACTGCGGTCAGCATGGAAACGATCCGGGAGATGACCGAGCTTTTGCAGGACAGCCGATGGGAGACAGCCGAGGTGATGCAGATTCAGGCATCAGGTAGCCGGAAGATGGGAGCCCATCATCTGATGACAGCCCAGAACCCGGTGTGGATGGCAGTGTTTCAGGGAAGAAAGGAAGAAAACCATGAGTGATGCAAAGAAGACGGGACGGCTTCTGATTGCCGGGACAGGAAGCGGATGCGGGAAAACGAGCGTTGTCTGCGGATTGCTTCGGGCATATCAGAAACGGGGACTTGCTTTGGCAGCATGCAAATGCGGGCCGGATTACATTGACCCGCTTTTCCATGAGAAGGTTCTCGGCATCCCTTCTGAAAATCTGGATCTTTTCTTCCATGAGCCCAAGATGCAGAAGCAGCTGCTGGCACGTCACAGCCGAGGGGCGGACCTGGTAGTGGCGGAAGGAGTCATGGGATATTATGACGGAATGAGCCTGGAAAGCCCGAAGGGGAGTACGAGCGAGATAGCGGCAGTTCTTCAGATGCCGACGGTACTGGTCGTTCCCTGCCGGGGAATGGGTCATTCGGTGCTGGCATTTTTGAAAGGCTATCTGGAATACGAAACGGCGAGCCAGATCCGGGCCGTCATTTTGAACGGAATCACCGGACGTACCTACGAAAAGCTTGCGCCGGTACTAGAAACGTGGATGCGAGAAAATGGCTATGCTGTCAGTATGGCAGGATATTTTCCTAAGATGGCGGATGCGGAATTAAAAAGCAGACATTTGGGACTGATTCTTCCAGAGGAAGTAGAGGCACTGCAGGAGAAACTGGATCTGCTTGCAGGACAGACAGAGCAGACCGTGGATCTGGATCTGCTGTTACAGATTGCGGGAGAAGCATCGGACCTGGAAACGGGAGAAAAAGAAGCCGGGGAAGAAACGGGAGCGGAAAAGCCGAAACTTCGGATTGGTGCGGCAAAAGATGAGGCGTTTTGTTTTTATTATAAAGACAATCTGGAACTTTTGCGGGAACTTGGTTGTGAGATTGTAACCTTTTCTCCGCTTCATGATGCGGCTCTGCCGGACGACATCGACGGTTTGATTCTGGCAGGGGGATACCCGGAACTCTACGCAAAGGAGCTGTCCGAAAATGTGTCCATGCGGAAAGCGGTGCTTCAGAGCCTTGAAAGAGGGCTTCCATGCCTGGCGGAATGCGGAGGGTTTCTCTATCTGAAGGAGGAACTGGAAGGTGATGACAAAAAGCGATATCCGATGGTTGGTTTTTTGGAAGGGAGAGGATACCGGACGAACACATTAGGACGATTCGGCTACCTGACCCTGGAGTCCAGGAAGGATCTTCTGTTCCTGAAACAAGGAGAGACAATCCGCGGGCATGAGTTTCATTACTGGGACTGCACAGACAATGGAAACTGCTGTCTGGCTGTCAAGCCGGATGGGCAGCGGTCGTGGGAGTGTATGGAACAAAAGAAGCAAGTCTTTGCAGGATTTGCGCATATCAGCTATGATTCCAATCCGGCATTTGCCAAACGCTTTGTCGGATGCTGTCTGGAAAGGAGAGAGAAAGGAAATGCCGGAAACGACATGGAAAAATGAGATCAAACAGATCATATTGCCGGACGAGGAGGTAAGGATGGCATCTCTTGTACGGTGGAACCATCTTGCTAAGCCCCTTCATGGAATGGGGGCATTAGAAGAGATGATTGCAAGGATTGCAGGAATTCAGGGCAGACTCCATCCGTCATTACAGAAGAAGGGGATTGTGGTGCTTTGCGCGGACAACGGGATTGTAAAGGAAGGAGTCTCTCAGACAGGGGCTGATGTGACTGCCGTAGTGGCGGGGAACTTTCTGACCGGGCAGACAAGTGTCTGTAAGATGGCAAAGGTGGCAGGCGCAGATATCTTACCTTATGATATTGGAATTCTGACGGATGTGGAAGGGCTTACAAAAGCAGAATACAAGGTGTCCTGCGGGACGAAGGATTTTTTGGAAGAGCCGGCTATGACAAGGGGAGAGTGCATTTGTGCTATCCTGACCGGAATGAAGATTGTAAAAGAGCGGAAAGCACAGGGATATGAGATCCTTGCTACCGGGGAGATGGGAATCGGCAATACGACAACCAGTAGCGCTGTAGCCTGTGCCCTTACCGGGGAAGCGGCAGAGGTAATGACCGGGCGGGGAGCCGGACTTTCCGATGAAGGCCTGCTCCGGAAAAAGGAAGTCATCACAGAAGGTCTGGAAAAGAGAAATCCGGACCCTGCGGATCCGGTAGATATTCTGGCAAAGGTCGGCGGACTGGATATTGCGGGACTGACCGGAGTCTTCTTAGGATGTGCCAGATATCAGGTTCCGGCAGTGCTGGATGGATTTATCTCCTCAGTAGCTGCCCTTGCGGCGGTGCGGATTGAGCCAAAGGTGAAGGATTACCTGTTTGCCTCCCACAGGTCGAAAGAACCGGCCCACAACCGGATTCTGGAGGAACTTGGACTGGAAGCCGTGCTGGATCTTGGCATGGCACTTGGAGAAGGAACCGGGGCCTGTGCCCTATTCCCACTTCTGGATATGGCCATGATGGTTTATGAGGAGATGAGTTCCTTCGAAGACATACAGGTAGAACAGTATAAGGAGTATACACTATGAAATGGATTCGATCCTTTATTATTGCCTTTTCCATGTATTCGAAGATCCCCATGCCAAAAGTCCAGTGGACAAAATCGTCCATGCAGTATGCGTTCTGCTTCTTCCCGCTGGTAGGGGGCGTGGCGGGCGCATTGACGTGGGGAACAGGACTTGGGCTGTTTGTTCTTCGTGATGAGGGGAAACTTCCGGCCTTGTTTCCTGCAGTATTTCTTACGATCCTTCCGCTTCTGATAACGGGTGGAATCCATATGGATGGATTTCTGGATACTTCAGATGCAAGGCATTCCTACGGAGAACGGGAGAAAAAGCTTGCGATTCTGAAAGATCCACACACCGGCGCTTTTGCAGTGATCAGTGCGGCTATCTATCTTCTCTGGAGTCTGGCTCTCTGGTCAGCGGCAGATGAGAAAGTCCTTCCGGGGATGACCTGTGTCATGGTTCTTTCCAGAACATTGAGCGGCCTTTCTGTGACGGTCGGAAAAGGAGCAAAGTCAGACGGACTTGCGGCTGCATTCCGGGAAGCTGCAAAACAAAAGGCAGTATGGATTTCTACGGGGTTCTATCTTGTAGCCTGCGTGGCCTTTTTGGTGGTGGTTTCCGGTGTGATCCCGGCAATGCTTCTGCTTTTGACGGTGGGAGCAGTGTTTGCCTGGTATCTTAGGATGGCGGTGCGGGAGTTTGGCGGCATTACAGGGGATCTGGCAGGCTGGTTCCTACAGGTCTGTGAACTTACTGCATTGACGGTGCTGACAGCCTGGTCTTGGATGATCCGGTTTTGATGGAGGAAAAGTGGCCTGTTAAAGACACAAAACAGAAACGAGGAACAACGATGGAACTGATCTTAATCCGGCATTTTGCAACGGCCGGAAATCTGGAAAAACGATATATCGGTAAGACGGACGAGCCGATTCTTCCGGTGGCAGAAAAAAAGAAAATGCCGCGTGCTGAGATTGTCCTGACCAGTCCCATGAAACGATGCCGTCAGACGGCAAAGTTACTTTATCCGGGGGTGGAACAGATCGTATGGAACGGATTCCGGGAATGTGATTTCGGCGCTTTTGAAGGGAAGAATTATCTGGAACTGACGGGAGAATCTTCCTATCAGGCGTGGATCGACTCTGGAGGAGAACTGCCATTTCCGGGAGGGGAGTCGAAGGCATCTTTCTGTGAACGGACGCGGGAGACCTTTGAACAGGCAGTGGCCAAGCTGATGGAACATAAGATTAAACGGGCAGCCATCATCGCCCACGGAGGTACGCTGATGGCAGTGCTTTCGGCATATGCAGTTCCCAAACAGGGATACTATGAGTGGAATTGTGGAAACGGGTGTGGATATCAGGTCCGTATTTTTGAGGACCGGTGGAAAACCGGGGAGAAACAATGTAAGGTGGAAAGAAAGCTATGATTATTTTGGCAGCATGTGCGGCAGGATTTATACTGGACCTGCTTTTTGGAGATCCGGCCTGGATCTATCATCCGGTGAGGATTATCGGGCATCTGATCAGCGGACTGGAAAAGAAGCTGTACAAAGAGGGCGCTTTGCCGGAGAGTCTCAGAAGAAGGGGAACCTTTCTCTGGATCGGGACGGTGGGAATTGCAACAATCGTTCCGTGTCTTTTTTTAAGGGCGGCCTTCCAGATTCATCCGTTGCTTTATTTCCTGCTCCAGAGTTTCTGGTGCTGGCAGCTACTTGCCACAAAATCTCTGAAGACAGAAAGCATGAAAGTAAAACAGGCATTGGATGCAGGGACGCTTGAGGATGGAAGAACGGCTGTGTCAATGATTGTCGGAAGAGATACAAAAAGCCTTACCGAGGAAGGCGTGGTGAAAGCTACAGTAGAGACGGTGGCGGAGAACACGTCCGACGGGATTATTGCTCCGCTGTTTTATATGATGATTGGCGGCGCAGGGCTTGGATTTTTTTATAAAGCGGTTAACACAATGGATTCCATGGTGGGATACAAAAACGACCGGTATCTGGATTTTGGAAGGACGGCAGCCCGAATGGATGATTTGTTCAACCTGATTCCGGCAAGGCTTTCGGCGCTTCTTATGATTGGAGCAGCTGGGATTCTGGGACTTTTTGACAGCAGACATTATAGTATGGCAAATGCATGGAAGATCTACAGAAGAGACCGTCACAACCACAAAAGCCCGAATGCGGCTCAGACCGAGTCTGTCTGTGCGGGAGCGCTTTCGGTTCGCCTGGCGGGAAATGCGTGGTATTTTGGGAAATTATACGAGAAACCTTATATCGGGGATGATATCCGCCCGATTGAACGGGAAGATATCAGACGGGCAAACCGACTGCTCTATGGAACGGCCGTACTTGGTGTACTGGTTTTTGGACTGGTAAGGCTGATTGCAATTTTATAAGAGAAAAGCGAGGTGAAGAACATGCAGGAGCATGGAGGCGATATTTATTCAAATGAAGGGCTGGTTGATTTTTCTGCAAATATCAATCCTCTGGGACCTGGGGAGAAGGTTATGGAGGCACTGAAAGAGAGCCTGGAGAACGTGACTGCTTACCCGGATCCGAAATGCAGAGTGCTTCGGGAGGCGGCGGCCAAGAGAGAGTCGACCGTTTCGGATCACATCATCTGTGGAAACGGAGCGGCAGATTTGATCTATACGATGGTACTTGCAGAAAAACCAAAGAAAGCCCTTCTATGTACGCCGTCCTTTTCCGAATACGAAAATGCACTTCGCACGGTGGACTGCAAGATACGGTTCCATGAAAGAAAAGAGGAAGAAGGATTTGCCCTGACAAGACGGTATCTGGAGGAGCTGACAGAGGATCTGGATATGGTATTTTTATGTTCGCCGGACAATCCGACCGGGCAGTGTGTGGATGAATCTCTTCTTTTGGAGATTGTGGAGGCGTGTGAAAAGAAGAAAATCCGGCTTGTGCTGGACGAGTGCTTTCTTGATTTTACAGAAGATGGGCCGTGGATTCACCATGAACTTTTGATCCGGGAAAACCGGATGCTGTTTCTACTTCGGGCATTTACAAAGATGTTTTCCATACCAGGCGTTCGAAGTGGCTACGGAGTCTGCTCGGATACCAGACTGCTAAAGCGGATGCAAAAGTCCAGACAGCCGTGGGCCGTATCTGTTCTGGCGCAGGCGGCGGGGGCGGCGGCGCTTGCAGACGATCTGCTTCCGGCGGTTGCAAGACAGTTGATTGCAGAAGAGCGTCGTCATATTATGGAAGAATTTACCCGGATGGGAATCCGGTACTACCCGGCAACTGCCAATTATATTCTGTTTTACAGCAAAATTGATTTTTACGAAGAGATGAAACAAGAAGGATTTCTGATCCGGGACTGCCGGAATTATCGAGGGCTTGGAAAAGGCTACTACCGGATCGCGGTGAAAGGGCGGGAGGACAATGAAAAGCTTCTCCGTGCTTTTTGGCGGATTATCGAACGAAGAAAGGAAGAATCATCATGGCAAAGCCAATCATGATACAGGGCACGATGTCCAATGCCGGAAAAAGTATTCTGGCGGGAGGACTTTGCAGGGTTTTCCGACAGGACGGATACCGGACGGCGCCTTTTAAATCCCAGAATATGGCATTAAATTCCTTTATCACCGAAGACGGCCTGGAAATGGGAAGAGCACAGGTGATGCAGGCTGAGGCAGCGGGGATTGCTCCGAGAGTGGAGATGAATCCGGTGCTTCTGAAACCGACAAGTGATACCGGATCGCAGGTTATTGTAAACGGAAAAGTCCGGGGTGTTATGCCGGCGAAAGAGTACTATGCATACAAAAAACAGCTGATCCCGGATATTATGCATGCCTACCAGACCCTTGCAAGTGAGCATGACATTATTGTGATTGAAGGGGCGGGAAGTCCGGCTGAGATCAATTTAAAACAGGATGATATTGTCAATATGGGACTGGCAAAGATGCTGAAGGCTCCGGTGCTTCTTGTAGGAGACATCGACCGGGGCGGTGTGTTTGCTCAGCTTGCCGGAACTCTTCTTCTTTTGGAAGAGGAAGAGAGAAAGATGGTAAAAGGGCTTGTGATCAACAAGTTCCGTGGGGATGTGGATATTTTAAAACCGGGGCTTCGGATGCTGGAAGAACGCGCAGGGTGTCCGGTTCGGGGAGTGATCCCGTACGTGTATCTGGATATCGACGATGAGGACAGCCTAAGTGAACGTCTTCAGAGTCGGATTCAGAAAGGGAAAATCGATATTGCTGCAGTCCGGTTCCCGAAGATTTCCAATTTTACGGATCTCAATGTGCTGTCCTGCTATGAGGGAGTAACAGTCCGGTATGTGGATCGCCCGGGACAGTTTGGAGATCCGGATCTGGTGGTTCTCCCGGGGACCAAAAATACGATGACGGATTTAAAATGGCTAAAGGAAAGCGGGCTTGCAGGGAAAATCCAGCAGGCAGCCTCGCGAGATGTTCCAGTCATCGGAATCTGCGGAGGCTATCAGATGCTTGGAAAAAGACTTTCGGATCCTCAGGGAATGGAAGCAGGGGACAGTGTTCCGGTTTCGATGGAAGGTCTGGGGCTTCTTCCGGTAGAAACTATCTTTACCGGACAGAAGAAAAGAACGAGAGCCGAAGGATTTGTGGCTGTGTCGGATGGATTCTGGGGCGGACTTGGAGGATGCCGGCTGGAAGGATATGAGATTCACATGGGAGAAACCAGTTCTTCCGGAGGTGATTTGTTTACCGGAATCCGCACGATTCAGGAAGAAAGCGAGCGCATGGAAGGCTGTGTTAATGGCTGTGTCTGCGGAACTTATCTGCATGGTTTTTTTGATTCAACGGAGATTTCCGGAAAACTGGTGGAACTTCTGATGAGACGAAAGGGACTTCAGGTGGAGGATTTGAAGGCGCTGGATTTCAAAGCATACAAAGAGGAACAGTATGACCAGCTTGCAAAGGTGATCCGGAACAGTCTTGATATGGATGCAGTGTACCGGATTCTGGAAGAAGGAGTATAGATTATATGAAAATAGAATTGGAACAGATTCTGCCGGGAGAGATTGAGCGCAGAAGTTTTGAGATTATTACAGAAGAGCTCGGGGTAAGATCCTTCCCTGAGGGACAGGAGGATATCATCAAACGGGTGATTCACACGACGGCGGACTTTGAATACGCGGATACGATGACATTTTCGCCGGATGCTGTATCTTCTGCACTTGGGGCGCTGACAGACAGGGGCAATACGATTATCGTGACTGATACCAATATGACGCGTTCCGGGATTCATAAAGCATCTTTGGAGAAATTGGGAATAGAGGCGGTTTGCTACATGGCTGATCCAGATGTGGCCCAAGAAGCAAAAAAAGAAGGAACAACCAGAGCGGCTGTCAGTATGAAAAAGGCTGCAAATATGGCAGAGGAGACCGGAAAGCAGATTATCTTTTCTGTAGGCAATGCGCCGACGGCACTGATCGCCATTGAAGAACTGATTCGGGAGGGACGAGTGCAGCCGGCTCTTGTGATCGGAGTTCCGGTAGGGTTTGTCAACGTAGTGCAGGCAAAAGAACGGATTATGACCGTGGACGTTCCGTATATTGTGGCAAAAGGGAGAAAAGGAGGCAGCACGGTTGCGGCGGCCATCCTCAATGCCTTATTATATAAGATTGATAAAGAGCGATAGAAGAAGGAAAAAAGCATGAGAACACACTTGAAAATAGGGAGCAGAGAGAGCGCTCTGGCGGTCAGGCAGGCCCAGATAGTAAAGGAAGCGCTGGAAAAGGCAAGTCCTGGTCTTACGATTGAGATCGTGACGATGAAAACGACAGGTGATAAGATCCTCCATAAAAGTCTGGAAAAGATCGGGGGGAAAGGTTTGTTTGTCAAAGAGCTGGACCGGGCGCTTTTAAATGGTGATATTGATCTTTCGGTTCACAGCCTGAAGGATATGCCGATGGAGATTCCAAGAGAACTTCCGGTCATTGCGTATACAAACAGGGAAGATCCAAGGGATGCCCTGATTTTAAAGCCGGGAATTCAGGATTTGAAAAAAGGAGGAATCATCGGTTCTTCCAGCAGGAGACGGTCCCTGCAGGCAGGAAAGCTGTATCCAAAGTGCAGCTTCAAAAATATCCGTGGGAATGTTCAGACAAGGCTGTTTAAGCTGGAGCATGAGGAATATGAGGCGACGATTCTGGCCCTGGCAGGACTGAAACGTCTGGGAATGGAAAACTGTGTCTCCCGTGTCTTTTCCGTGGATGAAATGATCCCTTCTGCGGGACAGGGAATTCTGGCAGTGCAGGGAAGAAAAGGAGAGAAGATTCCCGGGATCGAGGCGGTAGACTGTTCCGACAGCCGGTTTGCGGCAAAGGCGGAATGCGGATTTGTCCGGTATCTGAACGGAGGATGTACGTCGCCGGTGGCGGCTTATGCCGAGACTGCAGGAAATGAAATCCGGATTCGGGGGCTTTACTATCACGAAGAATCCGGACAGTTCGAGGTGGGCACGATTTCTGGAGAAAAGCACAAAGGAGAAATGCTGGCGGAAAGACTTGCCAAAAGTCTGAAAGGGAGATTTTAGAAGATGAAAGAAAAAAAAGACGGAAAAGTCTGGATTGCCGGGGCAGGCCCTGGAGATGCGGGGCTTTTGACAGTTAAAACGGCCCTTTTGATCGAGCAGGCAGATGTGGTCGTTTATGACGCACTGATCAGTGCGGAAATCCTGAGCCTGATTCCGGAAAAAACGGAGAAAATTAATGTGGGGAAACGGGCGGATCACCATCTGGTTCCGCAAAAGGAGATCAATCAGATTCTGGTAACCCTTGCAAAAGAAGGAAAGCAGGTACTTCGTCTAAAGGGCGGAGATCCGTTTGTATTCGGTAGAGGCGGAGAAGAGGTGGAGCTTCTGGTGCAGGAAGGAATTTCTTTTGAGATTGTGCCGGGTATTACTTCCAGTGTGGCGGTTCCTGCCTATGCTGGAATTCCGGTTACTCATCGGGACTACACGTCGTCCTTTCATGTAATTACAGGTCATGCAAGAAAGGGCGGAGAATCCAGAATTGATTACGAGACGTTGGCGCGTCTGGATGCCACCCTCGTCTTTCTTATGGGAGTCACAGCGCTTCCGGAGATCTGCGAAAAGCTTAGAATGGCTGGCATGCCAGATGATACTCCGGCGGCAGTGATCCAGGAGGGAACGTTGGCATGCCAGAAAAAGGTCGTTTCGGATCTTCAGAATCTTCCAAAGAAGGTGGAGGAAGAGAAGATTCAGGCGCCGGCCGTGATTGTGGTAGGTAAAGTGTGTGCCTTGTCAGAAAGCTTTTCGTGGGCAGAACAAAGACCACTTGGAGGAAGACAGATTCTTATTACACGGCCAAGGATTCAGGGGCAGGAATTTGCTAAGACACTGCGCGGGCTTGGAGCCCAGGTAATTGAATTTCCATCTATCCAGGTAGAGCCGTTGCAGGGAAAGGAAGAAAAAAAGACGATCCTTGCGGCCCTGGATCAGATCCGGAACCGGCAAACAGGAACTTCCTGGATCGTGTTCACCAGCGCGGCAGGAGTAAGGATCTTTTTTGACTTTCTGGAGGAAGCGCATCTGGATATCCGGACACTTGTGGGCAGCAGATTTGCTGTAATCGGAAGCGGAACAGGAAGAGAACTTAGGAAGCGGGGAATCAGCCCGGATATGATGCCTGATGTCTACGAGGCAGGAAAACTTGGAGAGGCACTTGCCAGACAGACGAAACCGGGAGATCTTGTAACTGCGTTTCGGGCAAGGAAAGCTTCAGAAGAGTTGTTTCCTCCGGTGCTGGAAACCGGGGCAGAGTGCATGGATATTCCGGTCTATGAAACGAGGATCGGGGCGGACAATGTATGGATCGAAAAGATAACGGCACAGTTTCAGGAAGGAAAGATTGATCTGGTGACATTTACAAGCGCTTCCACGGTTCGGGGATTTGAAACCGCAATGCAGGGAAAGGTAGATCCTGAAAGAATCCGTGCCCTTTGCATTGGGAGAAAAACCGAAGAGGAGGCAAAACGCTGGGGAATGCTTACGGCTGTAGCAGAAGAGGCAACTGTGGAGAGCATGACAGAAAGGATACTGGAGATGCTGTAGGGATTCCGAAAAAAGAATGATAGATTTACAGTAAGAGAAAGAGATGCTTTTACAGAATACGGGCTTTTTAAGCCTGTATTCTGCAGGGGTGTCTCTTTTTTTACCGGGCTTCTTTTTTCAGCTCTTTACATTTGCAAAAGCTTTGGGAGGGAATAGATATCAGAGATTGCGTAAGTGCGCTCTTATTATGCCGGGCAGGAAGGAGATGCAAATGGAGACATGAAAAATCTTCCTGGATTCTCACATGATATGAATATGCGTTTTTTTGTTTAGTGAAATAAAAAATATATTTACTACAGAAATGTGTGAATTGTTAATATAAAAACAAGCTATATTTGTGCAAAATACACAAAATGAAAAAGCGAAAAATAGTTAATATAGAGAAAGTGTGAGTAGAAGAGTAAAATATTATTTACTTTTACTAAGTAAAATGATATATTGAGTTTACCTAATAAAGTGAAAGGGAGGAAAACAAAATGAAAAGAAAATTGGCGGTATTTTGTATCATGATGTTGTCTGCTACAACAATCCTTTCCGGATGCGGTAAAAGCAGTGATGACAGCAGCTCAGGGGGGAAAACAAAAATTCGTTTTGCCACATGGGATGTAGCAGAAGACGTGGACAAACAGCAGGAACTTGTGGACAAGTTCAACGAAGAGCATGATGACATCGAAGTGACACTCGAAGCGTATGGAAGTGATTTCGACACAAAGATCAGTGCAGGTATGGGATCTGGGGATACACCGGACGTTATGTATATGTGGAATTACCCGGCTTACTACGATGGACTTGAACCACTCGATGATTACATCGCCAAAGAAGGAGACGAGTACAAATCCAACTTCTATGACACACTTTGGGATTACAACATGATGGACGGAAGCACTTACGGTATCCCGGTAGGATTTACTACACACTGTCTCTTCTACAACAAAGACATCTTTGATGAAGCTGGTCTGGAATACCCGACAGAAGACTGGACGTGGGATGATCTTCAGGCAGCAGCAAAGACAATTTCTGAAAAAACAGATGCAAAAGGTTTCTCTTTCCAGATGAAACCAGACCCGTATGACTTTGAAATGTATCTGTGGAGCAACGGAAGCGCTTACTGTAACGAAGACGGAGAAATGGACGGATCTCTCAACTCCGATGAATCCAAGGAAGCATTCCAGATGTTCCAGGATATGGAAGACGAAGGATACGCAACAGCAACAGAAGGTGACGGAACAGATGAATTCCGTGCCGGAAGCACAGGAATGTATGTATACGGATCCTGGGCAATCAACACACTCAATGAAGATGGAGTGAACTACGGTGTGACTACTATCCCGGCATTTGCAGATGCCGGACAGGATTCTGTCAGCATCCTGAGTTCTTCAGGTCTGTCCATGTCCAAAGACAGCGAACATAAAGACGCTGCATGGGAATTCATCAAATATTGGACAAACGAAGAATGTAACAAGGCACGTATTGGAACAGAACTTCCGGTTCTGAACACAGTAGTAGAGTCCGAAGGAATCATGGATCAGGAAGAATACGCTCCATTCTACAAAATGCTGGAGCAGAGTAGCGGCCATACACCGGCAAGTTTCCTGATGGAAAGCTGGTCAGAAGTATCTGAAAATCTTTCCTTATCTTTTGAACAGATTTTCAATCCAAGCTCTATGCAGGATGTAAGCGAAGTGCTTGACAGCGCAGTAAAATAGAAAAAAGGCAGGGAGGAGGGACGGCCTTCTCCCTGATTTAGGAGAGAGATCGATATGAAGAAAAAGAAATTTTTAAAAACAGCGATTCCTTATCTCTTTATCCTGCCATGGATCATTGGATTCCTCGTATTTACGTTTGGACCATTGTTACTGTCACTGATCATGAGCTTCTTTGACTGGCCGTTGACAGGAGAGAAAGTATTTGTCGGCCTTGGAAACTATATTGAAATGTTTACGCAGGATGATCAGGTACTGAAATCACTTGGAATCAGCTTGCGTTACGCGGCAATCTTTGTTCCTTTGAATATGATCATGGCTCTTTTCCTGGCTATGTTGATTACACAGCCGCTTCGTGGAGTCAAAGTGTATCGTGCGATTTTTTACATTCCGGCAGCGATTTCCAGTGTAGCAATTTCCATTATCTGGAGCTGGATTCTGAATAGTGACTATGGTGTGCTGAACTACCTTCTGTCTCTGATTGGAATCGAGGGGCCGGACTGGCTGGTTGACCCGGCGTGGGCACTATTTGCCGTTATTTTGGCAAGTGCATTTGGTGTCGGAACGATGATGCTGATCTTCTATACCGATATGAAAAATATTTCCACTGAGATTTATGAAGCTGCATCCATTGACGGTGCAGGACCGGCAAGAAAATTTTTCAGCATCACACTGCCGATTATCACACCGACACTGTTGTTTAACCTGATTACATCCATCATCAGTTCTTTCCAGCAGGTAACGCTCGTTATGTTACTGACCGGAGGCGGACCGCTTCAGTCTACTTACTTCTATGGACTGATGACATACAATAATGCGTTTAAGCATCATAAGATGGGATATGCCAGTGCCAATGCATGGGTAATGTTCATCATTATCCTCTTACTTACCGCTCTGGTCTTCAAATCATCATCTGCATGGGTATTCTATGAATCCGAAGTAAAAGCAGATAATAAGAAAAAGAAGAAAAAGGGAGGTAAATAAGTTATGAAGATGTCAAAAAAGACAAAGGTTATTTTGTATATCCTTTTGACAATTGTTGCAATTTACTTCCTGGCACCATTCGTTTATATGTTACTTACAACATTTAAGACGGAGGGAGAGGCGATCGCGTATCCGCCTAGCCTGTTTCCGAAAGAATGGCATTTTGAGAACTATAAAGAGGCGTGGACTTCTCAGCCGTTTGGAACTTATTTCCTGAATTCCGTGATTGTTACGGTACTGACAACTGCCGGAACCGTACTCTCCAGTTCACTGGTTGCTTACGGATTTGCCAGATTCAAATTCAAAGGGAAAAATATTTTATTCATGATCCTTCTTGCAACAATGATGATTCCATGGGATGTTACCATGATCCCTCAGTATATGGAATTCAACCTTTTCGGATGGATCAATACACTGCTGCCTCTGATTGTGCCAACCTGGTTTGGATCTGCCTACAACATTTTCCTGATGAGGCAGTTCCTCATGGGAATCCCGAAGGATTACGAAGAAGCAGCGCGGCTCGACGGTGCGAACTCTTTCCAGATTTACTGGAAGATTTTCATGCCGATTCTGAAACCGTGTCTGATCATGGTAGGAGTTCTGAATATGCTCACCGTATGGAACGACTACCTTGGACCATTGATTTTCCTGCAGGACAGAACGAAGTACACACTTGCGCTCGGTCTTGCATCCTTCAAGGGCGTACATACAACAGCAATTATTCCGATGCTGTGTATCACGGTAATCATGATTATCCCGCCGATTATCGTGTTTATCTTCGCACAGAAATATATTGTTGAAGGAACAAGCGGTTCCATCAAATAGCATTTTCATAAGATAGAGGCAGCCAGATAGAAGGCTTCTGCTGAACAGGTAGATATTCTTTCTATCTGGCTGTCTTGACATTTAGTAACAGACAAGGAGTATGGACATATGACACAGAGAAGAAAAAAAAGATGGGAGAATCAGGAACTGACGGTAATGGGGAGAAGAGAGGCCAGAACAGCTTTTTATGATGATTCTCTTACAAAGATCAGCCTGAATGGGGAATGGCGTTTTCTGTATCTGGATGCACCCGAACTTTCACCGGAAGGATTCCAGATGCCTGGTGCGGCAGAAGGCTGGGATACGATCGATGTCCCTTCCGTATGGCAGCTTCGGGGATACGACCATATGCACTATACGGATGTTTTATATTTATTCCCTGTGAATCCGCCATTTGTTCCGACAGAAAATCCGACAGGAATTTACAAAAAGACTATCTGTCTGGATGCTGCATGGCTGAAAAATGACACAATTTTGAAATTTCACGGAGTAGACAGCGCATTCGATGTGTGGGTAAATGGAGAGCATGTCGGATACAGCAAAGTAAGCAGGCTGCCTTCCGAATTCGATATTACTTCCTGGGTAAAAGAAGGGGAAAATGATATCACAGTCAGAGTATACAAGTGGTCAGACGGAACGTATCTGGAAGATCAGGATATGTGGTGGCTTTCCGGAATTTACCGTGACGTGGAACTGATCAATGAACCAAAACAGATGATTCTGGACTGCCACGTGAACGCAGGTCTGGATGACGCCATGGAGACAGGAATCTTCACCATGGATATTACATTAAAGCAGTTGATTGGAAAAGGATCCTGGGTGCTTTCCTACCATGGAGAGGAAGTGCTCAAAGGAATTTACGAAACAGAAGATGGAAAAGCGCACATCGAAGCGCAGATTCCAAATGTGCATAAGTGGACAGCGGAGACACCGGAACTTTATGATCTTACAGTAACTGTATGGGAAGATGCAGTTTCGATCCGTCCAGGATTCCGTCGTGTAGAGATCAAGGATAATCAGTTCCTTGTAAATGGACAGGTGATTCTTCTCAATGGAGCAAATCATCATGACTATGATCCGGAAGAAGGACGGGCAGTCAGCTACGAAAATATGAAAGAAGACATTCTTTTAATGAAGCAGCATAATATCAATGCTGTGCGCTGTTCACACTATCCGGCCAACGAGTATTTTTATGATCTGTGCGACGAGTATGGACTATATGTTATCGATGAGGCGGATCTGGAATGCCACGGATTTGAGTGGACAGGAAATTACAAATGGATTTCCGACGATCCATCCTGGAGAGAAGCTTACGTGGACCGGAGTGTTCGTATGGTAAAAAGAGACCGGAACCATCCATGTATCATCATGTGGTCTATGGGCAACGAATCCAGCTTTGGATGCAATTTCCGTAGTGCGGCAGAAGAAATCAGAAAGCTGGACAGCACAAGACTGATCCACTATGAAGGAGACTTTGAGGCGGAAGTAACAGATGTTTACTCCACAATGTATACAAGACTCAAAGGACTGAAAGAAATCGCAGAGAGTGAGATCAAAGGAAACAAACCGCATGTGATGTGTGAATACGGCCATGCAATGGGAAATGGACCGGGAGGACTCAAGGCTTACCAGGATATGTTCCGGAAATACAAAAGGCTGCAGGGCGGCTTCATCTGGGAGTGGTATGACCACGGAATCCGTACGGAAGAGAATGGAACTTCCTATTATAAATATGGTGGATGTTTTGGAGATTTCCCTACTAACGGCAACTTCTGTATCGACGGCGTGCTGATGCCTGATCGGACAGCATCACCTGCCCTTCTGGAGTACAAGCAGATCATAGCGCCGGTAGAAATTCATAAGGTACCGGATAGCCGGACTCAGATCCTTTTGAAAAACTACTATGACTTCTTATCACTGGATCATGTAGTACTTTGCTGGGCGCTGGAAGAAAACGGCGAGGCAGTGCAGGAAGGAGAAATCCGTACTTTATCTGCACTTCCGCATGAATCCGAAAAAGTGGACATTCCGATTAAACCGTTTGAAATTCAGAAAAATAAGGACTATTACCTTCATATCAAAGTGTGCCAGAAATACGATACAAACTATGCACCGGCAGGCCACGAAATCGCGGCAAAACAGTTTGATCTTGAGATCCGTCAGGATGAATTTGCGGCAAGAACTGTGGGAAATGAACTTGCAGTTACTGAGGAAAACGGCATTCTTACAATCGAAAACGACCGGATCACAGCAAAATTCCATACAGTTTTCGGAACTCTGAACGCTTTGGAAAAAGACGGAAAGACATACCTGACCAAAGGACCGGTTATGAATCTGTACCGTGCGACGATCGACAATGATATGTACAAAAAGGACGACTGGATGAATAAGTACTTTATCCAGAAGGGAAGTGAACAGACAGAAGACTTCTCCTGGATAAAGAAAGAAAATGCAGTCGTTGTCACGATTGACAAATATTTCGGATGCCTGAATCAGTCTTGGGGATTTGAGTGCTCTTATGTGTACACGGTATATTCCAGCGGACAGGTGAAGGTACAGCTGACAGGAAAGACTGTGCAGAATGGAAAAGAAGAGCCGGAATTCATTCCTCGGATCGGAGTGATTATGGAAGCGGATGGAAGTCTTCAGAATACAGCATGGTACGGCCTTGGACCACAGGAAAACTATCCGGATAGCCATGCGGCAGCATCCATGGGAGTTTACGAATGCACCGTAGACGGAATGCAGACCAATTATGTGTACCCACAGGAAAACGGACATAGAGAACAGGTAAAATGGTTTGCACTGTCTGATGAAATCAAGACACTTCTTTGCCGGACGGAAGGCGGACTGGGAATGAATCTTTCCAACTGTACGGATGAAAGTCTGGAAAAGGCGCGGTATCCGCATGAAATTGAGAGAAGCAACGATGTCGTGATTCATCTGGACTACCGCCACTCCGGGCTTGGAAGCAACAGTTGCGGAGAAGAACAGTTGGAAGAATATAAGGTAAAAAGACAGGATTTTGCCATGACATTTACATTGGAAATTGTCGGACGTGATGAAATCCTGGAAGAAACCGGAAAACAATATCTGGACTAGAAAAGGGGAAAAGAAACAATGATCAGAGACCGATTTTCAGAAAACTTAAGAAATGACATGAGCACGGATGAGTGGCTGATCTGCCAGGACGAGTATGATCCGCAGGAAAATCTGAAAAACGAAAGCCTGTTTGCCCTCTCCAACGGATATCTGGGCATTCGGGGAAGTTTTGAAGAAGGAACAAAGATTACACTCCCGTATCTGTATGTCAATGGGGTGTTTGATAAATCAGAAACATTTATGAGAGAGCTGGCAGCGCTGCCGAACTGGCTTGGAATCCGCCTATATGTGGAAAAAGAGTTGATCGGTATCGAAAACTGCGAGATCATGGAGTTCTCCAGAGTACTGGACATGAAACATGCTATTCTTTCCAAGCAGTATGTGCTTAAAGACAGAAAAGGACGCATCACAAAGATTGAAGGACGTAGATTTGTGAGCCGGAATAATGTACACAGAATGGCGATCGAGCTTTTGGTGACACCGGTGAACTACGAAGGAATCATCGAAGTGGAAAATATTATAGATGGAACGATCATCAACTTTTATGATGCACCTCGTTTTAAAGTAAAACACATGTACCTGACAGCGAATGAAAAGCTGGGTGAGCATGGTGTTTACATGGAATCCGCAACAAGAGACCGTCATCTTCATGTGGGAACCGGATGCGTGCTGGAAGCGTACCGTGGAGAAGAGAAGATCATGAGAAACCGGATGTTCAATGCGTTCGGTGAGCAGGCCGTAGAATTCGGCGACTTTACAGCATCAGAAGGTGAGACGATCCGCCTTGTAAAATATGTTTCTATGTATACAGAAAGAGAGTGCCCGACTTATGCGCTCCATACGATCATCAAAGAGGAAGTAGACCGTTTCTGTGAAGACGGATTTGAGGCGGAACTGGAAAAACACAGTAAAGTGTACGATAACATGTGGGAAGAAGCGGATGTATGCTTTGAAGGTGATCCGGAACTGAATCGTGCGGTACGGTTTAATATCTTCCACTTGATGAGTACCGGAAACGAGACAGATGACAGAGTCAGTGTCGGAGCAAAATTGCTGACAGGAGAAGAGTACGGCGGACATGCATTCTGGGATATTGAGCTTTTCATGCTCCCGTTCTTCTCCTATGTATTCCCGCAGATGGCGCAGAATATGGAAAATTACCGCTACCACCTTCTGGATGCGGCAAGAGACAATGCAAAGAAAAATGGCTACAAAGGTGCCCAGTATCCGTGGGAATCTGCAGACGATGGAACTGAACAGTGTCCAGACTGGACCATCGAGCCGGATGGCACCTGCTACCGCTGCTATGTAGCTGTTTATGAGCACCATGTAACAGCAGATGTGGCTTACGGAATCTATGATTATGTACGGATCACAAAGGACATGGATTTCCTCTATGGAAGAGGAGCGGAAATTCTCACAGAGACCGCAAGATTCTGGGCAAGCCGCTGCGAATATATTGCAGAAAAAGGCCGGTATGAGATTAATCAGGTAACTGGACCGGATGAATGGCATGAACCGGTAAACAACAACCTGTATACAAACTATTTCGCAAGATGGAACCTGCGCTATGTAATGGCGCTGATCCAGAAGATGAAAGAAGAAAAACCGGAAGCGTACGAAGCACTTGTAGAAAAGACCGGACTCAAAGACGAAGAGCTTACATTCTGGAAGGAAGTACAGAGCAAGATCTATCTTCCGAGAAAAGAAGGCACCAATCTTCTGGAACAGTTTGAAGGCTACTTCCAGTTAAAAGACGTTGTTATTGATCAGTATGATGAAAATGACTGGCCGATCCGTCCGGAAGCTCTGAAAACATACAAGGCAAGAGAGACACAGATTCTGAAACAGCCGGATGTAGTACTGCTTCTGCATCTGCTGGGTGAAGAGTTTGAACCAGAATTGATGAAGGAAAACTACGATTACTATGAAAAACGTACACTGCACGGCTCTTCCTTAAGCCCGAGTATCTATTCTGTAATGGGACTGAAAGTCGGAGATGATTCCAAGGCCTACCGGTATCTGAAACGTGCGGCATTTATTGATCTTCTGAACCTGCAGAAAAATACGAGAGAAGGAATCCATGCGGCAAATGCCGGCGGCGTATGGCAGACAATCGTCTTCGGATTTGCGGGAGTATCCATCGATAAGGATGGCATTTTAAGCGTGAAGCCGAACATGCCGAAAGAGTGGAGTTCCCTTTCGTTCAGGCTTCATTATGACAATGCATGGCTGGAAATCCAGACCGATGGGGAAAACCATGCAACAGTGAAGAGACTGGAAGGAAACCCGGTACGGGTGAAAATCAACGGAACTACAGAAGAAGTATAGTGGAGGAAATAAAATGAAATATCAGGCGGTAATCTTTGACCTGGATGGTGTGATCTGTTCTACAGATACATACCATTACCAGGCATGGAAAGCGATTGCGGATGAACTTAAAATCCCATTTGACGAGACGATCAACCACAGACTGCGCGGCGTCAGCCGGATGGAAAGTTTTGAGATCATTCTGGAAAAATACGATAAAGAAATGAGCCAGGAAGAAAAGGTATCCTGGACAGAAAAGAAAAATGAGATCTACAAAGAACTCTTAAAGAATATGAGTCCGGCGGATCTTTCAGAAGAGGTAAAATCCACCCTGGATGCTCTCCGCGAAAAAGGTCTGCTGCTTGCGATCGGTTCTTCCAGCAAAAATGCAGGATTCATCCTGGGACAGCTGGGACTTGGCGAGTATTTTGATGCTGTTTCTGACGGAAATAATATTACAAAATCAAAACCGGATCCGGAAGTGTTCGTAAAAGCTGCACAGTTTATCGGAAAAGAGCCGGGGGTCTGCCTTATTGTAGAAGATGCAAAAGCAGGAGTGGAAGCGGCCCAAGCCGGTGGAATGGACTGCGCGGCGATTGGAGATGCAGTTAAATGTGGAATGGCAGAGCACAATCTGAGCACATTCTCAGATCTGCTTCAGGTAGTACAGGAATCATAGGAAAGACAGAAGGAGTGAAAAGTAATGAATGAGGAGTTTTTAAACAGACTTCTGAAGAGTATTTCTGTATCCGGATATGAAGAACCGGTGCAGGAGGTAGTTAAAGAGGAAATGAAGGCATGCGCGGATACAATTCGGGAAGACGAGATGCATAATCTGGTCTGTGTAATGAATCCGGAACATCCTGCACGAATCATGCTGTCCGCCCATGCGGATGAGATTGGTCTGATGATCTCCAATATCACGGACGAGGGAACACTTCAGGTGATTGATAGAGGCGGAATCGTGACTCATACATATCCGGGCCAGCAGGTGATTGTACATTCCAAAAAGGGCGATGTTTACGGTGTGGTAGAGGCGTACAGAGATCTTTTGAAAAAAAGTGATCTGAGCACGAAAGATTTTGTGATTGATATTGGTGCACGAGACCGGGAAGATGCATTGAAGTATGTAGATCTGGGAGATCCGATTGTTCTGGATACCCATATCCGGAAACTGGCAAACGGCAGGATATCTGCAAGGGCACTAGATGACAGAATCGGAGTTTACATTATTATGGAAGCATTCAAACGTGCTAAGGAAAGAGGCTGCCAGGCAGGTGTTTATGCCGCCTCCACGACAGGGGAAGAGACAACAAAGACCGGAGCTTACTGGTGCAGTACAAGAATCCGTCCGACACTTGCCATTGTCGTAGATGTGACTTATACAAGCGACTGTATCGGCATAAACCCGGCGGAGATGGGAACGGTGGAGCTCGGAAAGGGCCCGGTTCTCTGCAACAGCCCGATTGTTGTAAAAGAATGGAACCAGAAGATGGAAGACTGTGCCAAAGAAGCAGGAATTCCTGTTCAGCGCGAAGCGGCAAGCAGACTCAGTTATACAGATGCAGACAAGATTCATTTTTCAAATGAAGGGGTTCCGATTGTTCTTGTATCCGTACCACTTCGGTATATGCATATGCCGTGTGAAGTGGCAGATGAGAACGATGTGGAGAACTGTATCGAGATGATTGCCCGGTTTTTAACCGCATATCAGGCGGAATAAAAAATTGAAAATGAGAGTGGACATGCGAAGATACGGCGGTTGCGGCCCAAAAGCAGATATGTTAGAATAAACTAGAGTTTGAACAGGGGGATTGGAGTATTATGGCGACAATCAAAGAAATTGCTGAAATTGCAGGGGTCTCGGTCACAACCGTCTCGCGTGTCCTGAATTTTGATGACACCTTGAATGTGCAGGACGAAACAAAGCGGAGAGTGTTTGAAGCAGCGGACAGGCTGGAATATCAGATCAAGGATAAAAAAAGGAAAAAGAGAAAACTGAAACTTGGGCTTCTTTGTACCTATTCACCGGAAGAAGAACTGGAGGATACCTATTATCTTTCCATACGGATCGGGGTGGAGAAGAAGCTGGATAAAGAAGGATTTAAGAAAGTAAATATCACATCGGAGGAAGTGGCCGAAGATGTGGCAAAGCTGGACGGTATCATCTGTATTGGTACGTTCAGTAAAAGCATGGTGGAAAAAATCCGGACATTCCACAGACCCACTGTATTTATCGATGCCAGTGGAGATCAGGAGTTGTTTGATTCCATTGTAGTCAATCTGGAATATTCCGTCACAAAAGTCATGGACTATCTTGTGGATGCCGGGCATGAGAAGATTGCATTTATCGGTGGCAGAGATATTGACTCTGATGGAAAAGAGATTATGGATATGCGTATGCCGATATTTGCTTCCTATTTAAAAGAGAAGAATCTGTTCCGCGAAGAGTATGTCAAAATCGGAGGCTTTACACCAAAACAAGGCTATCGGATGGGAAAGGAAGTATTGGCCTTAAAAGACCGTCCGACAGCTATTTTCTGTGCAAACGATTCGTTGGCGATTGGATGTTATAAGGCGGTTCAGGAAGCTGCGCTGAAAGTACCGGACGACATCAGCGTAGTTGGATTCAACGATATTTCCATGACTAAATATCTCGTTCCGCCGCTTACCACGGTTCATGTACCGGTGGATTTTATGGCGGAAACGGCTGTAAAGCTTCTTTCCGAGCGGATTAATACAAACAGAGAAATAAGCATGCATGTTTCCGTTCCTGCAAAACTGATTATCAGAGAAAGTGTAAGTAGGAGAAAGGACTAAGAACTGCATATGAAAACACATAAAGTAAGAAACTCGCTGCTGCTGCTTTTGACAGCATTTATCTGGGGGACAGCATTTGTGGCGCAGAGTGTGGGTATGGACTATGTCGGTCCGTTCACTTATACCTGTGTCCGGTCCCTGATCGCGGGGGTTATGCTGATCCCTTGCATTGCGTTTTTAAATAAAGTAAACCCAAATCTGGAAGAAAAGAAGATCTGTCAGGATGAGACAAAGAAAAAGGCATATCAGAAGACACTGCTGATCGGCGGTATCTGCTGCGGACTGGCTCTTGGGGTGGCGAGCAGCCTCCAACAGATCGGAATTTTGCATACAACAGTAGGAAAGGCAGGATTTATCACTACCTTTTATATTATTCTCGTACCGATTATTGGACTGTTCTTTAAGAAACGATGTGGATTGAATGTCTGGATCGGAGTGGTATTTGCTCTGGCAGGACTTTATTTCCTCTGCATCACGGAAGGATTTTCAATAGGATACGGGGATACGATGGTATTTTTATGTGCACTTGCATTTTCTATCCATATTCTGGTGATTGACCATTTTACAGAACTGGTGGACGGTGTGAAGATGTCCTGCATTCAGTTCTTCGTAGCGGCGATTGTCAGTGGAGTCGGAATGCTTTTATTTGAGAATCCGGATATCAACAATATCCTTGCAGCATGGCTTCCGCTCCTCTATGCCGGAGCGCTTTCAAGCGGAGTCGGATATACACTCCAGATTATCGGACAGAAGGGTATGAACCCGACGATCGCATCCCTGATCCTGAGCCTTGAATCAGTTATTTCCGTTCTGGCAGGAATGGTCGTTTTAGGAGAAAGCCTGACATCCAGAGAAATCCTTGGATGTGTTCTCATGTTTATTGCAATTATACTGGCACAGCTACCGGAGAAGAAAAAGGTTGCTTAACGTGGATTTTACAAAGATTTCACATAAATCTTAAAAACTATTGACACCTCTGATTTCTTTCCGATACAATGGGAAATAGTGCGGTATAACAGAACGCACAAGGAGAAAAGAATATCAGGAGGAACATCACAAATGAAACCGGAATATGTGTTTATGCTGCTCGGAGGGCTTGGGCTCTTTTTGTGCGGAATGCAGATGATGAGCAGCAATCTGGAAGCAGTGGCAGGTGACCGTCTGAAAGGGATCCTGGAAAAGCTGACTTCCAACCGGATACTTGGAGTACTTGTCGGAGCTGTCATTACAGCGGTGATTCAGTCTTCATCCGCAACGACCGTCATGGTGGTCGGCTTTGTTAATTCAGGGCTGATGAATCTTAGGCAGGCTGTATGGATTATCATGGGAGCCAATATCGGTACCACGATCACCGGACAGCTTGTCGCATTGGACATCGGGACGATTGCTCCTCTGTTTGCTTTTGCCGGAATCGCGATTGGCATGTTTTCCAAGAAGAGAAACGTTCAGAACGTCGGAAGTATCATTGCGGGACTCGGTGTACTTTTCATCGGTCTTGGCATGATGAGCGACGCTATGGTTCCAATGCGGGATTCCGAAATGTTTGTCAATGCGCTGACAAGCTTTTCACATCCGCTGGTCGGAATTATTGCGGGAGCTATTTTTACTGCAGTCATTCAGTCTTCATCCGCATCGGTCGGAATTCTTCAGGCACTTGCCATAAGCGGCTTGATCGATATTCACAGTGCGGTTTTCGTTCTGTTCGGACAGAATATAGGGACCTGTATTACATCCCTTATTGCTTCCGTCGGAATGAACCGGAATGCAAAGCGGACAACCGTGATCCACTTTATGTTCAATGTCATAGGAACCGTTATTTTTGTTGTACTTTGTCTGGTGACACCGCTTACGGATGTGGTAGCAGGATGGACACCGGAACACCCGGCTTCCCAGATCGCAAACATGCACACAGTGTTTAATGTCGTGACAACCATCATTCTAATGCCGTTCGGAAACGGACTTGCAGCTCTGGCGGAAAAGATCCTTCCGGATCAAAAGGAAGAAGTACAGCTGGACGACGAACAGTGGCTAAAGGAAATCATGAGCTCCCAGCACGTATTGGGATCATCTGCGATTGCAGTCAACAGCCTGATGGAAAATGTCAGCAGTATGTATATTCTGGCAAGAGAAAATGTGCTGAAAGGATTTGACATGATTCTTTCCGGCGACGACAGCCAATTTGTTGAAGTGGAAGAGACGGAAAACACGATCGACCTCTATAACATAAACATCTCCAGACGTCTCTCCAAAGTCCTCTCAATCGAGCACAGTCCGGCAGAGACAAAGAAGCTTAACAGCATCTTTCAGATCGTAGGAAATGTAGAACGTGTGGGAGACCATGCCATGAATTTTGCAGAGCATGCCGCTTCCATTAAAGAAAAAGGACTGAAACTTTCCAAAGAGACGATCGGGGAATTAAAAGAAATGCGTGATCAGTGCCAGAAAGCATTTGAGCGCATGGACCTTTCCGGTCAGACCGATCCGACACAGCTGTTAGTCGATGCGGTCAGCTTTGAGCGGGCGGTGGATGATATTACGGAACGGTGCCGTAATAATCAGGTGGAACGGATCCACAGTCACGCATGCGAGATTGAAAGCGCAGTTATGTATTCGGAGATCCTGATCGATTATGAACGAATCGGGGATCATATAAGAAATATTGCGGAAGCATATGCACAGCAGAATGCGTAAGAGAGAAGAAAGAGTAAAATAGAAAAAGGACAGAGTTTCTGTCTGGAACTAGAAAGGTGCCTGCACGAAATCATTTTGTGCAGGCACTTTTCCATGTTTGGAAAAGAAAATTGTGAAAAAAATTAAGCAATTCTTCACATTGTTTTTATGGCATTTGCGATTTCAGGGCGTATAATAGAAGCATGTAAAATTGACAGGATAACAAATGATGAGACGAAAGGGAGATACAGCATGCTAGAACGACTTGCCGGAATACTGAAAAGAAGGCGGGAGGAAGAAGAGGAGTATGAGCCGGAGAGGCTTCCAATCCGTAGATGTATGCCGGATTATCATATGGGACTTTATGAGGAGGAAATTATTGAGCGTGAGGAGGCCGGATGGATGAACATTCCGGTGGATCCGCCTTCAAAGACGACACGGGATATTATCCATGATAATATTTTTACCTATTTTAACCTGATTTTCGCGATTCTGGGGCTGCTTCTGATTTTGGTGGGCGCTTTCCGGGATCTGACATTTCTTCCAGTTATTATTTTGAATACGCTGATCGGTATCGTCCAAGAGATCCGGGCAAAGAATGTGCTTGATAAGATGACGATGCTTCATGCACCGAAGGCCACGGTAGTTCGTAACGGCCGAAAACGGGTGATTGCGGTGGAGGATCTCGTCATTGATGATATTGTGATTTTCAAGGCAGGCAATCAGATCAGTGCGGACGCGATTGTGGTGCATGGAGAAGTACAGGTTAATGAGTCGCTCCTGACAGGTGAGGCGGATGAGATTACGAAGAAGAAAGGCGATATTCTGATGTCGGGAAGCTTCATTGTCTCCGGAGAATGCTATGCCCGGCTCGAAAAGGTAGGAGCAGATTCCTATATTTCCAGACTGACGCTGGAAGCAAAGGCCATGAAGGACGGCGAGCAGTCAGAGATGATCCGCTCTTTGGACAAGCTGGTTAAGTGTGTCGGTATTGCCATTATTCCGATCGGTTTGATTTTGTTCAGTCAAAGCTTCTTTTTGAATGATGAAGGATTCCGTTCCAGTGTCACTGCCATGGTGGCGGCTGTCATCGGAATGGTGCCAGAAGGACTCTATCTGCTCGCGAGCGTGGCGCTTGCGGTCAGTGCAATCCGTCTTGCAAAACAGAAAGTGCTTCTGCATGATATGAAGAGTATTGAGACTCTTGCCAGAGTCAATGTGCTCTGTGTGGATAAGACCGGTACCATTACGGAGAATGTGATGAAGGTCCATGGCCTTCGGGCTACGAGACATTATGACAAAGAGAAGATGCCTCCGCTGAAAGGGATCATCGGCGATTTTGCTCAGTCCATGAGTAAGGATAATATAACCATGGAGGCTGTGCAGTCCTATTTTCAGAAGAGTACAGGAAGAAGGGCGCAGAAGATTACACCGTTTTCCTCTGAATTCAAATATAGCAGCGCTACGTTTGAGGAGGATTCCTATGTGCTGGGTGCGCCGGAGTTTGTACTGCGGGAGGATTATCAGGAGTACGAAGAAGAGATCCGGGAAGAAGCCGAAAAGGGGTACCGTGTGCTTGTATTCGGAAGATGCGAAGAAGTTCCGGACGGTAGAGCACTGAAGGGAAAGGTAACGCCTCTTGCCTACATTATGCTTGCCAACCCGATCCGGAAAGAGGCGCCGAAGACGTTTGCCTATTTTGAAAAACAGGGAGTGGAAGTCAAGGTAATTTCCGGTGATAATCCGATGACGGTATCGGAGGTAGCGAAAAAGGCGGGCATCACAGGAGCAGAGAACTACGTGGACGCTACGACATTGACGACGGAGGAGGAGATTAGCCGTGCGGTTCTGAAATATACCGTATTCGGCCGCGTGACCCCTGCCCAGAAACGGCAGTTCGTGAAGGCACTCAAGGAGGCGGGACGGACGGTAGCGATGACCGGAGACGGTGTCAACGATGTTCTGGCATTGAAAGATGCGGACTGCAGTATTGCCATGGCATCCGGAAGTGATGCGGCAGCACAGGCTTCCCAGCTTGTCCTGCTGGAATCGGACTTTTCCTGTATGCCGAGCGTCGTACTGGAAGGACGTCGGGTCGTCAACAATATTCAGAGATCCGCAAGCCTTTTCCTTGTGAAGAATATTTTCTCCTTTTTGCTTTCGATCTTTTCAGCGGTCTTTATGATTACCTATCCGCTGGAGCCGTCACAGGTATCTTTAATCAGTATGTTTACAATCGGTGTTCCGGCCTTCTTCCTGGCACTGGAGCCGAATAAGAATATTATCAAGGGGCACTTCCTGACGAATGTATTCCTGAAAGCACTCCCGGCGGCGCTGACAGACGTGCTGGCGGTCGGAGCGCTTGTAGTCTTTGGATCTACATTCAGTGTGAGCCCTACGGATATTTCAACGGCAGCGACGATGCTGCTTGCGATTGTGGGCTTTATGATCCTTTACCGGATCAGTCAGCCGATGAACAAGATTCGTGTGGCGGTGCTGGTCGGATGTATATTCGCCCTGCTGTTCTGCAGTACGGTACTGAACCAGCTGTTTGCCATTACCGACATGTCTGCAGAATGTGTTATGCTGTTTGTTGTATTTTCCATTGCGACAGAGCCCGTGCTGCGGTACCTGACTATTTTTGTCGGCAGCGCAAAGTTGTTCTATGATAAAGTCAAAGGGAAAATTTTTATTGGAAAGAAAGCGGAGAAAGAAGCATAGAGAAATAGAAAAGAAGCCGAGAAAGAGGAGGGAACATGTATGAGAATTCAGGGTTTGCAGAAGCTGACACTTCTTGACTATCCCGGCAGGACTGCATGTACAGTCTTTCTGGGAGGGTGTAATTTCCGATGCCCGTTCTGCCACAATGCTGCCCTTGTGACCAAGGTGGAGGAACAGGAGGATATCCCGGAGGAGATGATTCTAAGTTTCCTGAAAAAGCGGCAGGGAATTCTGGATGGAGTCTGTATCAGCGGAGGAGAGCCACTGATTCAGCCGAGACTGGATGAATTTCTGAAAAAGATACGGGAGATGGGATATCTGATTAAGCTGGATACAAACGGCAGCTTTCCAGAGCGGCTGGAACGCTTTGCCGAGGAAGGGCTGGTTGACCAGGTAGCAATGGATCTGAAGAATTCCAAAGAAAAGTATGGGATAACAGTCGGAGTTCCTTCGCTGGATCTTAGACCGATTGAAGAGAGTGTGGAGTTCTTATTGGAAGGGCATGTGTCTTATGCGTTCCGGACGACAGTCGTAAGAGAGTTTCATCAGAAATCCGATTTTGAGCAGATGGGGCTGTGGATTCGTGGAGCCAGCAAATATTATTTACAGCAGTTTGAAAATTCGGGCGGACTGATTCAGGACGGACTGCATGCGTACGATCCTCCTGTGTTAGAGCAGGCCCTTGAAATCATGAAAAGATATGTAGCTGATGCGGAAATCCGTGGAATATAAGAGAGTTCGTGAAAAACAACATCTAGTTGTTTGTTTAGCATTAAACTGCTAAAAACAACTAGATGTTGTTTTCTTCGTTGACGATAAAAAGAGAAGGGTGGTATAATGAGTGCATCGACATGAATGGGAAAGGAAGTATGACAGATGTATCAGGTAGTAAAAAGAGATGGACAGATTGATGAATTTGACATCCATAAAATAGGAGCCGCGATTCAAAAGGCGTTTGATGCGGCCAAAAAGAATTTTCATCCGAGTATCATTGACATGCTCGCCTTAAAGGTGACAGCAAATTTTGAGCCGAAGATCACGAACGGAAAGATTAAAGTAGAAGAAATTCAGGACAGTGTGGAAGAGGTGCTGAGCCAGGCTGGATATGCAGATGTGGCGAAAGGATATATTCTCTACAGAAAGCAGAGAGAGAAGATCCGCAACCTGAAATCCGCGACATTAAATTATAAAGAGCTGGTGAATAATTATCTGCAGGTTAATGACTGGAGAGTCAAGGAGAATTCTACCGTGACCTATTCCGTTGGAGGACTGATCCTGAGCAATTCCGGCGCCATCACGGCAAACTACTGGCTGTCGGAGGTGTACGACCGGGAGATCGCGGAGGCGCATAGAAATACGGACATTCATCTGCATGACCTTTCCATGCTGACCGGATACTGTGCAGGATGGTCGCTGCGCCAGTTGATTCAGGAAGGACTTGGCGGTATTACAGGAAAGATCACATCTGCACCGGCCAAACACTTGAGTGTACTGTGCAACCAGATGGTTAATTTCCTTGGTATCATGCAAAATGAATGGGCAGGAGCACAGGCATTTTCTTCTTTTGACACCTATCTGGCGCCGTTTGTACGAACAGATCATTTGAGCTATACCGAAGTGAAAAAAAGTATTGAGTCTTTCGTATACGGTGTAAATACACCATCCCGCTGGGGCACGCAGGCACCGTTTACGAATATTACACTGGACTGGACCGTGCCGAACGACCTAAAAGATAAGCCGGCGATTGTAGGTGGCAAAGAAATGGATTTCACTTACGGCGACTGTAAAAAAGAGATGGATATGGTAAATAAGGCATTTATCGAGGTTATGATCGAGGGAGATGCCCAGGGCAGGGGATTCCAGTATCCGATCCCGACCTATTCCATCACAAAGGATTTCGACTGGTCTGATACAGAGAATAACCGGTTGCTTTTTGAGATGACATCGAAGTACGGGACACCATATTTTTCCAACTATATCAACAGTGACATGGAGCCGAGCGATGTTCGTAGTATGTGCTGTCGTCTGAGGCTGGATTTAAGAGAGCTTCGGAAGAAGGCAGGAGGATTTTTTGGAAGCGGCGAGAGTACAGGATCCATCGGTGTTGTGACGATCAATCTTCCGAGGATGGCATTTCTGTCAAAGGATGAAGATGATTTCTTCAGGAGACTGGCACACATGATGGACATTGCGGCGAGATCCCTTCATATTAAAAGACAGGTCATCTCCAAACTTCTGGATGAGGGACTTTACCCGTACACGAAGCGGTATCTCGGAGGATTTGGAAATCATTTTTCCACCATCGGACTGATCGGAATGAATGAGGCTGGACTGAATGCAAACTGGCTTCGGAAGGATATTACTCACAAGGAAACACAGGAGTTTGCAGTCAAGGTGCTCAATTTTATGAGAAACCGCCTTTCCGACTATCAGGAAGAGTATGAGGAGCTCTTCAATTTGGAGGCAACTCCGGCAGAGTCCACTACTTATCGGTTTGCAAAGCATGATAAAGAGCAGTTTCCGGATATTATCACTGCGGCAGAGGGGAACGGAACCCCATATTATACGAACAGCTCCCATCTCCCGGTTGGATTTTCAGAGGATATTTTTGACGCGCTGGATATTCAGGATGAACTTCAGACACTCTATACGTCAGGAACCGTATTCCACGCATTTCTGGGAGAGAAGCTTCCAAGCTGGAAGGAATCCGCACTCCTTGTAAGGAAGATTGCCGAGAACTATAAACTTCCATACTACACGATTTCCCCGACCTACTCTATCTGCCAGGATCACGGTTATATTGACGGTGAACAGTATACCTGCCCTTACTGTGGAAAGAAGACGGAGGTTTACAGCCGGATCACCGGATACTACCGTCCGGTACAGAACTGGAATGATGGAAAGATTCAGGAATTTAAAGATCGGAAAGAATACGATATCGAACACTCTGTAATGAAGAAAAAGAAGACAGAATCGATTACAGAATAGGAAATGGAAAAGGCTGGCATACAGATTTTGTATGCCAGCCTTCGATTTTTCAGATTTGTTTCTATCCAAGCAAATGTCAGAGGAATTATTTTTTTAAGGCACTGCTTTTTCCGATCAGGAAATGATCGTTTCGCAGAATCTCGAAGGCTTTTTCGTAATTATTGGAACGCATATAGCGGACCATCTTCTTGAGATTTTCATTTGCCTTATTGATGTGCAGGCCGTTCCGTACGGAATAAAGGCCCATCCGGATCACTTCATTTAGATAGTTCTCATAGATCCGGTTGATCCGTTCGTTTTCAAACACATTGACAATCTCCATGTGCATCTGTGTGTCGGCAAGCTCCCACTGATAAATGTCGCTGGCACATGCGCACATACGCACTACTCGCTCCTCGATGCGGTAGGAAAACTCTTCGGCTCTGCCGCTCTCAAAGATTTCCCGAAAGGCAGCTCCTTCCAGAAGCTCTCGAAGCTGATAGATTTCCCGGATGTCTCTGTCGGTGATTTCCTTTACAGTGATAGATTTATAATAGTCCCGGACGACCAGTCCTTCCGAGTGCAGGGATTTGAGCGCGGTCCGGATGGGATTACGGCTCATATGAAGATCATCTGCGAGCATGGTCTCTGTAAGCTGCATGCCCGGAGGGTAGGTAAGATTCAGAATCCGCTCTTTGATCGTATGATATGCCTGGTCAGCGAGAGAAATTTTATCAGCCATGCGCTCACTCCTTCAATGTATACTAATAATCTTATTGTATACAATTTAGAACGAAAATTCAAGGGAAAATGGCACAAATATTTTATAAAATATTTGTCAAGAACGATTGACAAGTACATGGAAGAGTGATATTTTATAGGTAGAAATTGTATACAAATGATTTGGGTGTATACAAAATGATTATAGCGGAAAAGGAGTGTAATACACATGAAATTAGGATTTATCGGATGTGGAAACATGGCGGGCGCCATCATGGGAGGTATCATTAAGAAAGAAGTATTCAAGCCGGAAGAGATTATCGGTTCTGACGTATTTGTACTGACCAGAGAAAAGGCAAGAGATACATACGGAATCCAGATCACAGACAGCAACCTGGAAGTTGTTGAAAAGTCTGAAGTGATCGTACTCGCTGTAAAACCGCAGTTCTATGAGTCTGTAATTACAGAGATCAAAGACAAAGTAACAGAGGATAAGATTATCATCACCATCGCACCGGGCAAGACCCTTGCATGGCTGGAAGAGAAATTCGGAAAGAAAGTCAAGATCGTAAGAACTATGCCAAACACACCTGCTATGGTCATGGAGGGAATGACAGCAGCATCCCCGAACTCCTACCTCTCTGAGGAAGAAGTGAAGTATGTATGCCATATTCTGGAAAGTTTTGGAAAAGTAGAAGTGATTCCGGAAAGACTGATGGACGCAGTTGTAGGAGTAAGCGGAAGTTCACCGGCATATGTATTCATCCTGATCGAAGCAATGGCAGATGCAGCTGTTTCAGACGGAATGCCAAGAGCTCAGGCATACAAATTCGCAGCACAGGCTGTTATGGGAAGTGCCAAGATGGTGCTTGAGACAGGAAAACATCCAGGAGAATTAAAAGACATGGTATGTTCTCCGGCAGGTACAACCATCGAGGCAGTCAGAGTTCTGGAAGGAACAGGATTCAGAAGCTCTGTGATCGAAGCAATGAAAGCCTGCACAGATATTGCAAAGGGAATGTAAAACAGGTATACTGTAAAAGTACAGGATTGAGGCAGCTCAGGTGTCGAAGTACAGCTGAGCTGTTTTTATTCTATCGGAAAGTATTGATGGCTTTCCGGCAGGAAAACAAAAGCGCGTAATCCGCGTAGATACAATACAGAAGGAAGGAGCACAGCGGCAACGATGGAGAAGAAAAAGAAGAGTGTAAAAGACAGAATTGTGTCGGCAGCCTGGGAACTGTTCTATGAGAAAGGGTACGACACGACAACCGTAGATGACATTATCAGACTGTCTGATACATCCAAGGGATCGTTTTACTATTATTTTGACGGGAAAGATGCCCTCTTAAATACATTGTCAACGGTGCTGGATGATCTGTATCTGTCCTTGAAAGAAGAGATGGATCCCTACATGGACAGCTTTGAGAAACTGATGTTTTTAAATTACCGGGCTCATACGTTCATGGAAAAGACCATTAAAGTCGATCTGCTTGCATCTCTGTATTCTACACAGCTGATTTCCAAAGGGGAGAGAAGCCTTCTGGATCAGAACAGAGAATACTATAAGCTGATTGCGTCCGTCATCGAGGAAGGACAGAAGCGGGGCGAGATCAACAGAAGAAAAAGTGTCTCGGAGTTGGTGAAATATTATTCCCTCTGTGAGCGGGCACTTGTCACGGACTGGTGTCTGAACAAGGGCAGCTATTCTCTTGGGGAATACAGTAAGGAATATATGCCGATTATGATGGAAAGCTTTAGAGGAAAACAGTTATTATGAATAATATGGAAAAGAGAGAGGCGATGCGTGGCACGTGCATTGCCGTAATTGGGGGAATTTTCTGGGGACTGGCAGGAGTGTTCGGGCAGTATCTGTTTACATACAAGGGCCTGAATGCACGTTGGCTGGTCAGTGTCCGGCTTGTACTGGCCGGGCTTCTTCTGCTTGCAACGGTGCTTGTAAAGCAGAAGAGCGATACGTGGAAGATATGGAAGAAGAAAAAGGATGTGTTCTGACTGGTGCTGTTTGCGATTTTTGGGATGGCAGGATGCCAGCTGACCTACTATTCTTCCGTAGAAACGTCAAATGCCGGGACTGCGACCGTACTGCAATACACAGCTCCGGCTATCATTATGCTTTATACTGCCTTAAGGGCAAAGAAAATGCCTGGGATTATGGAAGTTGGGGCACTGATTCTGGCGCTGTTTGGAACGTTTGTCCTGGCGACTCACGGGAATATCCATTCTCTTGCCATTTCCAGAGAGGCGCTGGTATGGGGCTTAACTTCGGCAGTAATGATGGCGGTTTATAACCTGTTGCCGTTGAAGCTGATGAAAGAGTACGGGACGTTCTGCGTCATCGGATGGGGGATGTTACTTGGCGGTGTTCTGATGTGTCTGTTCACGAGGCCATGGCATGTGGTCGGAACATGGGATCTTCAGGCAGTCGGAGCTATGGCAGTTGTCGTTGTAGTAGGAACGGTCTTGTCCTTTTCTTTTTATATGGAAGGTGTTCGGATTATCGGAGCATCCAGAGCAAGTCTCTTTGCGTCGGTAGAACCGGTGACGGCCACAGCAGCGACCGTACTGATGATGCATGAGCCATTTACGCTTCCGGACTTTTTCGGAATCCTTTGCATTATGGTGGCAGTGCTGATTTTGTCGATACGTAAATAGAAAATCCGTATCATTGGAAATAGGCGGACCGGAGATTTACCGGGGGAGAAATTGTGCGGTAGCAGAAGGCGCATTCCTGATGCCAATCCAGACCAATGATCCAAGAACCATACTGGTAGTAAGTGGATATCCAATGTTTGTAAATGGAAAATCGACGGTGGAATCGGCGTCGGTGACGGAACCTAAAAGCAGGACCTGGAGATGGCAGAGTATGTGCTTGAAAAGTTGAAAAACCTGCAGGCTAGAGTAGAATAAAGAAATGATCCCGTGATGGTCGAAGACTTTGAATGTCTTGGAATTCACGGGATCATTTTATATATGCGCTTCAGGCATTGATGCCGATGCCTGGGTTATCTGAGGGTAAGCCGTCTGTGAAGCTGCGGCCCGAGAAGGAGGGCCAGGATGATTTTCAAAGCATCTCCTGGAAGATAAGGAATGACACCGGCAAACAGACCTTGCATAAAAGTCAGATGCATCTGCAGAGAAAGCCAGATGGTTCCGAAAAGATAGGTAACAAGGGTTCCGAGGATCATACCTGTCAGAGCAAAGAAAATACCACGGTGTCCTTCTGAGTTTTGCAGAAAAAGACCTCCGATCAGGATCAAAAAGAGAAAGCCGATCAGATATCCGCCGGTTGGTCCGGCAAGGGTACCAAAGCCTCCGGAAAACCCGGAGAAAACCGGCAGACCGCAAAGACCAAGTAGCATGTATACAATATAACTTAAAGAGAGCTGACGCCATGGAAGGATAAACAGTCCAATATAGAGCACCAGATTCGTCAGTGAAATCGGCACCGGACTTACCGGAATGGGAATGGAAAGCGGCGCCAGAATACAGATGATGGCTGTCATCAGTGCTGTAAGCACAAGGTATCGGGTTGAAGCCGAAGAGGTCGTTGTATGATTCATAAAAAAATCCTCCTGATAAATATGTACAATATATTCTTCATATTAAACTAAAGTATACTGTTTTAGGAAATAATTGTCAACCTAATTTTGGATTAAAGGTTTACGTTGGAACTTATCGCGGTTATGGGGGACGTGTTCCGACGTATCGGAACACGTCCCCCATAACCGTTGTAATCACAACACTTTGAAACTACCAAACATCCTGGGAACCCTTGAAAATGCGAGGAAAAAGCAGAAAGGGAAAAGAAAAGTATCAAAACTTATTAAAGCAATAAATAAGGTACGTCGTGTACCAACGAAAAAAAAATAATCTGACAATAACAGAAAAAATCAAAAATTCCTAGCAGAGTCTTAAAAGTTACAAAAGTATGAAACAGGAAAATACAGCATAAAATAGAATTATACCAAGAGCAGAGACAAAAAATATTACAAAAAGAAAAGCAATATGTAATAGAAAAGAAAAGACAACTTAAAAACAACTTTATATTTTTTCAATAGGGGACGTGTTCCGGTGTATCGGAACACGTCCCCTATCAATATGCTGTAAAAATGGAAGAATAAGATCTGTTTTTATGTCGATATGCTCAAAAATATGACATTAGGACATAGTTTTTGGTCATTCTTCCATTCATGAGGCCTGATGTGGATTGTATAATTACAACCGAAGAAGACAAGTAATATTAGTTTTCAGATGAACCGGTTTTAAGTTTTCGATATGCAGATGGTGAGTATCCGGTTGCATTGCGAAACATTTTTGAAAACGCAAGGGAATCTTCATATCCTACATTATGGGCAATATCTTTGATGAATATATCGGTGGAGGAAAGCAGGTGCTTGGCTTGTTCGATCCGATAATTTAAGAGATATTTTTGTGGGGACATTTGTAGTTTCTTGTTAAAAATGTAGAACAGATAGGATCGTGTAATGCCTATATAGTCGGCAATGTTCTGAATGTGAATATTTTTATTGTAATTAAAGTGTATGTACTGCAGGGCATGTTCAAAATATGTCTCAGGAAGATAATCGTGATGCTTCTGAGGATATTGGGAATCAGCGGAGTGGGAAGAAGCAGTCAGCATGGAAAAGAGTGAAAACAACAGACTGACACGACAAAGTTCGTTGGTAATGGTCAGCTGATGGGTTTTCAGCATTTTCCGGATAACATCAGCGTATTCTTCCGGATCGCTGTTGCAGTCTCGGATATATGGGGAGGAGCCGAAGTCGGCCTGTTCCATATACTGTGCGGACTTGTTTCCGAGAAAGCTGATAAAAGCGTAGGTCCACGGTGTCTGGCTGTCGGCATAATAGCGGGCTTGAGTATTTGGAGGAATCAGAAAGATCTGTCCCTTTTTCAGATGATGGATCTGATGATCAATTTCAAAGTAGCCGCTTCCATCGAGAATAAAATGCATATGGTACTGAGGGCGGAGCTTTGGACCCCACGTATAGTTTGGAGGGCATTTCTGAATGCCGCACCTTGTCAGATACAGATCGTTGGTTTGATGTTCAATATGGTCGAGACACTGGAAGCCGACAACATCACGATATACACTTGTTTCCATATGAGTCCCTCCTTTGAAGCGAAGTTAAAATTACATGAATATAGCATAAAAGTATTTCAGAAAAAAGTCAAGGCAAGGAGAATCAAAATGAAAGTTGTAAGTAATATCAAAGCAGAACTGAACTGGACTTCCAGATCCTTACCGGATGGACGTCAGGTTTACAACATATCCCTGGATCAGATTCCGGAGGGAGCGGATCAGACGGTCATTACCTGTGAATGGAGTTTTCCGATCTGCGATATAGCGGGGAAATGGCATCCGAACTGCAGATATGACAGAACAGTGAAAGCGGACTGGGCGCATGGAGAGGTTTCCATGAGTTCTGTATCAGCCCCATTGGTAGTATTTTTCAGCGAGGATGGAAAAAACAGCGGTACATTTGCTGTTTCCGAGGCGAAAAAGATTGTCAGGATGAATCTGGGTGTTCATGAAGAAGACGGAACGATGAAATGCTGTGTGGATATTCATGTGGGGGCGGCAGATGAAGATCATTATGAAGTATCTGTTCTGATGGATTACAGAAAGATCAGGTATGAACAGGCAATCAGAGAAGTTGGAATCTGGTGGGAGAAAGAATGCGGATTTGAGCCGGCATTTGTGCCGGAAGACGCGAAAGAGCCGATGTACTCTTTCTGGTATTCTTACCATCAGGAAATCACAGATGAAGAGATCGAAAAGGAATGCCGCAATGCAAAGGAACTGGGATTTAAGACCGTAATTGTAGATGACGGCTGGCAGACTGATGACATAAATCGTGGTTATGGGTACTGCGGAGACTGGGAAGTCGCTGAAAAGAAAATCAAAAATATGCAGCAGCATGTAGATAATGTTCACAAGCTGGGAATGAAATACCTGCTGTGGTTCAGCGTTCCTTATGTTGGTATGTATTCAAAAATGTGGGAATTATTCCATGATAAGCTGATCGCGATAGATGAAGAACAGCATACGGGAATTTTGGATATCAGATATCCAAAAGTCAGAGCATATTTAAAAAATATTTATGTGAAAGCTGTACGTGAATGGGGACTTGACGGTCTGAAACTTGATTTCATCGATGAGTTCTATGAGAGAAAAGATACACCAAAGGCGAATGCCGATATGGACTGTGTTTGCCTTCAGACAGCGCTTGACAAGCTGCTTGGTGAGACGATGGAAGAACTCAAAAAGATCGATGAAAACATTCTGATTGAATTCAGACAGCGTTACATCGGACCGTTTATCAAGAAATACGGAAATATGTTGAGAGTCTGTGATTGTCCGGAATCCGGACTTGCAAACAGAGTCGGAAGCATTGATCTGAGACTGATGAATGAACATACAGCAGTTCACTGCGATCCGATTGTCTGGAATGAGGGAGAGACACCGGAGACAGCAGCACTGCAGATTGTAAATGCACTTTTTTCAACGCTGCAGTTTTCCGTAAAGACGGAATATCTGACAGATGCACATAAAAAAATGATCCGCAATTATATGGAGTTTATGCGGGAACATAAAGCATTACTGCAGGAGAGCGCAGTGACGGCAGAAGAACCGCAGAATTTATATCCGGAAGTCAGCGTAAGAGATGACGAGACGGAGATCGTAGCATTGTATTCAATCGGCCGGGTAGTTACTATCGGCTCACAACAGAGAGATTCCATCATTGTGAACGGAACAAGGGCAGAAGAAATTTATGTAAGAACAGAAAATGAAACAGCTGTCAAAGTCGTTCAGATTGACTGTTTCGGAACTGTTGTGAAGGAAGAAAGAATGATGCTTTCAGGCATCAAAAGTATTCCTTGTACTACGGCGGGGCGGATTGAAATAAAAAAAGAAAAATAAAAAACGGAGGTAGTAACATGAAAAAGAGAATGAAAAGACTTGTAGCAGTTGGGCTTGTAACAGCGATGACAGGTACGATGCTTCTTGGATGTGGAGGTGGAAGCGGAAGTGACAGTGAAAGCGACACAACCAGTGATGGAAAAGTAAAAATTCGTTTTGCATCCTGGGAGACAGGAGATACACTGGACAGCCAACAGGAATGTGTTGATCAGTTTAATGAGAGCCAGGACAAGATCGAAGTTGTTCTGGAAGGATGGGGATCTGATTTCGACACAAAGATGACAGCCAGTATGGGAGCAGGAGATGCACCGGACGTTATGTATATGTGGGATTACCCGACATATTCTGAAAGCCTGGAACCACTCGATGAGTATATTGAAGCTGAAGGAGAAGATTACAAGAACAATTTCTTCGAAGCACTTTGGCCATACAACTCTATGAATGATCAGATTTATGGTGTACCGGTCAGTGTAGTTACATCCTGTCTGTACTACAACAAAGACCTGTTTGATCAGGCTGGCGTAGAATATCCAACAGACGATTGGACTTGGGAAGACGTTGCAGAAGCCTCCAAACAGATTCAGTCAAAGATTGATGATGTAAATGGATTTACACTTCCGATCGGAACCCTCCCATACACCCTGGAAATGTATCTGTGGAGCAATGGAACAGCATTTGTTGATGAAAACGGCAAACTGGACGGCAATATCAACAGTGACAAGTCTATAGAAGTATTCCAGACATTCCAGGATATGGAAAAAGATGGCGTATTATACGCATCTGAAGAAAGTGGACAGACAGAAATGCCGGGCGGCAAAACAGCAATGTACGTAGATGGTACATGGCCGATCAAACAGTTTGATGAAGAAGGACTGAATTATGGTATTGCCCAGATTCCGAAATTTGAAGGAACAGAACATTCTATCAGTGTTATTAATACATCTGGTATTGCAATCTCCAAAGACAGCAAGCACAAAGAAGAAGCTTGGGAATTCCTGAAATTCTGGACAGGTGAGGAGATGAATAAATATCGTATTAATACAGAATTACCGGCATTAAAGTCTGTTGTTGACTCTGAAGGTCTGAGAGAAGACGAAAAATATGCTCCATTCTATACAGCGCTTGACAATTGTGCAGGTTATGTACCGGCAAGCTTTATTACTGAAGGATGGACGGAGATTGACGCAGATGTTCAGCTTGCATTTGAAAGCATTATCAATCCAAGTAGCCTTGCAGATGTAAAAGATACTCTGAATGAAGTTGTTGAAGCCCACGAGTAAGATTGTAAGTCAGAACATCCAGTCCGTATTTGAAGGAGCGGACAAAGGGAGGGGAAGTGTACTTCCCCTCCTCAAAATAAGGAGAGAGTCACATGAAAAAATTTAAATGGAAGACAGTCACACCATATCTGTTCATTCTACCATGGATTATCGGCTTTTTAGTTTTTACATTAGGACCGCTGATCTTTTCCCTTTGCATCAGCTTTTTTGACTGGCCGGTTGTCGGAGAACGTACATTTGTGGGACTGGGAAACTACATAGAAATGTTTACTCAGGATAAGCAGGTAATAAAATCTCTGATTATCAGTATTAAATATGCGGCCATCTTTGTACCGCTGAATATCTGCATCGCCTTGTTTCTTGCAATGCTGATCAGTCAGCCGTTAAAGGGAATCAAGGTTTATAGAACGATTTTTTACATTCCAGCCGTGGTATCCGGCGTTGCTACATCCGTTATCTGGAGCTGGGTATTAAACAGTGACTATGGTATCTTAAACTATCTGCTTTCCCTGATCGGGATTGAGGGACCAAAATGGTTGGTGGATCCAGCATGGGCGATCCTGGCAGTCGTTATCGTAAGTGCGTTCGGAGTCGGAACAATGATGCTCGTATTCTATACGAATATCAAAGGAATCTCAGCAGAGCTATATGAAGCGGCAGCACTCGACGGCGCAGGTCCGGTCAGACAGTTTTTCAGCATTACGCTGCCGATCATCACGCCTACATTATTATTCAACCTGATTACTTCTATCATCAGTTCATTCCAGCAGGTAACACTTGTTATGCTGTTAACCGGAGGTGGGCCGATGAAGTCCACATACTTCTACGGACTGATGACATACAACAACGCGTTCAGACACCATAAACTTGGTTACGCAAGTGCTAATGCCTGGGTAATGTTCATCATTATTCTCTGTCTGACCGCTCTTGTATTCAAATCATCATCTATGTGGGTATTCTATGAGAATGAAGTAAACTCCGGAACGAAAAAGAAAAGGAGGAAAAAGTAATGAAGATGTCTAAAAAAACAAAAGTAGTACTGTATGTGATTTTGACATTGATTGCAGTTTACTTTTTGTTCCCTTTCGTATATATGTTCTTTTCAACATTTAAGTCAGAAACAGAAGCGGTTGCCTATCCGCCAAGTTTTCTGCCGGATATCTGGAACTGGCAGAACTATGTGGATGCATGGAACGCACAGCCGTTTGGTACATTTTTAAAGAACTCTGTAATTGTAACAGTAGGATCTGCATTAGGATCCATGGTATCCGCAGCACTTGTTGCATATGGATTTGCAAGATTCCAGTTCAGGGGGAAAAATATCCTATTTATGCTTTTGCTTTCCACCATGATGATTCCGTGGGACGTTACGATGATTCCACAGTACATGGAATTCAATGCGTTTGGATGGTTGAACACGCTGAAACCGTTGATTGTCCCGTCCTGGTTTGGATCTGCATATTATATCTTCCTGATGCGCCAGTTCTTAATGGGTGTACCGAAAGATTTCGAGGAGGCAGCGAGAATTGATGGAGCCAATGCTTTCCAGATTTTCTACAAAATTTATGTTCCGATTATGAGGCCTTCATTGATTTTGGTAGGTGTACTGAATATGCTTGCAACATGGAACGACTACTTAGGACCATTGATTTTCCTGCAGGAAAGATCCAAGTACACACTCGCATTAGGTCTTGCATCATTTAAGGGTGTATATTCTCAGGAAATTGTCCCGATGCTTTGTATTACTGTGATTATGATCGTACCGCCAATTTTGATCTTCTTATTTGCACAGAAATACATTATTGAAGGAACAGGGGGAGCCATTAAGTGATTTAAGGCAGAGGGAATCTTTTCTAGTAAAAGATTCCCTTTTTTGGTAAAATATAGAAAAATGGGAATGAAAAAAGGAGAATGAAATGGCGATTCAATTTCACCAAACATCAAAAGAATTTCATCTTTACAATGAACAGATCAGCTATATAATCAAGGTGTTGGAAAATGGTCAGCTGGGGCATGTTTATTTTGGGAAACATATTCGAGACAGGGAAGATTTTGGATATCTGATAGAGTATGCGACGAGAGATATGGCACCGTATCCGTTCGAAGGAAGAAGTAATTTTTCTCTGGAACATCTGAAACAGGAATATCCAACCTTCGGCTCCGGTGATACCAGATATCCGGCTTTTGAGCTGGAAAGCGAGGACGGAAGCAGAGTCGCAGATTTTAAGTATAAATCACATGAAATTTATTCTGGAAAGAAAGGAATCCCGGGGCTTCCGGCTGTCTATGTGGAAGATGACAGCGAGGCAGAAACACTGGAAATTGTTCTGGAAGATGAGTTTTTAAATACACAGATCGTGCTGTCCTACACGATTTTCAGCGGATGCCCTGTTATCACAAGACATGCACGCTTTGTGTGTGAAAATGAAAAAGGAATTACGCTCCTAAACTGCATGAGCGGATGCCTTGAACTGCCGGACAAAGAGTATGAGATGGTAGAGCTTGCAGGAACATGGAATCGGGAGCGCTATCCGCATACGAGAAAACTGTGTTACGGAACTCAGGGAATCTACAGTATGCGTGGATGCAGCAGCCACCAATTCAATCCGTTTTTGATGCTGAAGCGAAAAGAGGCGGACGAATTTTCCGGAGAAGTACTTGGATTTAGTCTTGTCTACAGCGGAGATTTTCTGGCTCAGATTGAGGTCGATAATTTTGACGTAACAAGAGTGGTGATGGGAATTCATCCAAATGAATTCCGCTGGGAACTGAAAAAGGGCGAATCCTTTCAGACTCCGGAAATGGTGATGGTATACTCTGAACACGGAATGAATGGAATGAGCCAGACATATCACGTATTATACCGTACCAGGCTTGCGCGGGGATGTTGGAGAGATCAGGCAAGGCCGATCTTGATCAACAACTGGGAAGCAACTTATTTTGATTTTAATGAAGAAAAGATTCTGAATATTGCCCGGAAGGCAAAAGAGATCGGCGTAGAGCTTTTTGTTTTGGATGACGGTTGGTTTGGAAAGAGGAACTGGGACAACTCGTCTCTTGGCGACTGGTATCCAAATCTGGAGAAACTGCCGAACGGAATTACAGGACTAGCGAAAAAAATTGAAGATCTGGGAATGAAATTCGGATTGTGGTTTGAGCCGGAGATGACAAATAAGGACAGCGATCTGTTCAGGGAACATCCGGACTGGATTCTGGCAGACATCCGTCGGAACTACTGCCACAGCAGAAATCAGTATGTGTTGGATTTCTCCAAACCGGAAGTAGTGGATCACATTTACGGACAGATGAGAAAGATTTTAAAAGATGCGCCGATTTCCTATGTGAAGTGGGATATGAACCGTGCATTTTCTGAGGTGTTCTCCAATGGAAATTCAAAAAGCTATCAGGGAAAAGTCCGTCATAAATATATTATGGGGGTATATAGCCTGTATGAACGGCTCATTCAGGAATTTCCGGATATCCTGTTTGAGTCCTGTGCAAGCGGTGGGGCCAGATTTGACCCGGGTATGCTCTACTATGCACCACAGGCGTGGACGTCAGATGATACGGATGCGGTAGAACGGATCAAGATTCAGTACGGAACTTCCTATGTATATCCGATCAGCAGTATAGGAAGCCACGTATCCGCCTCCCCGAACCATCAGGTGTTCCGGAATACGTCTCTGGAAATGAGGGGAAATGTAGCATACTTTGGAACCTTCGGCTATGAGCTGGATATCACAAAGCTTCCAGAGGAAGAACTGGAGCAGATGAAAAAACAGATTATGTTTATGAAGCAATACCGGGAGCTGATCCAGAAGGGTGTTTTTTATCGGCTCAAGAGTCCATTCGAGGGGAATCATTCAGCCTGGGAAGTGCTTTCGGATGACAGAAGTGAAGGTCTCATGGCATATTTCCGTTTGATGCAGCCGCCACAGGGCAAATTTGAACGGATCTATTTCAAAGGACTGGACGAAACAGCAGCCTACTCCGTGCAGGAATGTTTCGGAGCAAAAATGGACTGCGGTGTACATTATGGAGATGAGTTGATGTATGCGGGATTAAGTGTTTCTGACTGTTCTTCCGGCCTTGCAGGTGTGGCAAGAGAGCAGCAGGGAGACTATTTCTCCAGATTGTTCCATCTTAAAAAGACAGATATTTAATAAATGTACGGAAAAAGAAACAATGCAAAAAAAGCAAGCTGTAAGAAACGGTTTGCTTTTTTGTGTATTAGAAATTATAATAAGACAGGAACATTGGAATAGAAAGGGGAAAGACTATGCTGAAAGGAAAGACAGTGGTGCTTGCTGTGACGGGAAGCATTGCAGCTTATAAAATAGCATCTCTGGCAAGTGCACTGAAAAAGCTTCAAACGGATGTCCATGTACTGATGACGGAAAATGCAACGAACTTTATCAATCCGATAACGTTCGAAACGCTGACCGGCAATAAGTGTCTGATCGATACATTTGACCGGAATTTCCAATACAGTGTGGAGCATGTGGCTTTGGCAAAGCAGGCAGATGTGGTGATGGTAGCTCCTGCCAGCGCGAATGTGATCGGTAAGATCGCAAATGGGATTGCAGATGACATGCTGACGACGACAGTGATGGCGTGTCCGTGTAAGAAGATCATCGTTCCGGCCATGAATACGAATATGTTCGTCAATCCGATTGTGCAGGACAACCTGGATAAGCTACGCCGTTTCGGCTATGAAGTGGTGGACCCGGCCAGCGGTTATCTGGCGTGCGGGGATACGGGGCAGGGTAAGATGCCGGAGCCGGAACTTCTGCTGGAATATATCCTGCGCGAGATCCAGTATGAGAAAGATCTTGCGGGGGAAAAGGTACTTATTACAGCAGGACCGACACAGGAATCCATCGATCCGGTGCGTTATATTACCAATCATTCTAGCGGGAAGATGGGATATGCTCTTGCAACGGTCTGCATGCGCCGGGGGGCGGATGTCACGTTAGTGACCGGACCGACGGAGACGAAGAAGCCGGAGTTTGTGAATATTCTTCCGGTGACGACAGCCCGGGAGATGTTTGAGGCGGTCACCGCTCATGCGCCAGAGCAGGACATCATCATCAAGGCAGCCGCTGTGGCGGACTACCGGCCGAAGTACGTCAGTGACGAGAAGGTGAAAAAGAAAGATGGAGTACTTGCCATCGAAATGGAGCGAACCGACGATATTCTCCAGTATCTCGGGGAACATAAAAAGGAGGGGCAGTACCTCTGCGGATTTTCCATGGAGACTGAACATATGCTGGAAAATTCCAGAAAGAAACTGAAAAAGAAACATCTGGATATGGTCGTAGCAAACAATCTGAAAGTAGAAGGTGCCGGATTTGGCGGCAATACGAATGTGGTGACCATGATTACAGACGATGAGGAAATCTCACTCGACAAGATGACAAAAGAGGAGATAGCCGTACACATCGTCGACCAGATTTTAAAAGAACAAAAAAAGAAAGAGACAAAAGAATAAGGTAAACAGATCTATATTCTGTGCCAACAGTATTGTATCTCAGAAGAGAATGATAACAAGGAGGCAGTTATGAATCAGAAAGTAAACAGGAAAAGCAGCATTGCAAATGTGAGGAGCATGATCCAGGTGGCATTATTCGGAGCAATTATCGTGATTTTGGCATTTACCCCTTTCCTCGGATATATCCCGCTTGGATTTACGAGAGCAACTATTATCCACATCCCGGTGATTATTGGTTCCCTTTTGATGGGACCGAAAAAGGGAGCGGTACTTGGATTTGTTTTCGGTGTAACAAGTTTTATTAACAATACGATGAATCCGACGGTGACATCTTTTGTGTTCACCCCGTTTTATAGTCTCGGAGAATTCAGTGGAGGGATCGGAAGTCTGATCATTTGCTTTGTACCGAGAATTCTCGTCGGGGTGGTTCCGCATTATGTGTATCGGGGAGTGAAATCTCTGACAAAGAGCGAGAAAGTATCCTCAACGGGACTGATTCTAGCGGGCATGTCAGGGGCGCTTGTAAACACGCTGCTTGTCATGAATATGATTTTTGTGTTTTTCCGTGACGCCTATGCCAAGGCGAACGGTGTAGCGGAGAGTGCAGTTTATACATTTATCCTGTCCATCATTGGGATCAACGGTGTGCCGGAGGCCATTGTTGCAGCCATCTTTACACTGTGTATCGGCAAGATTCTGATGAAGAAAAATATCCGGGACAGACTGGGAGTTTAGAGTATGATTTTAGCGATTGATATAGGAAATACGAATATAGTCATCGGATGCATGGAGGGAAACCGGTGCAGTTTCATCGAGCGGCTCTCCACGGTTCGGGCAAAGACGGAGCTGGAGTATGCGATTGATATCAAAAATGTTCTGGACATTTATCATATCAATCCTCACGAACTGGAGGGAGGAATCATTTCTTCTGTAGTTCCTCAGATTACAAAATCTTTCCGGCTTGCGGCAGAAAAAATCTTAAAAAAAGAAATCCTGATTGTAGGAGCCGGAATTAAGACCGGACTGAATATTCGAATGGATAATCCGGCTTCCCTGGGAGGGGATCTGGTAGTGGATGCGGTGGCAGGTCTTCAGGAGTACGAGCCGCCGATGCTGATCTTTGACATGGGGACAGCAACAACAGTCAGTGTGATCGATGCAAACCGCTGCTATCAGGGAGGCATGATCTATCCGGGTGTGGGTGTGTCACTGGATTCTCTGACTGCAAGAGCGGCACAGCTTTCCGGCATCAGCCTGGAAGCGCCGGAGCATCTGATCGGGAAAAACACGATCGAATGTATGAAGAGCGGGATTATCTATAGCAGTGCCGCTGCCATCGACGGAATTATCGATCGGATGAAAGAAGAACTTGGGGAAAAGGTGACGGTAGTTGCTACCGGAGGCCTTGCAAAAAAAATCGTTCCTTACTGCAGGAGAGAGGTCATTCTGGATGATGACCTGCTCCTGAAAGGGCTTTCGATTCTGTATCAGAAAAATAAAAAATAGAAATACAAATAGACTGCCGCGGTTCTTTTTAAGGCCGCGGCAATCACATGGAAAGAGAAAATAAAAGAGGGGGGAACTGAACATTGAAACAGAATAAATATGAAATTGACATGTGTAACGGGACGATCATGGACAAACTGATCTCCTTTTCCTTTCCGCTGATGCTGACGAGCATCCTGCAGCTGCTGTTCAATGCGGTTGATATTATTGTGGTGGGACGATTCAGCGGGAGTCAGTCGTTGGCGGCGGTCGGCTCCACGACAGCACTGATCAATATTTTTACAAACCTGTTTATTGGGATTTCCCTTGGTGCGAACGTACTGGCTGCCCGCTATTATGCGGCCGGAAAGGACCGGGAAATGTCGGAGGCGGTTCATACGGCCATTGCCCTTGCGCTGATCAGCGGGATTATCATGGCTTTCGTAGGTGTTGGAGCGTCCAGATTTGCACTGTCATTGATGGGGACGCCGGGGGATGTGATTGACTTGTCCGTACTTTACATGCGGATCTATTTTATGGGTATGCCGTTTTTTATGCTGTACAATTACGGCGCGGCGATTCTTCGTGCAGTTGGTGATACGAAGAGGCCGCTGTTCTATCTGATTGCGGCAGGAATGACCAATGTAGTGCTGGATCTGCTGTTTGTTGTGGTGATTCCTTTGAATGTGGCCGGTGTGGCAATTGGTACAGTGGCATCCCAGATGATTTCCTGTATACTGGTAATCCGCTGTCTTCATAAATCAGAAGGGAGTTATCAGCTTTGTTTCTCCAAACTGAGTATCAAGTCCTCGCATCTGAAGTTGATTTTTCAGGTGGGAATTCCGGCGGGAATCCAGAGCACAGTCATCAATTTTTCCAATGCGCTGCTACAGTCATCGGTCAATTCCTTTGGCTCCACAGCCATGGCAGGCTATACGGCGGCCAACAATATCATCGGTTTTCTGTACGCGGCGGTCAACGCAGTCACTCAGGCATGCATGAGCTTCACAAGCCAGAATTATAGCGTTGGAAAACAAAAGCGGATGGACCGTGTACTTTTGGACTGTATCATTTTGACGGTCAGCGTTTCTGCGGTAATGGGAATCGGAGCTTATGTATTCGGTTCACCGCTCCTTGGAATTTATACGTCGGAGGCAGATGTTATCCAGTGCGGACTGGAGGTGCTCTCCATTACGACGGTTCCGTATTTTCTCTGTGGCATTATGGATCTTTTCCCAGGTGCGATGCGGGGAATGGGACATTCCGGGGTACCGATGATTTTATCGATTATCGGAACTGTCGGAACAAGAATTGTATGGGTTTATCTGTTTTTTCCGCACAATCGGTCCCTTCACTTTCTATTTATCTCCTACCCGGTGTCATGGATTTTGACCATCCTGATGCAGGGAATCTGCTTTTACTTTGTACGGAAACACTGTAAGATGGAACTGCATCTGGAACATAAGGGAGAATGATTATAAAAAGAACAGAACAATGGAAAAACGAAAAAAGAATGGGGAAGTCGCTACCGACTCCCCCGTTTTTAGTTAGGAAGGATCTGTATTAATGGTGTCGTGATAGGTCCGGAAAATATGCCGGAGGATTACAATGGCGCAGATACACAGAATGACTTCTGCCGTACACTGTGCGTAAGCCAGTCCGTAGAGTGGGAACAGTTTGTTCAAAATCAGAAGCGCCGGAATCTCAAGGATCAGTTTCCTCATGACCGCGAAGACCAGAGCGTACCGTCCAAATCCAAGTGCCTGGAATACACCGACTGCCAGAAAGTCAATGCTGATAAAGCAAAGACCCAGACAGAATCCGCGAAGGAACCGTGTTCCGTAGGCGATAATGGACTCATTTTTCATAAACAGGCTTATCAGGTTTCCTGAACCGACATAGTAAATGACTGTAATCACTGCAAGAACCGGGACAATTAACTTGACGGCAAAAAGGATAGTATCCTTCATCCGCCGCCGGTTTCCGGAGGCAAAGTTATAGCTTACAAGCGGCATGATTCCTTGGGAGAATCCCATAGCTACCTGCATTGGTACCATATAGATCTTATAGGTAATTCCCATGGCGGCTACTGCATCTGCACCGTACGCGGAAGTAAAGTTATTTAAAATTGTCATTCCTGTTACATTAAGCAGGTTCTGGATGGAAGCAGGAATTCCGACTCCACATACTTCTCTGATAATCTCCTTTTTGATCCGGAACTTTTTCGGATTGACGCTGACATAGGTTTTTCCTCGTTTGATGTACAGCAGCACGAAGAAATAAAGACAGGCCACACAGTTGGATATAAAGGTGGCAAGTCCGGCTCCGGCAGCACCCATGTGAAGTCCCCACGGCAGAATGAAGATAGGATCGAGAATCATATTCAGGATACATCCGCTCATGGTACCGATGCTGGCATGAAGGGCAGCTCCCTCCGAACGGACCAGATAAGCCATAACGACATTCAAAATAGCAGGAGCGGCGCCAAGATAAACGGTCCAGAACATATATCCATGTGTTGCGGCGCGTGTTGTTTCATCCGCACCGATCAGCGAAAGCAGCGGATTGTGAAACAGCCCGCAAAGAATTCCAAACAAAATACCGCAAATGAGAGAACAGTAAAATCCAAAAGAGGAACTCTGGGAGACAATATCGTAGTCTCTGCGTCCCAGGGCTCGGCTCATCATACTGGATGTCCCGACACCGAACAGGTTGTTAATTGCATTGAAGGCCAGAAGAACCGGGGCGGCAAGAGAGACCGCAGCGTTCTCTACCGGATTATTCAGCATTCCTACGAAGTAGGTGTCTGCCATGTTGTAGAGCACCATGACAAGAGAACTGAAAATCATCGGTACCGACAGCTTTGCCACTGCTGATGGAATCGAGGCCTTTTCAAACAGCATAATCTTTTTATTATCTTCCATTTCAAAACACTCCTCATATCTTTTGTACCTTGGTGAGTAATAATACTTTATTCCATAAAAAAGAATCCTTTCACAGGATTCTCGGCTTTCATGCATTTACGGAAAGTTTCTTCCTTTCAGAAGAAGACATCCCTCTGCATGAAGTGTATATCCAGTATAGCATAGAATTATAAAAAGAAAAAGAAGGATTATGGAAGAAAAGGAGGGAATGAAATCGATCAAGATTCCACTTTATTGCATCACCCTATCTGTGTTATGATAATATCTGTATTATCGAAACAGAAAGGGGTATTTTCATTATGGAAGATACGTCTGGAAATAAAGACAAACAGATTTGTCTCGGTCTGGTCGCCCACGTAGATTCTGGGAAGACGACGCTGGCCGAGAGTATTTTATACCAGAGTGGTCAGATTCGGACTCTGGGGAGAGTGGATCATAAGGATGCGTTTCTGGATACTTACGAGTTGGAAAAGGACCGTGGGATTACGATTTTTTCCAAGCAGGCGCAGACCGGAATCGGGAAAAAACAGGTGACACTTCTGGATACGCCGGGCCATGCGGATTTCTCGGCGGAGATGGAGCGGACGCTTCAGGTGCTGGATTACGCAGTGCTTGTAATCAGCGGGGCAGACGGTGTGCAGGGACAGGTGCGGACTCTATGGACACTGCTGGGACGCTATCAGATTCCAGTATTCCTGTTTATAAACAAGATGGATCAGCCAGGGACGGACCGCGCAGCACTTCTGCAGGAATTAAAAGACGAGTTGGACGAGCGGTGCGTGGATTTTGGAAGCGATCAGGAGAGGGAAAACTTTCTGGAAAATATTGCCGTTTGTGATGAGTCTCTTCTGGAGCATTATCTGGAAACAGGGGAAATCGAAGAGGATACAGTAAGAATACTGATCCGGGAACGGAAATTGTTTCCGTGCTGCTTCGGGTCGGCGTTAAAGATGCAGGGCGTGGAGGAATTCCTTCAAGTGTTTGATACCTATACAACGGCGCCGGCATATCCGGAGGAATTTGGAGCAAAAGTTTATAAAATTTCACGGGATCCGTCCGGGACCCGGCTTACATATTTAAAGATTACCGGAGGAACTTTGAAAGTAAAGGATGTTCTGTCCGGTCAGAGAAAGGATAATTCAGAAGAAATCTGGGAGGAGAAAGTTCACCAGATCCGGATTTATTCGGGGGCATCTTATCAGACAGTGGAGGAAGCTTCGGCCGGAATGGTCTGTGCAGTGGCAGGGCTTGACTCCAGCTGGTCCGGAGAAGGACTTGGAATTGAGCCAGATGCACAGGTACCGATGCTGGAGCCGGTACTTTCCTATCAAATTGCATTCCCGGACAGGGAGGATGTTCATCTGATGCTTTTGAAGCTCCGCCAGCTGGAGGAGGAAGTGCCGGAACTGCATATTTTATGGAATGAGCAGGCGGAAGAGATCCATGTCCAGGTCATGGGTGAAGTCCAGATTGAAATTTTAAAAAGTATGATTCAGGAGCGGTTTGGTGTGCGGGCCGAATTTGGCTCCGGAAGCATTGTATATAAGGAAACCATTACGAAGACGGCAGAAGGAGTAGGCCATTTTGAGCCGCTACGCCATTATGCGGAAGTTCATCTGATTCTGGAGCCAGGAGAGAGAGGCAGCGGCCTTGTGCTGGAGAATCAGTGCAGTGACGATTGTCTGGACCGGAACTGGCAGCGGCTGATCCTGACTCATCTGGCCGAGCGGAAGCATCCGGGAGTATTGACCGGATCAGAAATCACAGATATGAAAATTACTCTGGCAGCCGGAAGGGCGCACCAGAAACATACGGAAGGCGGAGACTTCCGACAAGCAACCTACCGGGCTGTCCGGCAGGGGCTGATGAAGGCCAAAAGTGTGCTTTTGGAACCGGTTTACGATTTTGTACTGGAAGTACCGCAGGATTCCATCGGGCGGGCTATGACAGACATCCAGAAAATGGGGGGATCATTTGCACCGCCGGAGCAGGAGACAGACCGTGCCATTTTGAGGGGTAGTGTTCCGGTTTCCGAACTTCAAGGATACCAGATGAAAGTCATCGCCTATACGAAAGGACTTGGGCGCATGTCCTGTACGTTAAAAGGTTATGAGCCATGTCATAACGAAGAGGAGATCATTGAAGCGTTCGGGTACCAGGCGGAGAATGATCCAGACAATCCGACCGGGTCTGTGTTCTGTTCTCACGGCGCCGGATTTTATGTGGAATGGGACAAGGTGGAGGAGTACATGCACCTGGAAAGCTGTCTGAAGCAAGAAAAAGAGACGGTGGAGACGATCCCGGAACAGCGGTCCTACAGTCTAACTTCCGGATACGGTTGGGGTGATGACAAAGAACTGGAAGAAATTTTCAAACGGACATATGGATCCGGCCAGGAGCGAAAATACGGTTATCAGAAACAGCGGACTGCACCGAAAGCGCCGAAAACCGTTTATGCCAGAAAAAAGGAAGAGGAAGAATATCTTCTTGTAGACGGTTATAATATTATTTTTGCATGGGAAGAATTAAAAGAGCTTTCCAAAATCAATATTCAGGCGGCCCGAGATAAGCTGATGGATATTCTGAGTAATTATCAGGGATTCAAAAAGCAGACACTGATTCTTGTTTTTGACGCGTATAAAGTGGAAGGACATCAGGGAGAAGTTCAGAAATATCATAATATTTATGTCGTTTACACAAAAGAAGCTGAGACGGCAGACCAGTATATCGAGAAAACCGTACATAAGATCGGACGGACTCATCAGGTAACGGTTGCCACCTCTGATGGGCTGGAACAGATCATTATCATGGGACAGGGAGCAAGAAGATTATCTGCCAAAGGCTTAAAAGAAGAAGTGGAACAGGCGAATATTGAGATTCGCCAGAATTACCTGGAGCGACAGGAGATAAAAGGGAAAACGTATCTTTTCGACCAGCTTTCCGAAGAGATGACCGATTTTATGGAAGAGATTCGTCAGGGAAGAAAAGAAGCTCGAAAAGAAAAGCAATAGATGGATTCAAAAGACTGAACCAAAGGCAAATACGGTTCAGTCTTTTTTTATTTAGAAAAACTTTCCGGTTTTTTTATTGTATGTCCCATTAGATGGTGATATAATGATCACCTCTAAAAAGCATTCTGCTTTTCCTATTCAATGGCATTCGCCGAATAATTCAACGAACCAAACTTAATACGGCAGACGTAGTTGCCAGAAAAAGCGAGGCTTTTCTGTTTTTTGGGATTATGGTATACTAAGAGAAGAACATTAGTCTTTTTTCTGGCAGAGGTCTGCATTTCAGAAAGGAGACTGTTTATGAGAACAAAGGAAACAAAACAAAAAGACCAGGAAGATTTTATCATGAAACCCTATGTAGACTGGTGTTTCAAAGAACTGATGCGTAATCCTAAAACACGACAGGGATTTATCGCAGTACTTCTGAAAATTCCGCTGGAGGAAATCGGTGAGACGATTCTGATTAAGAATGAACTTTCCAAGCAGTTTGAGGAGGAAAAACTGGGAATTCTGGATGTACACGTCTGTTTGAAAAATGGAGTACAACTGGATATGGAAATGCAGGTTGTATACATGAAACACTGGGATCAGCGTCAGATGTATTATCTTAGCAAGATGTTTGTTGATCAGCTTCACAAAGGCGAAGGATATGACCAGCTTCAGAAATGTGTGCAGGTTGGGATTCTGAATTTTACATATTTTAAGGAGGATCATGTCTGTTACCGTAGTTTCCATTTCCGACAGGATGATACAAATGAACTGTACAGAGATAAAATGGAACTTCAGGTTCTGGAACTGACTAAGATTCCAAAAGGATATCAGGATCCGGACGGAATCATTTCATGGATGAAATTCTTCAGAGGGTCGAATAAAAAGGAGATGGAAAAATTGGCAAAAGAAAATCCATATCTGGAAGAGGCATATGAAGACCTTTTGAAAATGAGTCAGGATGAAGACAAACGACGTGAATATGAGGCACGAGAGCGTGCTATTCGGGATTATCAGTATTTTCAGCAGGCGGCAGAACGGGCATTAAAGGAAGGACATGAAAAAGGAAGGGAGCAAGGCTTCCAGCAGGGAATTCAGCAGGGAATTCAACAGGGAATCCAGCAGGGAGTCCAACAGGGAATCCAGAAGACATTAATCGATTTGTATAGAAAGCAAATGATTACCATGGAACAGGCAGCCGAGGAATATGGCATAACAGTGGAAGAATTTCAAAAGCTTCTTTGATTTGAGGAGGAATAAGAACATGAAGACAATTTATTTCGCAGGCGGATGCTTCTGGGGCATGGAAGCATTCATGAAAAAACTGCCGGGAGTTGAGAAAACGACAGTCGGATACGCCAATGGAAAGACAGAGTATCCGACGTATGAGGAGGTCTGCAGCCATACGACCGGACACGCGGAGACGGTTCGAGTGGTGTATGATCCAGAGCAGATTTGTCTTGAGCTTTTGCTAAAAGCATTCTTTAAGGTGGTAGATCCGACGGAGCTGAACCGCCAAGGCGAGGACATCGGAGATCAGTATCGAAATGGAATTTACTATGTGGATGAGGAAGACCGCCCGGTTATTGAAGCCGCAATTCAGGAAGAAAAGGTAAAGTATGAGCAGCCAGTTGTGACAGAATGTGTCCCTCTTGACTGTTTTTACGATGCAGAGGAATACCATCAGGATTATCTGGATAAGAATCCGACAGGCTACTGCCATATCAATCTGCTGGATGCGGACGAATTCATAGCAGAAGAGATGGGAGAGGACGCTTCATGCTAATGCATCATGAAGGTATATTCTGGAGGAGCTGCCGGAAGGGATAAAGGAACCCATGCCACAGTCAGAAGTATGACTGTGGGCATGGGTTTTTATCGTTCTATTTCTGAAATTCTTTTCTCAGTACTTCCTTTGGCGGTTCAATCTCTCGGGCGATGGTGTGCTCAGTGAGTTCGGAAAGAGCCCGGATTTTGCTATTAAGAAGCGGGCGCATACAATTTGGCACATGCTCCTGATGCGCCCGGTGGATGGCGACACATTCCTTACAGTTACCGTGGTAGCGGCAGGCTTTCTGGCAAGGGCAGTGGTCTTTATCCTGATATTCTTCTCGAAACGCTGCGGCAAATTCTTCCTGAAGACGCAGTCCTTCCGCCCGGTTGCCCCGGTGAAATGCTGCCATCGCTTCTTTTTCTTTTGGATTTCCCTCGATGATCATTGGTATTCCTCCCTGCATTTGTTTACTTTTGTACAGTTCTAGTCTATCACAGTTCCTGTCTCCACGGAAGCAGGAAGAAGTGCGGTCAACGGTCGGTCTGTCAGAAGATAGAGTTCATGGAGGGCCCGAGTGATGGCAACATAAAGAAGTTTTGCATCCTTCGGATGATCCAGATAGTGGTCTTCATCTGGCTTCCAGAGAATGACACAGTCAAACTCCAGTCCTTTGGTAAGGGAAACCGGAAGTATCATGATTCCGTTGTGGAAACTGTTATCCTTTTCAACGAGAGGAATTTCAAGCTCTGTTTTCAGCTCATTGGCTTCTTCAGGGGTCCGACAGATGACAGCAATCGTCTCGAAGTCCTTTTCCCGGACAGATTGAAGCGTTTCTTTCAGCTGATTCAGAAGTTGTTCAGATTCTACATGGGTAATCGATACTGGTTTTCCATGCCGGATCACCGGATCAATCTGGTATCCACCTTGGGAAGCCTTCTGAAGTACCTGTCCTGCGAAGTTTGAAATTTCGATAGTATTCCGGTAACTTTTCAGCAGGAGATAGAAGCTATCTTTTGAAGAATCAAACATGGCTTTTTTCAGCTGATCCCAGTCATTCATTCCGGTCTCGTAACGGATATTCTGGGAAACATCGCCCATAATGGTGAAATAGCAGTCGTGCAGAATATGCTTGAGGGCGTAATACACGGTTTCTCCGAAATCCTGAGCCTCATCGATAAAGATCTGGCTGAATACATCCTGATCCTGCTTTTGGAAGATCCGGCGGTAAATGAGGCCAAAAGCAGCCGCATCGTAAACATCGACCTTCCCCTTTGCAACGCCGGTTTTTGTTGCAGAAAAATCGAGGGATGGATCCTGCTCTTCCAATTCGGCGAGAAAAGCAAGGTAAAGGCCCGGAACTGTCCATTTGTTGACAGAAGAGTCAAAATATTTCCGGAATGCCTGGCGTTTGGTTTTCTTAAAATCGGATGATCGTTCGGTACAGAGAAATTTCAGCCGGGAAAGAATCCGTTCATTTAAATGTTTTTCAAACTGATAGAGCGAATCGTCCTGGTGGTAGTTTCTCGTTTCCAACATACTGTCCAGAGAAAGGACCACGCCAAGATCAGGATCCTTAATATCTGAAAGGTGGAGGGCTTCCTCCACGAGTCTTTCAAGAAACGCATCCAGAGCCAGTATAAATGGCAGGTGGCTTTTGACAACTGCTTCCGGATAATCCGGCACGATCTGATACTGCTTTTTCCAGGCTTTCCCCATGAGATACGGAAAGACCTCGTCCATCCGCATTTCGTGAATGTGGTGGACATCCAGTTCCGGAAGTCCGCTTCGGATATAGTGAAGGAGCATGTCGCTACTTCCTATAATGCAGAACTCAGCCGGTTTGTAGAGATCTTCGTAATTGTACAGAAGATAGGAAATCCGGTGCAGGGCTACCGTTGTTTTTCCACTTCCGGCAACACCCTGGACGATGATATTCTTATTCGGCAGATCACGGATGATTGTATTCTGCTCCTTTTGGATGGTGGCGATGATATCCCCAAGTACCGCCTCCTTATTCTGGGAGAGATATTTCACCAGTAGATCGTCGTTGGCGGCAATATCATCATCGTAATAGCCGTGAAGTGTACCAGCGGAAATGTCATAGGTCCGCTTCTGGTGGAGGTCGATTTCCACATCCTCAGATCCTGGAACGGCGTAGCGTCCTAACCCAAGACTATTTTCATAGTACACATTGGATACCGGAGCCCGCCAGTCCACGACCACCACATCGGTCTGATTTCTGGAAATGCCGTTCTTTCCGATGTAGCAGCATTCCGAGGCGTCATAGGTCAGATCGTCATAGACAATCCGCCCAAAATAAGGCTGATCCAGAGCCGCCTTATTTTTCCGGAGGGTATTTTGCACATGCTCCAGAATATTCTGGCTTGCAACCAGCTGACCGTAGGAATCCCCTTCACCCTTACGGACCGCTTGAAATAATGCTGTAACCTCTTTTCTTGAAGCCTGTTCACGGGCTTCATACAGCCGGATGTTGTCCTGAATCAAAGAAAGACAGCTTTCCAGATGCAGGAGTTCTTCTTGATAATCTTGATTCATCATGATCATTCCTTTCTTTTCCGGCCATCCCAAACACTGTCTTTTTATTATAGCAGGAGAAGAATAGAAAGAAAATCAGAAAAAGTGGGATTTTTCCAGTTTTTTTCAGGTATGATAAGTGAAAAGCTTTTCAGGGAAAACATTCTGGGAGGAAAGAAGTGGAAGAAGAAAGATACATTGAAATTTTAACAACATACAGCCCCATGATGTACCGGATTGCTCTGCACGACTGCAGAAACCATGCGGATGCAGAGGACGTCATGCAGGATGTGTTCCTCCGGTTGTACCGTTTCCGGCCGGAGTTTGAGAACGAGGAGCATCTGAAGAGATGGCTGATCCAGGTTACGGTACGGGAGTCCCGCCGCCTGTTCGCAAAACCCTTCCGGAAACGAGAAGAACTTCTGGAAGAGATCCATCCGGGAACCGGGACAAGGGAACGCAGTACGACAAGAGTGCAGGCTTTTGGAAATCCGGCGGATAGGATTACAGAGGAAGACGGGATTCTGGCAGACGTACTTCTGCTTCCAAGGAAGTACCGGGTGGTCATTTATCTTTATTACTATGAAGAGTATTCTATCCGGGAGATTGCAAAGATGCTTGGGAAAAAAGAATCTACGATTCAGACACAGCTTGCGAGGGCGCGGCGGAAACTAAAACAAAAATGGGAGGAGGAACAGCCGAATGAATCAAAAGGACGAGTTCATGGAATTGGAAAGATATAAAAGAGCGTGCGGGAAAATTCTGCCGGATCCAAAGGCGGTAGAAGAGGTGATGAAGATACGGTGTACAACAAGGAAAACAATATGGAAAAAAGCAGTAGTCCTTGCGGCAGCATGCATCGGGATTTTCGCCTGCTCAATTGTAGGAGTTGCAGCAGCAAGGCATTTTCATGTGGAATTTTTCGTGGACGGACAAATGATCCAGATCAAGGGTACCATGGAAGAGAAAAATAGAAAGTATGTAATCCATATGGAAGAAGGATCAAAGACCGAGCGGGAAATGACTATGGCGGAAAGACTGGGGATTTCCGTGGTACGGCATGAAGATCTGGGAACCACCGGACTTGTTCTGGGAGAAGAAGAACGGGACATTACCGCAGAATTAAAGACAGACGGAACCTACGAGACAAGCTGGGAGAAGGATGGAAAAACCTATCACATTCAGGTGACAGATGCCGATCCTGAACCGACAGTTACTGTCACAGAAGAATAAAGAATATATCGAAGCCACCGGGAAGCCGCCCATTTTCAGGGATAGCTTTCCGGTGGCTATTTTGATTGCAGCGCTTCCTTTGGTGTCATGTGATATTTCTTTTTAAAGACGCGATAAAAATAAGAAAGATTGCGAAACCCACTGGAAAAGGCAGCATCGATAACAGAAACCCTGCCACTTTGCAGCATCTGCAAAGCTTTTTCCAGACGGAGCGCATTGATATACTCCGTACAAGTCATTCCCACATGCGTTTTGAAAAACCGCATAAAATGCGACTCGCTGAAACAGCAGATTTTCGCAAGATCCGAAACCGGAATCGTTGATTCCAGATGCAAGTCAATATAATCCAACACCTGCTTTAGCTTCTCACTTTGCTCTTTAGAAGACACCCTTGCTGTCTCATGAAGCCGATACGGCCAGATCAGATAAAACAGTTCCAGAAACAACGCTTTCATCTGGAGCTCATAACCTTCTCCCTGAGATTCATACACCCGGCTCATACGATCCATCAGATTCCGAAGTTCTGGATTCGCCGGATGCTCAGGAGAAAACACATACGGAAAATGTATCTCATGGTTTGCAAACGGACGCAGATATTTCAGACTACAAAGATCAGAACCTGCGGCACCCGGAAAATTCATATGAAACACAAACGACTTCGAAACCATACGGTTTCTCGGGAATGACCCGGCTGAATGCAGTACCCTCGGAGGTAGCAAAATCACATCACCCTCCTGCACCGGATAATCATACAAATCAATATGATACACACATGAACCAGAACAGATCCATGTGAATTCGGCCTCCTCATGCCAGTGAGCAGGTACCAGCGGAAATTCCTCCGACAACACGACATCATACTTCTCCAGCGGGAACAGACGATCCCCATGACTCACTCCCTCCCGCTTCATCACAAACGAACGATCATACATATCCATAATTGGCTCCATCCCATACACCTCCAATACAACAAAGAATAAGATTAAACGACTATTGAGTTTTCATACATAAAAAGCAGAATAGTACAAAATAGTGAAATAATAATACAAGAAAAAAACAAAAAATGCAAGTATAATACAGTTAACCTTTTCATTGGGGACGTGTTCCGATGCATCGGAACCTGTCCCCGATGAAAAAAATCAGAATAGTGCGAGCTTTTACTATTGTATGTAAAAAAGCGACAGTTATTGATGGCAATTTTGAGGTGCCAAAAGAACTGGAAAAGTCGAAGGAGGAGTTACTGTGAAAGAAAGTAGAGGACAGCCAACAAATGGCGTACTTTAATAAGCTG
>CAUWJP010000008.1:0-93319 GCA_963559135.1 uncultured Sellimonas sp.
ACACGCCACTTTTCAGCCATTATTTATCTTTTCTTGACAGCAAACAGACCGTCTCAACGGTATTACCTCTTTCCCACAAAACCTTCCTTACCTCCTTGCCGTCAATATAAATCGGGAAGTTAAACTCTATCGACTTCAACGGCATTTCTGACTCCCCATTCGGGTATATCTGAATTTCTTTAATGAGGTATGTGATAAGGCTTTTCTTTTCCTCGTCACTCATTATAGCATATAACTTGCCAAAATTCTGCATGATTTTGTAAACATTGTCCAGAGTGATTGCTTCCATCTCAATGGAGCCTTTTCTTAATTTGGCGTCCTCAATGCGTTCCTCCAACTCCACCATCGTATCATACAGAGCGTCAAGCCTTAACGTCATATCATGGATTTTTCTCTCACGGTATCGGGCATCCGCAGGAAGATTGTCAATCTCATTTTCCAGACGAGCCTTGTTCAAGTCTACTTCTTTCAGTTTGTTTTCATAATTGGAAAGCTCCTTATCTACCGTACTGGTATCTGTCTGAACACCTATCCGCTTTTCAATCTCTTTAGCAAAATAGGCATCGCTTACCAACTCTTTTACAGCTTCGACTACAAGCGGCTCAATATCAGTTTTCCGTAGGGATGCTTTATAATCACAATGATGACCTCGCTCCTGCTTATTTCTTCCGCATATATAATAGTAGACTTCCTTATATGTGCCGTCTTTGTTTGTCCATGCGTGTTTATTCGTGTACATTGAACTGCCACAAATGGGGCATTTCAAAACGCCAGTCAGAAGATGCGACCTGTCTTTTCCAACCTTTGACGGCTGCTTAATTCCCGTTGCTTTCCGCTTTGCATGAACTTTCTGCCAGAGTTCCTCGCTGACAATCCCCTCATGCTGTCCGTCCTCTAAAATATAATCATCGGTATGAACCTGTTTATATTCGTTTTTTGTTCCCTTAACTTTTTCCCTTGTTCTCCTGCCATAAGCAATTTTTCCGCAGTAAACGGGGTTATCTAATATCTGCCGTATTAAATGGCTGCTCCATGTTTCTAACTTTCCATTCTGGCGGGGTATTTTCTTTATTCCTTGCAGGTTGAGATATTTTGCGACACCGCCAAGTCCTATATCTGAATTTCCGAACTTATCAAAAATAATTCGGATTGCTTCAGCTTCGGTTTCTTCTATCAAAAGCTGATTATCCTTCAGATAATATCCATACGGAGCAAAACCGCCGTTCCAACCGCCCTGTCTTGCTTTTTCCCTGCGTCCGTTCATCGTCTGCTCAATGATATTTTCTCTCTCAATCTCCGCAACTGCTGACAGAACAGATATTAAGAGCTTTCCGCTTGTCTGGGATGAATCAATCCCTTCCTCTATGCAGATTAAATTTATGCCATAAGACTGCACAAATTCTAATGAGTTTAAGATGTCAGCAGCATTTCTCCCAAAACGGGAAAGCTTATAGACCAGAATATACTCTATCTCCAGTCCGTTTTTTATGTCGGAGAGCATTTTCTTAAATGCAGGTCGCCCCTCGATTGATTTTCCAGACTTTCCTGCATCCTCATAAATGCCGACAATCTCCATTTCCTCACGGTCTGCAAACCGTTTTAAGCTGTTTTTCTGACCTTCAAGACTGTATCCGTCAACCTGCATCTCGGTACTTACTCTCGGATACAGAACACATTTCTTTCCTTCTCTGTTCATTCTATCACCTCCGATATTTGGGAAAATGTGATATGTAAGGTTGCGTAAAACTACGCAACACAATCCAATTCCTGCAAAACAAATCTTCCATACTTCTCAACAATCTGCACCATAGCTTTCATAAAAGTATCGAAGTTTTCGGCTTCATCAACCTTGCTTTCGTGCTGCTGTTCTGCATTTGTGGACGCTTTGACATTTTCCATTTGGCTACCTCCGCAAAACAAAGCGGCTGTATGCCCTAAATTATAGAGATACAGCCGCCGCTTGACCAATGTGCAAATCCCTCTGTTTCCTCTGATTTGCACATTTCCTTTCGAGTTTGTTATTGAGTGAAATACTAATGGCAAGAGCCTTATCAACTCTTGCCATTATGTTATCGGGCATCATTCCCATATACTGTTTTAACCTCCGCTTATCAATCGTCCGTATCTGCTCAAGCAGAATGATTGAATCTTTGTCGAGCTTATCAAAATCTGTTACCTCGGTGTGTGTCGGGAGCTTCGCTTTCGTGTGTGTACGGCTCGTTATCGGAGCAATAATAACTGTCGGGCTGTGCCTGTTTCCCGTATTGTTGGAGATAACAAGAACAGGTCTTGTGCCGCCCTGTTCCGAGCCGATAACAGGATTAAGCTCTGCATAATAAATGTCGCCACGCTTAACAATTCTTTCCATAAGTGTCTGACCTCCCATCAGAATTTAGGCAGGCGTGACCTGCCTATGTAACAGCCAGACACAAGGAAGTAATTAAGGTCGGGAGAGCATTAACAAAATCTCTGTTCTTATGACCGCCTTATATCTGGCTTTATGATAGGAGCATCTCTATTTGTCCTCGACACCCCGAAATGCAGGTGCGTCCGTAAACGCAGGGAAGTCGCCAAACGGTCAGCAGCGAACTGACGCCACGGGAGTTCCACCCCAACTGTCGGTCTGACAGAGCCGCCCTCATTGCCTGCGACGGGTTGGATACCGTTCGGGCTGTGACTGGACGGGAGTACCATTGTTCTCTTTGCGGGTCATGGCGAAATCGGGAGCTGCCCGATATTTTCAGTCGGTAAAGTTAGGCTCACCACCACCTTTCTGTCGCTCGCTGCCGCTTGGCAGGTCTTGGCGTACCGCTGCACACGCTTATGCTCATCACAATCACAAAGAGGAAGTATTTGGCGAATGAGTATTCGGTTGTCAAGGAACAAGCCCGTTTTCGCCACACAAAAGAAAACGGGGCGAAGGTTTTTACGCCTTACACCCCATAGTCCTTGAGAAACCTTTATTTTCCCCTCTACTCAAAAAACTTTTTTAATTTTTCTTTGAGCCTGTCCATTCGCCTGTAAACCGCTTTCTCTGTAACACCCAGATACGATGCGATTTCACGGGTAGAAAAGCCATGTATCTTCATCAAGGCAATTTGCAGGGTCAGCTTGTCCACCTTAATCAAAACCTGATAGAGCTTCTGATTTTCAATATTGTCCAGAAAATCCTCAACTGTTTTTACTTCGGGCTGTGCCGTGTCCTCGGCAAATTCCTCAAGATATGTACTCGCATCCTGCAACCTGCGGTAAAACTTCCTGTCAGAATTAAAGACCGCCCAATCGTAAATACGGAGTTTTTCGATGGTGTCCTCGCTGACACCTAAGCTCCGCAGTTTCTTTTCCTCAGCTTCTTTCCAGAGCCGCCATTTCTTTTCTTCTCTGCCATAATTGAATGACATTCTCTTGACCTCCAATCTGAAATTTTTTGAAAAATCCAGATTGGTCGGCGGGGAACGGCATCTTACGCCGCAAAAATGCTTTTGACGGCGTTCTGCAAAAAACGACAAAAGAAAAACCGCAAAGGCTGTAACACCTTCACGGTTATAGGAGATTAAACTTCTTTTGAGTAGAAATTTGGCATCTACTTTGAGGGTATAAGAGTTCCATGCACAAGTGAGAATTTTTTTAACAGGTTATCCTCGCTTATCCATGAAGCTATGTATGTAGCTGCTGCTTCGGATAAGCAGCAGGGCGGCGGTCTTAGACCAACGCATAAAAAATCCCTCCAAACTCAAAAACGTGTCTGGAGAGATGTGTTGTTTACGCTTTATTTAGGCATGGCAATACAGCCCACCAGAAAACTCCGTTTTTTTATTCGGTGGGCTTGTCCTGCCTATGGTATATAAAAAGAGAGCCGACAAACTGTGATTTCATTTCACAAGTTCATCGGCTCTGCGTCTATGCGTCTGGCTCTCTGATGATGTTAAAATGCTGTTAGTATCGCTCCGTCAATGACCGCAATAATCAAAAAGGCGGCAATTCCTTTTAGAAACGAAACAAAGTGTTTTTTCGGGTTGGAATACAATTCCTTTCGGTTTTTTGTGCCTGTAAAGCGTACCCTTTTAGAATTTCTCCACCACAACATATCAATGACAAGAAAATCAAAAGCGTTAAGGCTTTGTCCTAAAATCAGCAGATTTATAAAATTAACCCTAAATCCGTCCTCTTTCACGAACAAGCCGAAAATAAAGAGGACAATGCCAAAAACAACAATATTTGATACAAGTGACACAAACGGCGAAGCTGTCTTGATTTTGGATTGCAGCGCAGGATTTTTCTTTACCATTTCCTGCACTTCATCGGGATAAGAAGCATAGCTTTTGATATTTTTATCATCGCTCCCTGTGTTTAAGTAGCATATTCCCCAAAACAGAATACACAAAATAACTAATTCAACTATCAGCATATTATCTACTTCCTCCGACTTTTCTTTGTATATACCATCCCGATAAAGAGGAATTTATAATGCATCTCTCGGACAATTCTTCACGCATTCAAAACAAAGAATACATTCCGTACCGTTTTTTCGTTTTCTGGAATTATCTGTAACATCTACTTCCATAGGACACACATTTTTACATTTACCGCATGAAACACATTTGCTTTTATCACATTTAATTCGGAGCAGCGAAAAATAACTCATAGGTTTTAAGAATATAGTGATAGGACATATGTATTTGCAAAATGCACGATTATCCTTAAAGACAAAAGCCAATATTATCCCAACTACATAGTATATGGCATTTCCAATGATAAACGCCCAAAACATAATCCTCTCAATGTTACCGATATGAGCAAGAAATAGTGCCGAAACAAATATAAGAGAAATTGCAAATGTTATATACCTTATCCACCCAATCTTTTCCCGTGGTGTTTTGGAAACTTTATACGGAAGAAAATCAAGCACCATTGCCGTCCAGCAGGCATACCCACACCAACCTCTGCCAAAAAGCAATGGTCCAAAAATTTTTGCCACCGCATAATGAATTGTTGCGGCTTCAAATACCCCTGTAAAAAGATAATACCAAAATCCCTCAATCTGCATATTTTCACCGCAAATAAAGCCCAAATACACCAACATATAAAGTCCGACTAAAAGCTGTGCAACTCTGCGGGCATATTTGTATTTTTTGATATAAAGAAATATCCCGAAAAAAATTGATATTCCAATATAGCTAAAATTAAAAAGGTAAAATATATTGTCCTGTGTCAGCCATAATGTTACTGCAACAGTCATAAATATTCCCAATACACCAAGCGGTAGAAAATACTTTTTCATTTTATTCCTCCAATCCACAAACTGAAATTTTGCGGCCTATATATTTGCATTTATCTCTTTAAGAATTGCTAGGTCTATCCGTAACCACATGATATACTTTCATAACAATACCTCTCTTACAAACCCCGATTTTTCGCTCTCTCAACTCCCCGGCAAGCGGAAGTTTTATCATGGTTATTTCTTGGTAATAACTGCAATAGCGCAAGGCATTTTACCCTCAACAATAGAATATTTCACATCTTTATATCCTGCTTTTTCAAAAAACTGCTGATATGTTTTGTATGTAAACTGACGTTTAAATCCTGCTCCCGCTTTTTCTACTGCTTTCACAAATATACTCGGTTTGCCATTATTTTCTTTATTTACATAGGTTGGAATGATGATCTGTCCGCCGAACCTACATACTCTCTCCAATTCCTTTAATGCCCTGTAGGGTTCATCCACTAAATGAATTACATTTCCCGCCACAACTTTATCAAATGTATTGCTTTCATAGTTTAATTGCATTATATCGTTCTGGGCATACTCTATATTCGTTGATTCCTTGCACTTCTTCCTCGCCTGTTTTAACATTTCCGCCGAAAAATCTGTTGCAATTAACGTCTGACACTTTTTGGCTATATGTTTACTGAGCATACCTGTCCCACAAGCACATTCAAGTACATAATCATTCTGTGACATCAGCTTTGCCACTTCAATACAGAGTTTTTTGTTGACTTTACCATTATATATATTTTCAAAAAGATCATATACTCGTGCTGCTCTATCCCAAAACATCAATATCCACCTCCAGCATATCCCGATTTGTCACTTTGTTATTCAGTTATGTGCTTTTTGCTCCAAATCCTTTAATAACTGTTACCTGTAAATCCTTTGCGTCAATCAAACTTTCCTGTCTGCACTTCGGGCAGTAGAGAGGAAAGTTTTTTAATTCTGTATCTTCCCGTATCTGTAATCTTGTTTTATTTCCGCAGACAGGGCAGCGTATCCATTCACTACTCACCATAAAAATCCTCATTCTATTTCCTTTTATTTTTCTGCTCCAGTTCCGCACCATAACGGACAACCATAGAAAGTAAAATCAGGCAGATGCCAAGCGTAATACTGCCTGCATCATCAAACCTGTTCCATTCTGCCAGACCGATATTTTCGTAGATGCCGTCTATCACTGACATAGATATAATAGATATTGCAATCTCTATAATTCCAAGCTGCTTTATCCTATCTGCACCTGCGTTTGTAAACGGCGTACCCTCTTTCAACTCCGCTGTAAAATAGCGATAGGCAAATGCCGTGAGGATGCCGCCAGACAGCAAAGAGATTGCCGCAGCAGCTAAAATCCCTACAAGCTGCCCTTTGCTCATTTCAGCCGTAACCGACAGGAAATTGAGAAACTGGTTTTCCATATTTAACACATCTGATGCCACAAGAGTTGCCCCGATGGACGCTAAAACCACTCCTACAATGGCAAATATCAGAATAATTTTTGAGAGTATCTGCAACACCCTCATGCCTTTTTGGATTTTCTCTAAATTGCTCATTCTTTACTTTTCCTTTCTTCGCTATTATTCTTTTCCAAAGGCTTTTCAGCAGTCTTATTCCTTACAAGCACGGCAATCGGCGTGATTACCAGATACAGAACGGTCAAAATCACAAAGAACCCTATATCCGCATCCAAAAACACATAAACGATATTAAAGCCAAAGTGCAGCAATACCGAATAGAGCAGGTTATTATGCCGTTCCAGAAAAATGTTCATCAGGACCGTAATGGATGTAATCACAACGATATTGGAAATGACATAGGGAATTGCCCTCCAGTCAGTAAACTCCGAGTCCACCACCCAAAGCAAAGTATGCCAGAAGCACCATACCAAGCCCTGGCAGACAGAGGATTTCAAAAAGCCATACTTTTTATGAAATTCCTCCCGCATAAAGCCACGCCATCCTAATTCCTCCCCTGTCGGTCCCGAAGTCAGGGAGAGGAAGATACTAAGCGGCAATGCTGTCGTTCCCAGATTGATGTAGGACAGCATTGGCTTTCCCGTCATAATGGAATAGAGAAACAACGACAACACGCTGATGCCAAAAGTAAAGGCAAAGGAGAGCAGCAACGGAAGCAGCTTTACTTTCCCAGAAAAGCACCGCTTCACAAAAGCCGTCCTTGTTTCATATGGTCTGAAATACCTCCATCCAATCAAAAGCAGATAGGTCGGCGACCATGCGATAAGGTTTCGGACAACCCACATGATGACAGGCGGCGCATGAAAGACAAGGCTTGCCGAGCCTGCTACAAAAATAATAAGCATCCAGACCAGAATATAGGAGCTGATGATATATTTCTTCAGATAATTTGTTTTCATTCCATTAGCTCCTTTCCCTGTCCGTGCTAATGACAAGCTCGCTCTTGATACCGTTCAGTTCAATGATATTCTCCGCATCGGGCGTGTCGAAGCGTTCCGTCTGCCGTCCGTCTTTCTCATAAGAGATACTTGTTCCAATCCCTTTTGTAACGGCAGTAAAAACAGTGTCCTCTGGAACATGGATTTTTGAGGTTGCCGATACTTGGTTGATTGCAATCTCCCCATTCAAAGAACGGCATACAATCTCCATATCCAGATTGCAGTTTACCTCTACTGTACCAGAAACATCCGCCAAAGCGATATACGGCGTCTTTACATCAAGCTCTATGCTGTCGCATTCCAGAGAACGGATTTCCACCGTCTCCGCATTGACCGCACATTCGATTTTCCCGACATAGGGTGATGGGATTTGGACGAAGATACTGACCGCTTCCTTTGCCGTCGTTTCGGATACGCCATTTTTTCGGTTTACATCCACATCAATCCTTTTTCGGATGTCGTCAATCTTGACCTTGAAATCATTCTGGAGCGTGGAGAAGGTATTGGATGCCAGACGGACACGGATTTTCTCGCCTTCGTAGCCTGACAACTGGAATTGCTTTGCTCCGCCAAACTTCATATCATAGCGTTTCGGCTCGTCAATATCGTACTCCGTGATACTCTCATAAAGATAATCCGTCGGTTTTTTCGCCCCTCTTTCATTAGAGAGCAGCTCGTCAATGGAAATGTCAAACAGGGCGGAGATTGCCATGATATTTTCAATGTCAGGAATACCCGCATCCGTTTCCCACTTCGTAACCGCCTGTCTGGACACGCTGAGCTTCTCTGCCAACTGTTCCTGCGACATTCCTGCCTGCTTGCGGATGGATTTTAATTTCTCTGCAAATGTCATGTTCGTGACCTCCTTATTTTGATATGCCCAGTATAGGAAAGCGTATTTTGCATTACAAGCAAGCAGGGTTTACATTTCAGTTTTTTCTGCTACTTTGCGTGGCATTTCCCCTTTTGCTATGACTTTGGTCTTCTTCTCTAAAAATACAGTTTATTTATAGACCGTCTGCCTGTCGGTAACGGATTGAAAAGTAAAGGAACAAATCTGTTCCCTTATCTTTCCTTCCTATAATTTAATCAAACTCCATAATTATCGGAAAACATCATTTCTGTCCAAATAACGGACGGATAATTTCCTCCATACTTCCTTGCTCCATATTTAGAAGCCGCTCCAAATTATAAATAAATGCTGTCATCTTCTTTTTCTTTTCTTCCTCGCTATATTCCATGAGGTCATCAAATGCTGTATAGGAATATAAAAAAGTCATTTCAGCAACTTCTTCTGGATAATCCGTCTGGCATATCCCCTGCGAAATTCCCTCCGTAATCAATGTCGCAATAAGCGGTGTGACTTCGAACAATAATTTTTCTTGTATTTTCTGGTGCATAAGGGCATTTTGCGGTTTATGTACCTGTTCCAATATCTCATGACCAAAGCTGCCGTCACTTATATTAAGAGCAAGCATCATCATCGTAAAACGCTGTAACACGGGTATCTCCGTTTGTTTCACAATTGATTTTGCTTTTTCAAGTATTTGCTCTGTCATACGGTCAATCATTGCATCCAAAATTTCTTCTTTGGATTTGAAATGATAGTAAAGCGTACCTCTTGCAATGCCGATTTCTTTCAGAATGTCATTGGTGCTTGTGGCATCATAGCCTTGTTCTCCAAACAATCTCCCTGCAACATCCAATATCTCATTTTTGCGTTCTTCCGCCTCTTTTACAATTCGCATTTTCTACACGCTCCCAAACACATCAAGACCGACAGATTGTCGGTTGTTATTCTATCATAGAGAGCGTTCGCTGTCAAGAAATAGTCACTTTTATAAAGTTTATAGCTCTTTCATCTCTGCTGATAGGCTATTAAATCTCTTGTTGTCAGAGATTTCACATCGTTCTATCAGAAACCACATCTCTGTAAAATATAAGGGCAAGATTTTCAGAGAACAGGTGGTGAGCTTATGGATAAAAGAAATAACGATTTTGACTTTGATTTCACGCCGATAGGACAGGCAATCAAGAAAGCCCGTGAAAAAACAGGTATGACACGGGAGCAGCTTGCCCGTATCGTGGATTATGACCCAAGACATCTGCAAGCGGTTGAGAACGAGGGGCAGTATCCGAGTATCGAGCTGTTCATTCAGCTTATTACGATGTTCGGGGTATCGGTGGACGAGTACATATTCCCAGAGAAAGAAGTCAAAAAGAGTTCTATCCGCAGACGCTTAGACGCTCAGCTTGACCGTCTGGACGACAGGGAGCTGTCCGTCATCGAAGCAACCGTGAACGGGCTATGTAAGGCAAAAGAGCCAGAGGAATAAAACCTCTGGTTTTTCTTTCGCCCTTTTCCTAATAGCTCGGACAACCGTAACCGAGGATTTCATAGTACCCGACGGGGTAGTTGTTCTGTCGGCAGGCATCGCCAGAGTTGCCCTCCACGGTATAGACAACGCCGTTCTCGCATTTCTCCACGATGCCCACATGGTCGGCATCGCCGTCCTGCCCGTCCTTGCTCCAGTCGAAAAAGATAATGTCGCCTGCTTTCGGCTCATAATCCTTTCCCTGCCATTGCCCGTTGCTGTTAAACCAATTCACACCGTCCGAACAAAGGGAGAATTTCGGCACGATGCCGCTTTCCAGATAACCGCATTGGTCGGCACACCATGAAACGAAGCAGGCACACCATTCTACACGCCCGTCAAAACCATACCAACTCCAATAGGGCTGTCCTCCCTTGTTGCCAAGCTGCGTCAGAGCAACCTCCACGATTGCCTGATTGCCGCCGCTTGTGAACGCCCGCCCATATGGGTAATACCGAAGCACATGGGCGGGGTACTGCGTGTCGCCGTACTTTTCCCAACCTAACCGCTGTGCCTGCATGGTAGAAAACTCTACCGCATTGGCATAGGAATACCCGCCATAGTTGCTCTTTGCCCATGAGATATAGCCATTGCCGAAGTTATAGCCCTGCAAAGCGAGCTTGATACGTTCCATGTCAATCGGGTTTTCCGCCTCTGCGGAGATAAGAGCTGCCTTTAGCTCCTGTACGCCGCACTGGATAGAATACTCTGGGTCTTGGATACCATTCGGCTCATGGGGATACCTTGTATTAAAACTGCCCTCTGCCGCCTGCATAGGGTCAAGCCCACGCCCACCGCTTTCCTGCATCATCACAGCTTTGATAAGCTCCACATATTCGGGAATGCCGTACTGCTTGGCATATTTTTGTATCAACGGCTCATAGGCTTCCACCTCCGCACTGACAGGGGTATAGGAAGTGCTTTCGCTGCCGCCGCCAAATAAAGACACGGCACACCCAAGCAGGACGACAATCAGGATAATCACGACGGCAATCCAACCGCCTGCGATTAAGGCGGAAATCAACGCCTTTGTGCCTGCGATAATCGCCTTAACCGCCGATATGGTGGCTCTGACCGCCGTTTTCGTTGCTTCGGCTGTCGCCTTTGCGGTGGCTTTCGCCGTCTGTGCCGCTTTCTGGGCGGCTTTGGCAGATGCCTTTGCCGCCGCCTGCGTCGCTTTAGCGGTCTGCTCCGTGGTCTTAATCGCCGTTTTAGAGGTCGCCTGTGCGGTTTTCACGCCGTTTTCTGCGGTCTTGATTGTGCCTTTCGCTGTGGATTTGACCGTTTTCTCCGCATTTCTGGCGGTTGTCTTAATTGTCTTTTTTCCCTGCCGCCTTGTCTTTATCAGCGGATTTTCTGTATTCTTAGGAACTTCGGGCTTCATGGCAGGAGAATCGTCCGAAGCAGGGGAACGGCCCGCTGTCCCGTTTCGGATCAGCGAGCCGTCCTGTTCTGCCATCACCTGTGCTTTTTTCTTCTCGGCGGCTTTGACCGCCCGTTTCTGCTTAAAATCCGATACCCTGTCCTTTGCCCTAACGATGTTCTCCTTCGTGGTCTGGACGGATTTCTGCCCCTGCTTATTGAATTGGTGGATGCCCTCGTCTTTGATACGGTCTGCACCGTAAGAGAGCTTATCCGCCGCATACTCGGTGGCGGAGCCTTCGTCAGCATAACAGCCCTGTTCCGCTTTTTCCTTTGTCTTGGCATAGGCAGATTTCATACGCTCCGAAGCAATGGCGGCTTTGTCTATGGTCTTTATCGTGCCTTTTATCGCATCCCTTGTCTTAATATCAGCCATAGCAAACCTCCCTTCCGTAAATTCCTGCGTTTGTTACACGATTTTTTTCGCCACAACCACAAGCCTGCCGTTCTGGGCGGAGTATTCGCAGGTGGAGAGGGTAATGAGCTTATCGCCGTACTCGGCGGTCACACCCGTATCATACAGGGCAAGCTCCTTACACTTGGCGATATAGGCGTTAAATTCCTCCTCATTCTCCGCATCCACAAAGTCATAATAGCGGTAGCCCTCCGCACTATACGCCACGGTCTTAAAGACGGCGATGATTTCATACTCGCCCTGCTCGGTCAACGTGTCAAACTGGATGGTCTTGTGTTCCTCATAGAAGCTCTTGTCCTTATAATTCTCCAATGCCCCGAACATCTTTTGCCCCTTGATGTGATGACCGTAGATAATCAGGTTGTCGCTTGTGAGGATGTCGCAGTTTTCTTGGATATACGGCACGCCCAAATCGCTGTATTCCTTTTCAAAGCTGTGCTTCAGATAGAAGTTGGGGTTGTTCTTGCTCTGCATAACGGGATAGTTGATAGCTGTCCCGTCAATGGCAATCCAGCCAACCATGTCCTCGTTCTGCAAGTACAATTCCTGATATTTGGCAAGCACATCCTCGCCCTCGCTGACGGGCGTATCTTCTGGTGTTTCTTCCTCCGCAGGAGTGTTCTCCACCACCTCCGCAAGACTGTCAAACACTTCCTCCTGCTCGTCCACCTGTGCATAGTGGGCGTAGATGTGATAGCCGCAGAAAGCCGCCGCCCCTAAAAGGGTAACGGCGGCAACGATACAGATAACAGATTGATATTTTTTCAAATTCATAGGCTTGTTTTCCTTTCTTTCATTTGCCCTGTTTTCTGGGCATAACGGTATGCCCGCAGGGTATTTCATTTTTTGAGATTACGGTTTACCGTGTATGCTCGGTCTGCTTCTTGGGCGACGGTAAATCCCTGCAATACTCGGGATACCTCACCTTGATGCCCTCCATAAAGTACGGGGCAAACTCGCAGCAGAACAATTCTTCTGGGGTGAAATACCTCTCACGCCCCTCCTCGGCATAACCGTTCCAGAGGTTAAAGGCAAGGTGGCAGACCTTGACCGTGCCGCTTGTCTGCCATCCGCCGTGCATCCCCTCTGGCTCAATGCAGTCTGTCTTAAAATCAAACATGGCATTGATGTTGTTCCTTGTTTCCTCCGCAATCCCCATCACATAGAAAAACGCCCTGTGATAACAGTCGTTTACCCTGCATTTCATCATATTTTCCAGAAAGAAATCACGGTGGGCTGCATTGCGAAACCTTATCTCTGACATAAAAATCCCTCCATTCTTAACACTCCCCAAATTTGGTTGTCATCAGCTTATACAGCTCCGTATTGCGTGGGAACTTATTAACGAACGGCACGAGGGAGCTGCCCACTTTCAAAAGCCCCTGACCTGCACCGACATTGGTGATATAGCTCATCTGCAAATCAGAGATATTAAGGAGCTTTGCAAGCTCGATACGGTCTGTGGACGCCTGATTGAGCATAATGATAAACTCGCTGTTGGCAAGCATCGTCCTCGCCGTATGGCTCTGCAACAGGTCGTCCACGTTCTGCGTAATGCCCGTACAGTACGCCCCGTACTTACGCACTCGCTTCCAGAGGGTAAAGAGGAAGTTTGCCGAGTATTCATGCTGAAAGAGCAGGTAAATCTCGTCAATGAAAATAAAGGTGTTCCTGCCTTTCGCCCTGTTCTGGGTGATGCGGTTTAGGATGCTGTCAAGCACCACAAGCATACCGATAGGCTGTAGCTGCTTGCCTAAATCCAGAATGTCATAGCAGATAAGGCGGCTGTGGGTATCCACATTGGTATGCTTGGCAAAGGTGTTGAGGGAGCCGTCCGTGAAAAGCTCGATGGCAAGGGCGATTTCCTGTGCTTCTGGCTCGTTCTGCTTTAACAGCTCCTCACGGAAGTCCTGCAAGGTGGGCGGCGTTCCCATATAGTTGCCCTGCTGATAGTAGCGGTAGACGCTCGCCGTGCATCGGTCAATGATAGATTTCTGCTTTGCCCCCAGACTTGCCCCGCCGATGAGCTGCTCGCACAAAGACAAAATAAACTCCGATTTCAGGATGACGGGGTTTGCACCGTCGCCGTAATCGGAGTTCATATCCATAGCGTTGATGTGGTTATCGCTCGTTGCCGAGATGTGGATGACCTCGCCCTGCATGGCTTTCACAAGCGGGGAATATTCTCGCTCAGGGTCTATAATAATAACATCGGCGTTGGGGTCGGTCAGAATGATGTTCGTCATTTCCTCCTTTGCCGTAAAGGATTTACCCGCACCAGACACGCCGAGGATAAAAGAATTGCCGTTCAATAGGTGGCGGCGGTTAGCGATAATCATGTTTTTGGAGATTACATTCTGCCCGTAGTACACGCCGTCCTTATGGTAGATTTCCTGCACTCTAAACGGGATAAACACTGCAAGGCTCTCCGTTGTCAGCGTCCTTAATGCGTCAATCTTCCTCACGCCAAAGGGCAGGGCTGTATTTAATCCGTCCATCTGCTGATATTTCAGCACCGCAAACTGGCACAAATGCTTTCTTGCCGTCGTCAAGAGGGCTTCCGTGTCGTTGTCAAGCTGCTCTTTGGTATCGGCGGTATGCACCATCGTCAGCACCGCAAACATCATCCTCTGGTCACGGGTCGTCAAATCGTCCAGAAACTCCTTGCTTTCCCGACGCTGCTGCTCCAAGTCGTAGGGGATGACGGCGGAAAAGTTGTTGTTCTGGTTCTGCTTCCTCTGCCAGTTCGTTATATTTGTTTCCACGCCGAGCAGACGGTTTTCCACCTCCCGCACCGCTTCGTCCGTGGGAACGGGAACGACATCCACGGAGAGCATCATGTTTCTGTTCAGCTCGCAAAGCTCCGCCACCATGCTGTCCTTGATATAGGCGGCATATTCCCGCAGGAAAATCACACGCCCGTACCTGTCGCCCATACGGAAATAGTCTTTTTCAAACTCAAAGGTGTCGGGGCAGATATAGTCCTTAAAATCGTGACCTTTTTTCATGGACTGCACCATATCAAAGGCAAAGGCGGTTTCCTCGCCCGTGCGGTAGAAGTCGTGGAAGATGCGGAGCTTGTCAGCTGCGTCAAGCTCACTGCACTTTGAGCCAAGACGGTTAAAATGGGCGATAAGGTCAGCACCAACACGGGCAAAATAATTCCGTGCTTCCTCGATATTCTTTTTGCACACCGATACGGTCACATATTTATCCTGCACGATGGAATTAGCCCCTGTCGCCTTATCAAGCAGCATCTTGTTGTATTCCTTACGGTACTTATCCAGACCGTCCTCCGCCATCGGGATTAGGATGGTCTGCTCAAAATCCGCTTTATTTAAGCGGCGGTTGTTAATCGTGATTTTTGTGGTCGCACCGCTGTCGAGGGCGTTCAAAAGCTCTGAATACTCTAAAAACATCGCTTCCTTGTCCTCACGGCTCGCCACGGCGTAATTGATGTCCTCAAACTTGAAGGTCTTGGCGTATTTGTTCTTCCCGACAAGGAAAATGCCGTCCTCCCAGATGGTTTTCATGGGGATGACCGCCTGCACTGATTTCGGAACGGCAAATTTCTCCTTGTCCTGCTTAAACAGGTTTCTAAGCGTCTTTATCATGGCTTACCTCCTTACGCTTTTTTGATTTCTTAGCTTTCTTCATTTTCTGTTTCTCTGACTTTCCCGCCTGCCGTTTCTGCTTCTTTATCGGGGCGGGCAAGCCCTTCTCCCTTGCTTCGATATTCGGCTTCAACGCTTCATAATAGAGGTTGTCTGGCAAAAATAAAATCTTCTTCGGCATCAGAAACTCCGATTTTATCCACGCCCAGACAAACTGCTCGGCGGTCATTCCGTTGTATTTCACAAAGCCCATCATGGCAAAGGGGGAAGCCCCCAGAATACACATCCAACTGAGGGTTTCCGTGCCGAACTTCGGGCGGAGCAGGAAATACAAGCCCACCGCCACGCCGCAGGCAAGGACAGAAAAAATGAACTGCCGCATCGACAGCCCGAAAAACATACTCTCCGTATAGTTGCGGATTTCCTTATTTATTTTGACTTCCAAATAGATAGCACCTCCTTTTGGACATAAAAAAACCGCCACCTGTTATCAAGTGACGATTTTGCTCGGTTTATTTTCTTGTTACCTGATAAGCCAACTGTAATCCTGCCTGCAATCCACCACATAATCGGCGTAGACTATATCGTCTACTATCTGGAAGATTATCATATAGCGTTTTTCAAACAGGATAAAACGGTAGGCGTTTCGGGGAATATATTCCCCTGTAAGCCACGAGCATCTCTGTGGCATCAGCTCCAATGAATTTGCGGTCTTTTCAAACTCGGCTGTCAACCGTTCCGCCGCCTCTGGGCTGACCTGTGCCAGAAATGCGGCATGGGAAACGAGCATCTGTGTTGCACGTTCCGATACAATCACACGGTATTTATTCTGCTGTTCCATGACCTGCTGCCTCCTTGATTGCGCTACGCATCATCGCAGCAACTTCATCAACAGAGTAACCTTTGTTCCCGCGCATCCTATCTTCCTCAACGGCAAGCAGCTCCTCACGGAGTTTTAACATCTTTTCCCGTCTGTTATAGGTTTCAATATCCATGACAACCAAATCCCCCTCGCCATTCTTGGTAAGGAAAATCGGCTCTGCGGTCTTTCTGCACATATCGGCAATCTCATTGTAATTCTGGCGGATTGCTGCGGATGGACGAATATTCATAATGACACCTCCTTGAATTGTATCGGTAGTAATATTCTACCCATATTATACCCATTCCATGCAACATAGTCAACAGCTCCGCAGAAAATTTACAATTACAAGCCCACCGCCACGCCGCAGGCAAGGACAGGAAAAATGAACTGCCGCATTGACAGCCCAAAAAACATACTCTCCGTATAGTTACGGATTTCCTTATTTATCTTGACTTCCAAACGGACACCATCCTTCCTTTACATCGCCTGTCGCTATAAAGAGAATGCTGCGTTTGGGGATATACGCAAATCCTGAAATGGCGTCCCCGATTTCAAAGATTTCGTTATCGTCAGCCTTTTCAAATTTTCCGACTAATCCCTTTTCCGCAGGCAGGTCATAGGCTTCGGAAGCCTCAATGACTTCTCCGTTCAACAAATGGATATGATAAATCTGGTAATACTCTGGCTCTTTTTGCATTTTGATTTTCCTTTCCTGATTGATGATTACAAGCCCATCATTTCCCGTACCACACGGTCTGCCATCTTGACCGCACCGACAAGGACGAGCATATTAAAAACAAGTTCCCCGATATAGCTCCATACCATCGTGACCGCCGCCGCATCGGGATTGACGACAGGCGGGGAAGCCGCAAACACGGAGAAGATGATACACGCAAGCACGATAATTGCCCCTTCAAGGCAGACGGCGGAATAGCTTTTGATAAAGCTCTTTCCGACACTCTGGCTCGGCTCTCCCGCAAAGGCGGCGAGGGGGACAGGGGCGATGGCGGTATAAAGGTAGAGCTTGAAAAACCTGCCGTACACCGACATAATCATAATGAATGAGAGTACCGTAATGAACAGACCGCCGATAAGCGTGACCGCCCATAGGGGGATGCTCTCAAAAAATCCGCAGTCCTCAACCGCCGTGACGATTTCCTGCGGCAGTACCGTCTGCTGTGCCGCACCGAAGCCTGCGGCGTTCATAATCGTGGATATGATACCCTGCACAATCTTGAAAAGAGCCATCATCAGCTCCAAACCGTAAGTCACTGCACCTTTGGCAAGGGCGAAACGGATAAACAGCTTCAACGCCTGCTCAGGACGCTTGACCTCGGCAAAGTTGCCGCAGGTACGCATCACGCCCACCACAAAGAACAGGACGAGCAGGGCAAGCCCGATAGCCTGCACCGCACCGTGTATATCCACGATGACATTCCATATCGCCCCGCCCTTAAAGGTTTCTGGGGATTGGGTAATGAGCTGCCATATCTCGGCTAACTTCTCGTTCCAAGTGTTCAAGGCGTTCTCTAAATTCTGCACTACCCAGTTATCAGACATTCGACCACCTCCTTGTTATAATCAGCTTGCGGGGCAAGCCGCAAAGCGGATCTGCCCCGTAAGCCCTGTCTTGTGTCTTTGGGTTGCTCTTTCTGTTCCTTGCAATCAGCCCGTGATAAGCGTCAAAATCTCCTTCGCAAAGGTAATCACAACGCCGCCGGCAAGCGTCAGAAATCCATTCGCCCTCTGGGAAGGGTCGTGGGATTTCAGCGACAAGCCCACCTGCACGATACCGAAGCCGAGCATAATCATACCGACAGCCCTTACCAGACCGAAGATGAAATCGGAGAGGTTGTTGACTACCTGAATGGGGTCGCTTGCGGCAAAGGCGGTCACGGAAGTCACGCTCATCAGCGTGAGGGCAAGCACCGCCACGCAGTAGCGGCGGAAGCCTTTCTCTACCTTGCCAGTCATGGGCAGCTTGGTGGTTTTCTTGTTCTCATTTTTCTTGAAAATTCGCATAGATAAATCCTCCTTATAAATTGAATAATTCTTCCAAGTCCTCCTCGGACAGAAGCTCATAGGAAGTGCTGACAGCATTTACGCTGATTGCGTCCTTTGGAATATCGCTGTCAAACACAACAGTTGCGACAGCCTGCGTCGGCTCGCCGTGAAGATAAGGCGGCTGCCCTCCGTCTGCTGTCAGTTTCACATTGGGATGCTTTAAGATGTCGTACTTAAAGTCCATCACGGGGCGTTCCCCTCGCACAAAAAGAAGTGCGTAGCGGTTGTCAAGCATACGCACCTCGTCTGGCGTTAAAAGCTCACGCCCCGAAATCTGATAGTTGGTAGAATAGTTCCCGCTCCGCCCAGAGCTTTTCCCATAAGTGTTCGTGTCGATAGTTTCCTTTCCCAGAAGCTCCGACACATACTTGTGGGTACTCTGCTCATTGCCGCCCAGATACAGGAATTCATCGCAGTTGCCCACGATGCTTTCCCACTGTTTCTCAAAGAGGGCTTTAAGCTGTGCCAAGTTCTGCAAAATAATACTGACTGACACACCTCTGGAACGCATAACGCTCAAAATCTTGTCGAAGTCATCGGGCAGCGAAACATTCGCAAATTCGTCCATGATGAAATGGCAATGGACGGGCAGGCTGCCGCCGTACTTGTGGTCGGCAAGATAAAAAAGCTGTTGAAAAAGTTGCGTGTATAGAATCGACACAAGAAAATTAAAACTTGTATCGTTATCTGGGATTAGGGCAAACAGAGCCACTTTCTTTTCGCCTAAGCTCGGCAAATCAAGCTCGTCTGTGGCGGTAAGACTTGCAAGGCTCTCCAGATTGAATTTTTCAAGCCTTGCGGCAAGGGTTATCTGGATGCTCTTTAGCGTCTTGGCAGAGCCAGAGTGATAATCCCGATAATACTTGAGTGCGATATGCTCTGGGTTTTCCATTTCCAGACGGTCAAACAGTTCATCAAGGGGGCTTACATAGCTGTCGTCGTCCTCCTTAACCTCGCCTGCACGAAGCAGCTCCATCACCATCGGGAAATTCTGTTCGTCTGGCGGGGCTTCGTATTTCAGGTAGAACACAAGGGAGAGGAGCAGCATACTCGCCGCCGTATCCCAGAACGGGTCTTGCGACTGACTTCCTTTCGGCGTGGTCGCCTTAAACAAGTTCGTTACAAGACGCTGCACATCGTTGTCGCTCCGAAGATAGACAAACGGGTTGTAGCAATGGCTCTTGTGCATGTTGATTAAATCAAGCACCCGCACCTCATAGCCTTTCTTTTCAAGCAAACCTCCCACATCCCGCACGATTTCTCCCTTTGGGTCTAAGATGACCATCGAAGTGTTGCACTGCATGGCGTTGGGCTTACAAAAGAAGCGGGTCTTGCCCGCACCAGAGCCGCCGCAGACTAAGATATTTAAGTTGCGGCGGTGCTTCCTCCCGTCCAGTCCGATACGGACATTCTGGGTTAAGAGCTTATTCTGGGTCGGGTCTTTATCTCGGTACTTTTTATTAAGCGTACCTGCGTTGCCCCATTTTGCCGAGCCGTGTTCCTCCCGTTTGCGGTAGTTCCTGCGTGTGGAGAGATAAATGCCGATGCCCATCCCGTAGGCAAGCAAAAAAATAAGGACAGTTTTCACGCTGTCCTCACATACCGTTATCTGAAACGGCTGATTGATTGCTTCGGATAAACCTCCGATTATCTCCACGATGCCGCCGTCCACATATGGGGCGGTCAGCAGGGCAAACCACACAACAGGCACAATCCCGCAGGCGGCAAGGATTAGGCTCGTCCTGTTCTCATCGTTCCTCATGGCACTTGCAGTTTACGACACGCACCTTTTTGGTCGGGGCGTGGGCTACCGTGCTTATCAGCTCGTCAACAGGGTCAGTGGGGCGTTCCTCCTGTATCTGCTGCGTCCGCAGGGTATTGAGTGCGTTCAGCACGATATTCTTATCGTACTTATCAAGGGCGATGTGGTAGCGTTCTTCTTTCATCGGCTGCACCTCCCATTAGCGTTCCTGTTCCTTCGACTTCGGCGGCTTGTTCTTCTCCATGCTCTTATACATATCGCTCTGGATTTCGCCCAAAACATCACGCATTGAGCCAAGCTCGCCTTTGAACGCCTGCGTATCCATCCCCTCATACTCTTTGGGTAGCTTGCCAAAGTTAAATCCTCTGGTGTCCACACCGTAACGGGAACTTACCATATAGGCGACGCAGAAGGATTTGAAATCGGATGCGTCACGGCTCTCATTGTATTTGAAATCGAAAACCGCCGCCGCAACCTCCTTCGATATACACACGAAAAGCTGTTCCTCTGAAAGCCCCGTCCTGACAAAGATAGTCTGCTGCGAGCTGTCATAGAAAGCGGGTACTTCCAGTTCCTCCACGGGCTGAAAATTGGCGGGGCTTGCGTCAATCATTGCCGACGCCAAATCCCGCATGGTCTTTGCTTCCTGCGGCTGCTGCCTGTCCTTTGCAGAGGTTTCGGAAACATCGTAGACCTCTTTAGCATTGTAGCCGACAGCCTTTGTACCATCATTACGGGTATATTCCTTACTCGGCTCAAGGATAACGACTTTCCGTGCGTCCTTATTCACATAGACACGGTTATTCTTCCAAGCCGATTTTTCTTTGAGCTGCGTCGCTTCGGGCATCTGCGCCGCCACCAGAATGGCGTTATTGACAGAGTAGCGGTCAAACCGCCCCTGCACATCAAGATACTGCTGAAACACACCGCCATCTGCCATCATCTTTTCGCAGGTGTTGTCAATCAGTTCATAGGCTTCCTGCCTTTGCGCCTGTTTCTGGGCAGCCCATTCCTCTTTGTTAAAGGGGCGGCTGCCGCCGCTGAATACATCATAGATACTCATTATCTTGCTCCTTTCGATTTTTTCGGTTTCTTCCGCTTCGGCGGCTGCTCATGCTCCGTCTTTCCTGCGGGCGGCTTCTTCGCCTTATCGGAAGATTTCTCCCTGCCGACAGGGGAAGCATCGGCTTCCTGTTCCTTTCGGCTCTCCCTGATTTTCCGCAGTTCTTCTTTGACCGACGGCTTTTCCGCCTTAGTCATAGTAGCCCCCTCTGCGGATTTCTTTGGCTGCTCTGAGGTAGGCTCGGACAGAGGGGATTTTTCTGTCTTTGCCACCGAGGGGTTTGGGGCGTTTTCCTCTTTCTGGACGGGCTTGCCCATGAGGGCGTCAAGCAGCTTGTCTTTTTCTGCTTTCTCCTGAACGCCGATGTCTGGCTCTGGCTGACTATCCTTGCCGTCCTTCGCCGCAGATTTCCCGTCTTTGGATTTTTCCGCTTCGGTCACGATAGATGCGGTATCCACCGAAGCAAGATGGAAGCGTTCTACAATACGGCTGATTTTGGAAGCGTCCTCGGCTCTGGCAATCACATCCACTTCCGCATTGGGGTCTTTGTTCTTACGGTCTGTGAGGACGCAGTAAAGGACGCCGTACTTTTTTGCCTCCTGCGTGAATTTCTGCAAATCGCCACGCTTGACGGTAAAGACCTTTAACTCCTTGCCAGAACGCAGCATACTCGTCAGCCTCGCCTTGCCTTTGGTTTTCTTTTCTTCTTTCAGAATGGAATACAGGAGTATGGCGATATTCTTCGCACCTGCACCTGTGATTTTGGCAGCGACTTCAAATCCCTCCAAGCTCATCCGCACGATTTGTTCCGCCGCTTCGCCGCCTGTGTTCATCTTTCCTCAGCTCCTTTCCTTGCTGTCTGTTTTCGTCTGCCCGTATCACTTTCAGTTTCTCTTTGAGGGTATCGCTGCGGGCTTCGATGCCCTCGCACAACCTGACCTCCTTCCGCAAAAATTTCATTCGCTCCGTGATTTCTGAAAGTCTTGCTTTGACCGCTTCTTTTTCTTCGCCGCCTGCCTTGCGGCTCTGGGAATAAAGCCCCTTACGCTGTTCGGTCAGCTCAGCCATTTCGGATTGCAAAGAGCTTTTATAATCACAAAGCTGCTCCGTGGTGTCGATGTGACAGCGGCAGAGCAGCCTTGTTTCCTGTGTGATGGCTTCCATCTTCATCAGGTCGTCCTTCAGGAGATAATGAAGCCGTGCATAATTGGGTTGTTTCTTTTTCGGCAGGATACCGAGCTTATAGCAGTAATGGAGATACAGCCCACGCAAGCCGCCGATTTTCTTGGCGTCTTTTAGTGAGCCTTTCAGCCGATAGACCGTGACCTGCTTGGTCAGTTTGGAAAACCTCTGGAATTTGACCGCATAAGAATTTCCCTTGATACGCTCCACAATCCTCTCATTGGTGTAATCCTCTCCGAGCTTGTAGAGCCGCTTCGGTCTTTGCCATCCTTTCCCGATAATCGTCCAGTATTTGCGGTTGGGGTCGAAGCTCACTCGGTATCCCATTTCCGCCATCTGGCGGTCAAAGTCCTTGAGGGTAAATGATTTGGAGATGGCTTCGTCCACCGCCTGCCGTGCCACATTATCCCGTGTGGGTCGCCCCTCCTTTTCCGCTTGGTAGAGAGCGTAGGGCTTTTTCTTCCCGCTTGGGTGTTCGATGACAGACAGGGCATACTCCCTGCATAGCTCATCGGAACGCTTACGGAGCAGCCGCAGATTTTTCTTGTTGTCGTGGTAGTGCTTCCCGTCTGTGAAAGAAACAGAATTGACGACAAAGTGGTTGTGCAGGCACTCCGTATTTAAGTGGGTGGCGACAATGACCTGAAACCTGCTGCCCCACATCTTCTCCGCCAGTTTTACGCCCACCTCATGGGCAACCTCTGGCGTGACCTCTCCGTGCTTAAAGCTCTGGAAGCCGTGGTAGCAGACAATCTCGCTTGTATCGTTCCACTGAAGCTTAGCAATCATCATCTCATCCCTCGCCGTGGCGGGGTCGCAGTTGACGCCCGTAACGAAAAACCGCTGCTCGGTCTTGTCCTTGTTGGTGGCGTACTCCATCACATCCACCATCGCCTGTAACTCGCCCTCGCTGTATTTCGGGTTGGCGGTCTTTTCTGGGTTTTCGGCATAGTCGATTGGGTGGTCGAGCCTGCCTTTCACATCCCATATCTCGCAGACCGCCATCAGCCCGTCTGCTTTCTGGGGAGCAGGTAGGTCTTGCTGACCTCCAGACGGAAGTCACGCCACCGCTTGGCTTCCTCACGAAGCATGGGAGCGTCCACGAAGTCAAGGGCGTTGGCTTTCGCCGCAAGCTGGTTGATACGGTTGCCGATAGCCGACAGCTCCCGCATTATCTGGTAAAACTCTGGGTCGGGCTTTTCGCAAAGGCGGTAACCCATCAGCATGGAACGTAGCAACGCCTCCTTAGACCGCCCAGATTTTGCCACAAGCTCATAGAGGTAGGCGGCTTCCTCGTCATTCAGACGGAACAGTATCTGCACATTTCTTTTTCGCATCGCAGTCCTCCTTTCTCTCGGAGAGCCTGTTAATCTGAAGCAAGCACATAAAGACAACGCCGATGACGCTGCCGAGCATCGTGCCGATGAGGAAGAATAAAAACTCACTCATTTTTTATGACTCCTTTCCTGACCGCCACGCTTGGGCGGATATTCTTTTTCGGGGTTTCAGGGGCAGCCCCCTGACAAGCGAATTTGGGCGTCCATCGGGAGATGGATAACCAAATTCAGTGCTTGGTAAGACATTGCTCAGTCCCCGTCCTCCAGACGGCATTCTCCGCACATCGGGCAGAAGTACGGACATTCCGAACAATCCTCGTGCTTCAGACACTCGTCCTCACCCTCATCGGATGGGTCAATTTCCTTTTCACCATCCCCGTCTGCTTCCGCAATATCAGCTTCGCCGCAGACAAAATCTTCATCAGAAAAGTCGATAAGGTCGGTGTCAAAGAGGATGACTTTGAGCTTCTCCGCCGCCTGTTCTGGGCTGTCGGCATAGACGGAAATGGTCTTTTCATAGTGTCCTGTGAGCGTTACTTCATACTGTTTCAATGGTTAAAATCCTCGCTTTCATTCTTAAATTTGGTGTGGTCTGGCGGTCTTTCTTAATATAAAATCTGCTGCACAATCAACGGGCATCCCTCCTTTCACAGTGGGGATTTTGCTTTGCAAGCCCCAGATAGGACATTAAAAAATCGTTGACATCCTTGCCGACTGGCGGCGGGGCGTCAACGATTTTATAGTCTTTCTGCAATAATTCTTTTAGGGCGGCGGTACAGAGCCTGCCTGTCTTGTCGTTATCCAAGTGCAGGATAACGGTCTTAATCTGCGGATTTTCACGCAGGTAAGTGGATAGGGCAATGGGAATTTTGCTCTCCGAGAGTTCCTTTTTGGGCTGATACACGCCCGACAGGGAGAGCAGGTTTACCGCCCGATAATCCTTTCCCTCGCACTTGAGGTAGGTGGCATAGGACAATAAATCAATAGCAGCTTCAAATAGATGCACCTTGTCTGTCGGCTCTCTTGCCAGAAGTCGGAACGAATACCGCTTGTCGCTGCCCGATGCATCGCCCTTAAAGGAGCTGCCAACTGTACTCCTGAGAGCCGCATACTTTGGCGTTCCGCTTTTGTCCTTGCCGACAAAAACAGCGTTGTGGTACTTCCTGCTCTCGAAAATAATGCCCTCCGCAATACACTCCTGAATGAGCGAAAAGTCAATGCCACGCCCGAACAGGTAATCCGTCACTCGGTCTGCATTACCGTTTTTCTCTGGCAGGAGCAGCACCTTTGGCTTATCTTTCTTTATGGCAGGGGGCGGTGGTTGCCACTCCGCCGTAATGCCTGTGAGAGCTTCGACAGCTTCCACAAAACTGTACTCCCTGACCTTGATGAGATAATCGAGGGCGGAAACACCGCCGATACCTCTTGACCACCAGTACCATTTGCCGTTGGAAATCTTTAAGCTGTCGTGTTCCCTCGTACAGCAGACATTGCCCGCCACACGCTTTAGGTTACTCGGCTCGTACCGTTGCAGGTAGGAAAGCAAGTCCATCTGCCGTGCCTGCTCGATGACCTCTGGGTCAAGCTGCACATAGGGTCGGTTACTTCTCATTCAATCATCATCACCTCCAGAAATAGAAAAAGCCAAGGGATTTTCCGTTAAGAAAACCTCTTGGCTATGTAAACGACGGCATCAGCTTCACGCCAACGCCGTCGTTTCTTTGGTCAGTCCGTTATAAAATTCCTGCTTTTTTCAGATAACCTACGCTGTCATAGCAGCCACGCAGGTAAACAGACTGCAATTCCATATCCGTGAGCTGATTTTTAAGCTCCATTACTTTGATAAGAGCCGCACATTCTTCCTTTGTCAGCTCCGCCGCCTGCTCGCTGTCGCACACGCCTAAGATGGCGGGATATTTCCCATATAGGCTCTCAATCTTGTCCTGCAACGCTTGGTATTCCTCGTTTTCCTTACTCAGCTTTGCGATGACAGAGCTTAAATATTCGTTGAAGATATTGCTGTGGACATCTACAAAGGTTTCAAATCTGAACGCATCAGACACCGCTATCACCTCCGACATTTTCTAAATCTACACCTATTATACTGCCCACTTTTCAGCAATACAAATGTGCAAACGCAGATTATCGCTCATGGCTGACACATTTTCTTTCGGACTGTTCCTCTCTCTGTTCTGGCTCGGTATCCATAACGGAAGTATCTTTTTCATCCAGATTAAGCTCGATGTTGAGGGCATTGAGCCGTTCCATCTTTTCTTTCAGCTCCTCTTCAAAGGCAAAGGGCTTTAATACTTCGGTCTTTGCGTTGGCAAGCTGCTCTAAGGTTTCCGCCTTTCTGGTCTTGGCGGCTTCCAGTCTGGCAGGGAACTTCGCAAGCTCGTTCTCTATTCGGGTCAGGTTTCCCAGAGCGTCAGAGCCTAACTCTACCTTGTGCTTTGCCGTTCCGCAAAGATTAAGGCAGTAATGCGTGTTCAAGGTATCATAATAAACCTCCATCTTAAAGCCCCGATAGCTGCCGATTTCCACGGGATTAGCAAGGGGATTTTCCTTACAGACGGCAAGGAGCATTTCGCCTGCATCCGATTTTTCCTTATAGGTCACGCCCTTTATGGTCATGGGGCAGAACTTTTCCTCGCCCTGCGGTTTATGCTGCTCGACAAGGGCGGCGTCTCTTTCATATCCTGCGATGCGTTCTTCAAACTCTTTAATGGTCTGGGGAAAGTATTTCAGTATCCTGTCCTCAAGGTCATAATGCTCGGACAGATAGCTCTGCTTCAATACTTTCAGCTTCGCCACCTGCATATCCAAGTCCATTTTTTCCTTAAATCGCTCGTCGCCTGTGGCAAGCATCTTGACCTCCGCAAAGGAGAGAGCCACTTCGTCTACGTCCTCGGCGGAACGTACGGGGCTTTTGCTCGTCATTATCTGGCTGATAAATTTCTGCTTGCTCTCCACCAACTGATAGAGGTATGCGTCAAAGGTCTGCTCCGTCACATAGCGGTAAACCTCCACCTCTGGGAACATATTCCCTTGCCTTTCCAGACGACCTTGGCGTTGTTCCAAATCCGAAGGTCGCCACGGGCAATCGAGGTTGTGGATGGCAATGAGCCTGTCCTGCACATTTGTACCTGCCCCCATTTTCTGAGTAGAGCCTAAGAGGATACGCACCTCGCCGCTTCGTACCTTTGCGAAAAGCTCTTTTTTCTGTGCGTCGGTATTCGCTTCGTGGATAAACCGCACCTGTTCGGCGGGAACGCCACGGGCAATGAGCTTCTCCCGTATATCGTCATAGACATTGAAAGTGCCGTCATTCTTCGGGGTGGAAAGGTCGCAGAAAATGAGCTGTGCCGCCTTTGTGTCGGCGTGTTCCTCCCAGATATGATACACATTTTCGATGCAGGCATTGACCTTGCTGTCTGGGTCGTCTGGCAGCATCGGGTCTATCATCCTCTGGTCGAGGGCAAGTTTCCGTCCGTCGTTGGTTACTTTAAGCATATTGTCAACCTGCGGTTCGACAAGCCTTGCCCTTATTTTCTCTGCCCGCTTCGCAAGGAAAGCTACCATTTCACTCTGGATTTCGCTCGGCTTGGTCTTGATGTTGTGGTAATTGACTTTCGGAACGGGGAGTTTCAGCATATCGGCGGTCTGAATATCCGCCACCTCCCGAAACATCTGCATCAGCTCTGGCAGGTTATGGAACTTGGCAAACCTCGTCTTGGCTCGGTAATTCGTGCCTTCAGGTGCTAATTCCAGAGCCGTAACCGTTTCGCCAAAGGTGGACGCCCAGCTGTCAAAATGCTGCAAACCGTTCCTCGCAAGGGCGTCATACTGCAAATACCTCTGGACGGAGTACATCTCCACCATTGAGTTACTGATAGGCGTACCCGTTGCAAAAATCGTGCCACGGCTGCCCGTGATTTCGTCCAGATAGCGGCATTTCATAAAGAGGTCGCTCGATTTCTGTGCTTCGGTCTGGGCGATGCCGCCCACATTCCGCATCTTCGTATAAAGATACAAATTCTTATAAAAATGGCTCTCGTCAATGAAAAGCCTGTCAACGCCGAGCTGCTCAAAGTCAATGACCGTATCCTTCCGCTTGGTATCGTTGAGTTTTTTGAGCTTGGCTTCGATGCCTTTCCTCGTTTTCATAAGCTGCTTGACCGTGAACTGCTCGCCGTGGGATTTCTGCACCTCGTCAATGCCCATCTCTATATCGTCAAGCTGTTTCTGGAGCTGCTCACGCTGCCGTTCCACGCTCATCTGGATTTTCTCAAACTGGGAGTGCCCGATAATGACCGCATCGTAATCGCCTGTGGCAATCCTGCCGCAGAACTTTTTTCGGTTGGAGATTTCAAAATCCTGCTTGGTAGTCACAAGGATATTGGCACTTGGATAGAGCCGCAGGTACTCGGAAGCCCATTGCCCCACAAGGTGGTTGGGTACGACAAACATGGATTTCTGGCACAAGCCTAACCGCTTGCTCTCCTGTGCGGCAGCGACCATTTCAAAGGTCTTGCCTGCCCCTACCTTGTGGGCAAGGAGCGTATTGCCGCCATAAAGGATATGGGCGATAGCATTGACTTGGTGCGGTCTTAGCGTAATCTCTGGGGAAATGCCGCCGAAAGTGATATGACGCCCGTCATACTCACGGGGTCGCTTGCTGTTAAAGGTGTCATTGTAGTACCGCACAAGTCGGTTTCGCCGTTCTGGGTCTTTCCAAATCCAATCTTGGAACGCCTGCTTGATGACCTCCTGTTTCGCCTGTGCCGCCATCGTTTCTTTCTGGTTGAATACGGCTTTTTTGTTGCCGTCCTCATAAATATAATCAAAGATACGGGTATCCTTTAGGTTTAAGGTGTCCTCAATAATACGGTAGGCGGAAGCCCTCTTTGTACCGTAGGTGCTTTCCGCCTTGACATTTCCAAAATCGGAACTCTTATTCTCAATAAACCAGTCGCCGTTGTACGGGGTGTATCGCACTCGGATACGCCCTGCGGCATGGCTTGACGGCGTTAGAAGCTCCATGACAAACCGCTGTATATCGGTTTCTGGTATCCAAGTCGTACCCAGACGGACGGAGATTTCCGCCGCACTCAAATCCTTCGGGATGACCTGCTTTAGAGCTTCCACATTTAAGGTAAGGGCAGGGTCGAACTTCGCCGCTATCTCCGCCACTTTCAGCTTTTCCCGCACATCGCCCGACAGATATTCGTCTGCCGTCACATATTTTGCAGGCTCAGTATTTGGCACACGGAAGATGACGCCCCTTAATTCCTCTGCGATTTCCTCCTGCGGCTTACCTGTGAGCTGTGCCATATAATCAAGGTCAACACGGGCTTTTTCTCCGATAGATAATGCCAACGCTTCGCTCGCCGTTTCCACGGAAGTGATTGCCCTGTGGGGCTTTATCGTCCGTTTGGAGAACATATCCGCCTTGCGTTTGAAGTTCCCCTCATCATCAAGCACTTCGAGGGAGCATAAAAGGAAGTAGCTTTCATCGGCGGCAAAGGCAAGGTAATTCCCTCGGTTGTTGATAAGCCCGTACTTTGCGGTAAAGGCATCGTACAGGCGATTTAGGTTTTCCTGCTCCGTGCGTATCAGCTCATCGGGGCAGTCGTTGGTCTGGTAATCAATCAGCTTCCTCACGCAATCCCTGATTTCAAGCAGCCCTTTCACACGGTTTGCCGCCGTCATGGACAGCTTGGCGGGGGTCATGCGGTCATTCTCACGGAAGTAAACCTGACCGCCCACAAGGGTATAAGAGAAGTTCCGCACATCGGGGTCGGCGGGGATGGAGTTGTCCTGCTCATCGGAGATTTCGTCAATCTCGGCTTCATAATCGGGTATCTCGCCGTCTATCCTCTGCATCGCTTCATGGAGAAGCTCGGAAAGGGGTCTGTCCTTATCTGCTTTGCAGGCAGCTTCCAACTTCCCGAAGCGGGTACTTTCGTTTACCATCCGTCCAAGCACCATTTCGGGATGCTCTACAAAGTAGCTGTTCATCGTGACGCCGTTCTCGTCCGTGTCAAGGTAAATCCAGTCTGGCTCGACATCTATCACTCGGTCACGCTTCTGCAAAATCAGAATATCGCTCGTGACCTCCGTGCCTGCGTTGGCTCGGAAAGTGTTGTCGGGAAGCCTGACCGCCCCTAAAAGCTCGGCTCTTTGGGCGATATATTTCCGCACTTCGGGGCTTGCCTTATCCATCGTTCCTTTGGAAGTGACGAACATCACAACGCCGCCCGTGCGTACCTTATCCAGAGCCTTTGCGAAAAAGTAATCGTGAATGAGGAATTTCTGGGCGTTGTAGCGGCTGTCGTCCACCTTAAACTCGCCAAACGGCACATTGCCAAGCACCACATCAAAATGGTTGTCGGGCAGCTTCGTGTCCTCAAATCCCTCTATGGCGATGTTCGCTTTCTGGTAGAGCTGCCTTGCAATCCCTCCCGTCAATGGGTCGATTTCCACGCCGTGTAGCTTCGAGCCTGCCATTGCTTCAGGGAGAAGCCCGAAGAAATTGCCTGTGCCGCAGGACGGCTCCAAGATGCTGCCCTGCGTAAAGCCCAGACGGTCAAGGGCTTCGTACATCGCCTTAATGACAACGGGCGGCGTATAGAACGCCGTCAGGGTAGACTCTTTCGCCGCACGGTATTCCTCTGGGGAGAGGCTTGCGTACAGCTCCGTAAATTCATTTGCCCACGCTGCGTTGTTCTCGTCAAACGCCATTGACAGACCGCCCCAACCGACATACTTTGAGAGGGCTTCCTGTTCTTCGGGCGTGGCAAGGCGGTTTTCAAGCTGAAGCTCATGCAGAAGGTTGACCGCAGCCATGTTGCCTCTGAATTTTTCTTTTGCACCGCCAACGCCAAGTGCATCATCGGTAATGCGGTAGTTGCGGCGGTCAGCAGAGAGGGCGGGCGTGTCTGCTTTTCCTTTTTCGGGCTGTATTTCTGGCTCGCCAGTCCGTATCGTCTGGATGACAATATCATAGGGCAGACCGTTTTCCACGGCAGGGTATTCCGCCACGGTTTCGGTTATCGGCTCTGAGGGAGCGTCTGTTTTTTCTTCGGACGGTAATTCTGGCTGCTGTTCCAAGAGCCTGCGGATATAGCCGATTTTCTCCACTCGGTTAATCGGGAAGCCGACATTGTTCTGAAAAGTAATATCCCGCAGGGAAACATCGCCGCCGATTTCGCTGATACTCTCAATAAGGTAGCTGCGGTTGTCAATCGTGAGCTTCCTTCCGATAAGGTCGGCGTTGTCCTGCCTTGTGGCTTCACGCTCGGCTTCTTTTTCCGCAACGGCTTTCCTGACTGCCAAAAGCCCTGCTTCGGCTTCCACCTCGGTTGGATAAGTCAGCACCTTGCCGTAATCATCGGCATAATATTCGTCATAGATGTTATCCCAGATGGCAAAGGCATCTTCGGGGTCGGCAAAAGCGTCCGAGGTCATAATAACTTCAAAGCGTTCCTCTGGCGGCTCGGCTTCCTGCTCGGCGGCTTCTTTTTCGTCAGGTACAAACCACTCATTCTCAAAGGACATAATCTCTGCAAGGAGCTTCTCGTCCTCTGGGGTCAGCTCGGTATGCTGCATAAGAAATGGTATGAACACATCACGCCCGAAACGCAGGCTTTCCATCTTTTCCTGATAGAAGTCCTCGCCCTGTCGTTTCCATTCTGCGATATAAGGGCAGTTCGGGGAAAAGCAGTAATCATAATAATTCCTGATATGGGCAATCAAATCGCCCTCGCCGTCGCCTATATCAAACCGCCCCTCGTAGGTGTGTTCCTCGCCGCCGATGACCGCCGTAATGGTAAAATCGGTCTTATGATACCAACCGACATGATTATCCTCGTTTTCCCGTTCCCGATGCTGTTTCTCGTCCAGAACGCCAAGAAGCCTGTTTCCAAGAGCGAAGCTCAAATCCGTGTAGCGGTCATTAAGCTCCCTGTCATAAAAGGCAGGGTGTTCAGAGAAGCCAATGGAGAGCGTGACGCCATCTGCCCGTTTTTCGGGTGGTATCTCTGTTTTCTGGATTTCGGTAACGATGACCTTTAAGTGGTCGTTGGCAGGATTTTCCCTTAACCTTTCCTCAAAGTCTGTCCTGCTGTATTCCTTGCCGAACAGGGGAAACTCTACATTTCGCAGGGATACGGCGTTTTCATTAAAAGCGGAGATTTCGTATTTATCCGCCCCGATATACACCACATCATCCTCGTGAAAAAGGTAATGGATAGGGTGCAGTTCCATAAGCTCCTGCGAAAAACGCCACGCATTGCTGCGGCTGTAAACATCGCTTGTTTTGTCCTGTATGGATTTCAGGAAGTCTGCAAGCTGCTGTACGGCGGCAGGGTCTGCAAGCTCCGTTTCCATCTGCTCTGCGGTCATATCGGCAAAATCAGTACGCCCAACCTCGGAAAGCAAGCCTTTCTCATAGCCGTCCAAGTCACGGATAAAATCAGAGAGCCGCAGGGAGAGAGTATCCCGCTTGTCGGCAGGCTGCATCTCCCTGTGGGCTTCGATAAACCTCTGGCGTGATAACTTCCTCTGTGTGTCGATTTCATACTGCGGGGCAGAGATGCCCTCCAGAAAATCAGCATAATGGTCTTTCTCTTTGGCGTTCAGATAGCGGTCATTCTTAATCAGCTCCCGCAGGCGTTTTTCTACCTTAGACCAGCTAAGCCGCAGGTCTGGATTGGTATATGAGCCATGCTTTTCAATACCGATGCCTTTCCCATCGTGCCATTCGCCGCCCCTTGTGCCGTCTGGATAGTCGTGCGTACCTCCGCCTGTTCCGTATTCGTTTTTGAGGAAAGCGATATTGCTTTTGCTGTCCTCATTCTTCTGAAATTGTCGGTAGATACGGTATTTTCCGTCCTGAAAACCGCTTCTCCTTGTAAGGACGGAGTCAATATCCTCCTGAGAAACGGCAAAAGCAGAGGATTTTTCGTCCTCTGCTTGCGTCATCATTTCTATCTGTTCTTCTACGGTTGGGAGATTGGCGGCAACTTCCTCCTCATTGGCAACGCTTTCCGTAGAAAGCTCATTGTCGGTTAGTTGTAAATCAGTTCGCTGAGGATTACTTCCTCCGCTTGGCTGCGGATGTTGTTCATAAGCCCCAACCACTGCATCGGAGCTTTCTCCTTCAGCTCCTCCGTCACGCCCTGCTCGGATGCGAGCTGCTTCGCCAGAAACTCCAACCTCTGTAACGCCGCCTGCTCCGTCTGATGCAGGTAGCTGTTCAGCCCGCCCGTCGCCAAGAGGTTGAGGTAAGTTACCCGTTTGTGCTTCTCCAGATAATCCCTGTGCATCATAGCGTACCTGCCAAGCGGAAGTTCTGGCTCTGTCGGTAATGTGAGGTCGGGAATAAGGTAATCCCCCTGTTTGGTGTAAGTGATTTCGCTCATTGTATTCGCTCCTTTCGGGTTGTGTCCTGCCTATATCATACGGATTTGCCTGCGGCTGTGCAAAGGTGCGGTTTTGTGCTTTCTCCGCCATTTGCACATTTCGGATGGAGAGGGAGATTTCCCTTAGAGCCATCTCCGCAATGTCGCTTGTGGCAATGCCGATGGCGTTCAAGGTCTGCGGCGTATTAAAATTCGTTATATCCGCAAAATCCTCACGCTCAAAATATTCCCCCGTATCTATCCCGCATCGGCTCATCAGCATATACGCCACGCTGTTTACGGCAAGCCCTTTGTAGATTACTTCGATATTATAATCGTCAAGCTCCTCCAAAAAACTGTCCTTTACATAGCCTTTAAGCTGTGCGGTATAGTCCTGTAGGTTATCCTCCACGGCGTTTCTCGCCGTTTCCATCAGCACCTCGGCAAGCCTGCCGCTTTCCACCTCGCCAAACCTGTCGGAGAGCCTTTCGGTAACTGCCTGCTCGTATCGCTCATCCATCTGCCATATCGGGACGGGGCGGCTGCCGTAATAGCCTTCGTGGGTATCCGATACATCAAAATAGTATTTGAGGGTGTTCCTGCGTCCTTTCGTGTCAAAGACGGCAATGCCCCTGCTGTCCTTGTTTACCCAACGCTTAAACTGTTTATTCCAAGTTTCCATCTTCGCCACGGCGATAGCGTCGGGGCGTTGGGCGAAGATAAGGAGCTGCTCGTCAAAGCGGCACTTATAGTTGCGGCAGGCAGAGGACAAAAAGTTTTGCCACGCCTGCGGGTTTCGTGTGACCGTCTTGCCTGTACGCCGATACAGCTCCGTGATTAGCTGATATTTCGCAGCCATGTGTGATGCACCTCCTTTTTCCTGTGCCTGCCCATATCTTTAAGCAGGCGTAAAACTGATTTGGTTTCGTTCCATGCGTTCCGCAAAGTCCGTAAGGGCGTAGGAAACGCCGTCAATCTCTGCGTGGTCTTTATCCTGATAACGGCAGATTGCATAGTTTTCATCGCCATTTCCATAAGCGAGCTTTATCATGCCGCCGTCTGGAATGGTAAACAGGGCGTTGCCCTGACTATCGGTAAAACAGATGTTATTCTCCCTTTTCACGCTGCACCTCCGCCAGAAAAGAAACGACCTTGTTCGCTTTAATGCTCTTTTGCAGGTCGTTGATAAGGGCAATCTCCGCCACCGTAATGCCCTGCATGGAGAGAATGTCGTCCATCGTCATAGCGGCGATAGATTTTTCATCGGTAAAGCCTGCGTCCAAAACCTTATTGATGACCTTGACCGCTTTCTGGTTGACTGCCATATCAAAAATCCTCCTTATCGTTCATGGTCTTTGTGCTTCGGCTGTAAAGAGGGCAGCCTGCCGCCGTTCATCTCTTTGACCTGTTGGACATATTCCTTTTCCTTGTCCTCGAAAATCTCATAGAAGAAATCGGCAAAGCCCTCGCCGTCCTTTCTCTCTGGTACATCGTCAATACAATCGCACCATTGGCGGCAGGCTTCCTCCAGTACCATGTCAAAAACCGCTTTCTTTTCCCTGCTTTTCGCTATATCCTGAATATCCATTGTCACATCTCTCCTTATCGTTCATAATCTTTGTGCTTCGCCGCTTTCTGGGGCGGCTCTGTCGGCTTTGGCTCATAGGTCGCCCCGTTTTTCTCCATACGCTCGGCAAACTCGCAGATATGGTAGAGGTTGTTGCCGATTTCCGTATGATACTCATCAATGAAGCGGCAGGAATACTCCATCTTTTCTTTCCATGCGGTAGTAACGATGATTTTGCCGCCGTCTGGGATGCGGAACAGCTCTTTATAATGCGGGTCGATAAAACGGATGCCCTGCTCGGCTCTGCCGATATGCCTGTCAAGCCATTCCTTCACATAGCAGTAACAGTAGAAGTTATAATCGCCCCTTGTAGGGTTGCATCGAAACAGGAAAGCGTGTTTTTCCGTATCAGCTCGAAAACCGTACTCCACGCAGTAGCTCCCCTGAAAAGCACTCACGGGATAACGCCTTGCAAACGCCCGCATATCATAGCGGTTGTGCAAAAGCCCTTTGTCCTCCCGCAATTCATTGATAACCTCGTCAAGTCCTGCCTTAAATTCATCCGTTTTCCATTGCTCTCTGGTATCAAACCAAGTGGTATAAAAGCCATATCCAGAGTCGGCAAAATCGCCACGCAGATGCCCAATGTTGCCCGTCTGCCCCTCAAGCTGCATACTCTGGGAATAGGTGTATTTCTGTTCTTCGGGCAGTAAAGGTCGTATCTCCATCAGCTTTCCTCCTGTCTTTTTTGCTTTTTCTCTCTCTGCTCATCCAAAATCTTTCGGATACACACATCGCAGAAAATAACATGACCGCACTTATATCGGGGATAAGGGCAGGTCATACAGTCATATTTCTTATTCTCTTTATCGCTCACGGTCATCACCGCTTTTCTGCTTCGGGGCAGGGGGATTGTTATAAGGCATACTTCGTTCCTCATTGTACCGTTCACTCAGGCTTTCCCTCGCCGCCGACAGCTCGTTGCAGTAGCAGCCCCAGTAATAATTGTCGCCGCCCTTACAGTACCAACAAACATAAGGGTTGGGGGCTTTAGGGTTGTAACCGATGACAAGTTCCGTACTCCCGATAGTACAGCTCTCTATAATTTCATAGCCCTGATTGGAGCGTTTCTCATTTTCCATAAGCACCTCTCATTCTCTGGCGTACTTCCGATACGCCTTTTCGCCTGTCGCCCGAAGTTTTTGCACAGGGCGGCTTCCCGCCAGTTCTGGGTATTTCGCCTGCAACTTGCGGCGTGTCCTGCTGACGCTCTCAAAGCTCGGCAAACCGAGGTATTTATGCTGTGTCATTATTTCCGCAAGGGGCATCGCCCCCGCATCCTTCAGGCACACATTGCAGAGGGCAAGGTACAGCACCATATCGTCATTTCGGGCATCCTCATTCTTTTCCAGAATGGCTCGGACTTTCTTTTCAATGGTTTTTAAGTTTCGCATATCTTCCTCCAGAAATGGAATGGGGCGGCACGTCGTCGCAAACTTCATATCACTCGCTTCGCCGCAAGCGGTAAAGCTCGTTTATTCCGTTGCTCCTCCTTTCCCCACGAAGTCCATATGACTTCGTGGGGTTCCCCGACATAAACCGCCCCCGTTCCTAAGACTTCATGGGTTACTTATTCTTTCTGTTACGGATATTCAGCCAGAGTGCCGCACCGCCGATAAACACGACAAGCACAATGGCGATAATGGTTTTCGCATCCATCCCTTAGTCCTCCTTCTTCTTTTTTCTGCCCTTAAAGGCTGCGACGCCGAGAACGCCTGCACCGAGGACGCAAGCCGCCGCAAGTCCTCCCCAGAGGGCAGGGTTGAAGTCATCGCCTGTTTTCGGGGTGTCACGCAACTCGTTGTGCATCGTGACCGTCACGGTTTCGACCGTCTTGACCGTCGCTTTCTGGTCGGCAGGCAGGATATAACCAGAGGACGCCTTATCGTTTACCTCGGACACGGTATATTCCCCGATACGCAAGCCCTCGATGATGATTTCGCCGTTCTTATCAGTCTTGAATGTCTGGTCGTAACCGTTGTTCCCGATAACTCGGAAAGAGAAGCCCTCCACCTTGCCGTCAGAGGAAGTCTTGACGATTTTAAGAGAGCCTTTCTGTGCTTCGTTTAAGAAGCCCTTGCCCGCTTCATTTTCCACGGTATAGGTCTTGCCGTTTTCCTCAATGGATACGGGGTAAACATTGTCGTCCAAAAGGAAGCCCTCTGGGGCTTTCGTTTCCTTGACAAAATATTTTCCGTAAAGCAAGTCCTTCATCTGGTAAACGCCGCCGTCAAGCTCCGTCATCTTTCCAAGCAGCTCATCGTCCTTGTCCAGTTCGCCGTTGCCGTTGGTGTCGGCGTAAACCTCAAACTCCGCACCTGTGAGCTTGTTATCGGGATAGTCCTTATCCACCTTTGTCAGCTCGATGTTGCCACGGATGCGGTAGTTGACAAGGGAGATTTCCACAACCTCGTCCACCTTGCCGACAGTCACGGCGATTTCTTCCTCGGAGAGTACGAAACCTTTCGGGCTTTCGATTTCACGGACAATCCATGTGCCATACGGTACTTTCTCAAAAGCGAAGCTGCCGTCCTCTGCGGATGTTGCCGTAGCAATGGCATTTTCCTTTGTAAACTCTGTCGTTCCTGTCTTGAAAATGCCTATGACCGCACCGCCAAGGGCGTTCCCGTTCTCATCGGATTTCTTGCCGTTTACTGAGCCGTAGATGATGTCATTGTTGATGGCTTCGCCCTCATTTGCTGTGATGTGGACGGTAGCGGTATCCTGTCCTGCGTATTCAAAGACAACGGGATATTTCGTATCGTCCAGAATATAAGCGGCGTTTGTGCTGATTTCCTGCACATAGTAACTGCCCATCGGCAGGTCACTGATTGCCTTGCCGTGACCGCTTTCGTCAAGGGAAATGACCTCAAGCAGACCGTCAGCAGGGATGACCGTACCATCAGCGGCGGTGAGTTCCTCGGCGGCATACAAGCCGAAGGTCACATCAAAGATTTCGCCGTTTGTGCCGACGCCGTATTTCTCGTCTGTTGCAAGGCTCTTTACAAGGTCGATTTCCACTTTCTGACGCTCGTTTACAAAGCCTGTGGCGGTTTCGGTGACAGCCACTTCCTGACCTGCATACACAAGCTCGACGGAGTGGGTTTCCTCATTCAGCACCATGCCATACGGGGCTGTGATTTCCTTTACTTCGTATTTGCCAAGATACAGCTCTTTGGATTTTGCCATGCCGTCTGCACCTGTGGTAACGGTATCTACCACCTCGCCCTTAGAAGCACGGAGCGTACCGTCCAGAGTAACAATATCCTCGGCGGCGGTAATCTCATAGACCGCACCTTCCAGACTGCTGACGGAGAAAATCGGCTGATACAAGCCCTTGTCGCCTGCCACGGTGGAGAACACCTCGCCTGACTTCTCCACGGTAACCGTGCCTTTCTGTGCCATATTGGAGCGTACCACTTCAATGAGCGTAATGCCGCTTTCCTCCTCGGAGTTCTCCTGCACCACATCAAAATAAACAGGCTCGGAGTTTAACACATACCCATACGGAGCCTGCACCTCCACGATGGAGTAGCCCTTACCGTATTCCAAGGTCTGGGGCGTGATAAGCTCGCCGTCCGCCGTGGTGTAAAAGGTGTCAATGGTCGTCACTTCGGGATAAGTGAAAGTCATCGTCACAAGTTCGCCATTCGGGTCGTAAATCTGGAAGCCTGCCCCTGCATATGGGATGGTGTTGCCTGTTTCCGCATCCTTCTTCACGATTTTGATATAGCTCTCGAAGCCCCTGTTGTTGATAAGGTAGCGGTAGGTCTGACCGTCCTTGTTAATGAACACATCAAACGGCTTCATCAGCTCACGCCCCTCCCATCCAGAGGTCTGCTTTACGGTATAGACGCCATACGGCATATCCTTTGTCTGGGCGAAGCCGTTCTCATCGCAGGTGAGAATGTCACGCTCGGTTTCCTTTGCATTTCCATAGCTGCCTGCGGATTTGAGGAACACTTCAAATACCGCACCTTCTTCGGGTGTTTCAATCTGGGTTTCGCCATTGTCGGTATGCTTGATGATGGCGATATTGCCCTTAATGACCTGCTCATTCACATCATTTGCGGCAGAGTTGTACTCAATGGTATAAAGTTCTGGCTCTGCCCCTACATGGTGGATGGTTTCATCGAGCAGATAGCCCTCGGACGGGCTGATTTCACGGACGCTCCAATCGTCACCGCAGATATAATACTTGGTCGTGAACTGTCCGTTTTCATCGGTGGTGTAGGTGTCAATCAGTTCCTCGCCCTTGTAGATGCCATAAACCGCACCTGACAGGGTAGCATCGCCCTGCGGGTTTCCTGTTTCCACATCGGTCTTTGTGACCGTCACATTAAATTTCTTCAGCACATTGTGGAAGCTGCGGTTTGTGACCTTTTTCCATTCAATCGGGGCGGTCTGGTTTTCGGGAACGACATAGCGGATAGCCGTGTCCACTTCCTCAAGCACATACGGGGTATCGCCGCTAATAAGGACATTTTCAAACTTCGCCAGTCCGTTCTTATCGGTTACGGCGTATTCATCCACGGGCAGACCGCTTAACGAAGTGCCGTAGAGGTGGAAAGTCACGCCCTCCACCAGATTGTCCTCGGAAGTCTTAATCACTTCCAGACTGCCACGCTTCAGCATATTGTTGAAATTAACCGTGGTGGTCTTGCCGCCAATCAGCGTTACCGTCTGGCTCTGCTGCGGCTCATAGCGGTCAATGGACTGCTCGGTAATCGTATAAGTGGCAGGGAATAAGCCCTCCACACTAATGTTGCCGTTTTCATCAGTCTTTACGGTCTTATCAAAGCCGTCGCCCTTGATGTGGAAAGAGATGCCCGCCACAACGCCGTCCTCGGAAGTCTTTTTTAAGGCAATCGTGCCTGTAGGCGTTTCGATGTTGATATATGCCTTTACGCTGTCAGCGTTCTCTACGCCTGTTACCAAGTCCTGCAAGTTCGGGTCGCCGTAAGCGATGAGCTTTGCGGAGCTGCTGACTGTCGGCACATTCTTCCTCGTCGCCGTAATACGGACAGGACCGCTAATCGCCTTTTTGGAGCTGATGGTCAGCTTGTTGTCGTCCTTCGATACGGACACATTGGCGTCGGAGCTTGTAAAGGAATAATCAGAGAGAACACCGTTTTTATCAGTCAGCGTGACGCTGTACTTCCCGTCTTTATATGCAAGCTCCTTAGTAATATCGTTTTTACCGCCCGACATGAAACTCGGTATGGTGTTATGCTCGCTCATCAGCGAAACAATCTGGTCGTAAGCCGCCCTTGCCCCGCCGTTCGCATAATTCGAGCCGAAGTGCAGGCTGTAAACCGTTGTGCTTGTCTGCTTATACGAGCCTGTGGCTTCACGGCAGCCCGTAACAAACTCCCACACAAGGGTCTGGGTGGCAAGCCATTTTTCATCATCGCTGCCTGTGAGGTTGCTTCGGTTGCCCTGATAGCCGTAGAGCAGGGCAAGCCCGACAGCTTTTTTCTGGTTGGCGGAGAGGGCGTTCCAAGTTTCCGAGGACGCTTTCGCCAGAGTGTTGCCTGTTTTCAAGGGTACGCCCGGCTGGATACAGAACGCATCCTCGCCGTCCACATACATACGGTACTTGTAATTGCCCGTGCCGCCTGCGGTGTAGCCGCCGATGTTGGCACTTGAATTGTACCGCATGGCGTTCCCGCTGCTGTCATAGGTGTGGGTAAAGCTGATTGTGCCGATGTCGCCTGCGGCAAACGCCGTGGTTGCAGGCAGTACCGACAACGCTGTGACCGCAGCCATCACAAGAGCCGCAGCCTTTTTGAATAGTTTAGGGATTTTCATAAATACCTCCTGTAATTGAGATTAGATTTGCCTGACTGACCGAAAAAAGCTGCCCGCATTGGACAGCTTAAAGTGTTTCTTTTTTCGGATAGTTACTGGCAGTATAGGGGGTGAGGTGTGGAGAGGGGGAACGGCAAAAAAATTTGGCTATCCTCCAAAGGGCAGACCTCGCCCTCGGTGTGTGGCTTACCTTTCGTGAGCCTTGCTTCTCTGTAAATGGCGGTTGTAGAACTCCAAAGCCTTGACAACAAAATCCGCTTCCTTCCCTCTGGGGACTGACCTCGGTATGAGCTTGGTTATCCTCTCGTCCTTGAAAGCAGGCTTTTCTTTCTGGTTGGGCTTTTCCTCCTGCATGATGCTCTGGATAACCTCGTCCGTGAGCTTGCCGTCCTGCATAAACTTTTTCATTTTGATAGCCTGTGCAAGTGACGGCGTGGCGTCGTTATATTCCATAGCTTCAAGCAGGGTGTACTGCTGTCCCTCGGTGAGATAGGAGATTTCCACCGCAGGGCGGAACGCTATCTGGCGGTCATCTACCATTTGCAGGATTTCGGGTACAAGCTCGGTTAGGCGGATAAAGCGGCGTACCTGCTCATGGCTGTCATCGGTTTTTGCCGCTATCTTTTCTCGGCTCGTCAACTTCTGCACCACTGGTGCAGAAGTTAAATCTGTACGCTCACCTTGTCGTTTCATTGCTTCAAGCCGCATCTTATACGCAAAGGCTTTCTCACTCGGCAGGATGGTAGTGCGTTGGAGATTGCTTTCCACCATAACGATAATCGCTTCGTCACGGGTCAGCTCCTTGACCTCGCATTTGAGCTTTTCAAGCCCTGCAAGCTCGCAAGCCTTTTTCCGTCTGTGACCGCTGATAAGCTCATACCGCCCGTCCTCTTTGAGCCGAACAGTAGCAGGCGTCATCACGCCGCTTCGCTTGATACTATCGACAAGCTGCTCCATGTCCTCGTCCATTAAGACCTTGAACGGGTGGTCTGGAAACTCGTCAATCTCCACAAGGGGAATGTCTCTTATCTTGCTTAAGTTGGCTTCCTCACGGCTCTGGTCTGTTTCAAACAGTTCATCGTATGCGGTCAGCTCGATTTTTGGTGCGTTGTTTCTCGCCAAGCTCTGCCACCTCCTTTCCAAACTGCTCATAAGCTGCGGCTACCTTGCCGCCTTTGTCATAGGCAAAAATGCTTTTCCCCTCTGCGGTGGCTTCCACGGCACGGATGGAATGGGGTATCTGGGTATCAAACACCTTGATTTTCTGTCCGTAGGCACTTCTCACCGTGGCAGTGATTTCCTTGGAGATGTTCGTGCGGGGCATTACCATCGTCATAAGGATACCGTCAATCCGCAAAGGGGGATTGATTTGCCGTCTGACTTTCGACACGGAGCGAAGCAACAGCTCTAAGCCTTTGGCAGAAAGATAGTGGGGCTGCGTAGGGATAACCACGCTGTCAGCCGCCGCCAGTGCGTTAATAGTGAGCATACCAAGGCTCGGCATACAGTCTATTAAACAATAGTCGTAGTTTTTCTTGACCTCGTTCACGCAGGTTTTCAGCACACGTTCACGGCTTATGGCGTTAATCAGCCTTACTTCCAAGCCCGACAGCTCAATATTGGACGGTAACAGGTCAACGCCCTCGCCGTGGTGCAGGATACTTTTCTGAACATCTATGGGATTGTCCTCAATGATGTCCTGCATGATGGTGGAGAGCGTGACGGGTAAATCGTCTGGTCTGTTGTAGCCAAGGGACATAGTTAGATTTGCCTGTGCATCAGCATCAATGAGCAGGACTTTCTTGCCCTGCTGTGCCAGACTTACGCCCAGATTGACCGCCGTGGTGGTCTTGCCCACGCCGCCTTTCTGGTTGGTTAAAGCAATCACTTTGCAATTTGACATAGATGCGTCCTCCTTCCTTATAGATTTAGCCACTTTGTCAGGGTGGCTATGTAACCGTACCAGAGAACGCAAAAGGATTAACAACGCAAAAAAGCCGCCTACTCTTAAAATCAATAAGAATAAGCGGCTTCGTGGTAATCTGCCTTAGATATATTCAATTTTCATTCTCTTTGCGGGGGCGTTCATCACTCGGAAGATGAGTTCGTCCACGGGGTCGGTATATCTGCCCTGTCGGATAAGCTGATTTTTCAGCTCCACAAGGCTATGTAACAATAAGCGTCTTTCTTTGCCGTCCAGATACAGGTGGGTTTTCTTTTCTCTCATATACAGCACCGTCCTTTCCTGATGTCATTATATAAGGAAGCGGCAGGATGCTCAAATGTGAAAAAAGCGTACCACTATTTCTAATGATACGCTTCTCTCCTTAGATAACCTCAAAATGCTTCAGAGCATCTTTGATTGCTTCAACCTTTTCTGGCGTTGGATGTTTCCTCGGCTGTTTCAATTCCTCCACCGCATTAGGGGCATCGTACATCGGCAAGCCTAAATCCCGTTTTACCTCTGCGATGTATGCGGTATGTACCTTGAAACCGTATTTTGCTTCTATGTACTCCTTAATCATCTTGTAGGTAACACGCTCTTTCGGCTTATATGCGGCGGCTCTCTTGGCGATATTATCAAGCGGCACTTTGCCTTCTCCCTCGCCAAACTCGACTTTTACATTGATTACGCTGTCAGGTTTTTTGTGGGAAAGCATTACAACCGTTTCCACATGCACCGTTCCCGGAAATAAATCCACACAGCTTACCCGTTCCGGTACATATCCTTTTCCTGTCAACAGTTCCAGATCTCTAGCCAGACTAGTCGGTTTACAGGAGATATAGACGATTCTCTCTGCTCCAAATCCAATGATCTTTTCCAACGCTTTCGGGTGCACGCCGTCACGTGGCGGATCAAGGATAACCAAATCCGGCACTTCTTTCAGCTCATCAACTACTTTGAGTACATCGCCCGCCCAGAAGCTGCAATTATCCAGTTCGTTCAATGCCGCGTTTTCTCTTGCTGCCTCAACTGCTTCCTCTATGATCTCGACTCCGACTACTTTTTTTGCTACCGGTGCCGCAATCTGGGCAATGGTGCCTGTTCCGCTATACAGGTCAAAAACAACTTTATCCTTCGTGTCTCCGATATATTCCCGTGCAGTCTCATACAGCACCTCAGCCCCCAGAGAATTTGTCTGAAAGAAGGAAAATGGTGTAATCTTGAATTTTAGTCCCAGAAGTTCTTCGTAAAAGTAGTTCTGTCCGTACAGAATTTCTGTTCCTTCATCTTTCACTGCGTCAGCCAGACTGGCGTTTCTTGTATGCAGAATTCCCGCAAAGGTTCCTTTGAGCGGTAATGCCAGCAGAGCTTCCTTCCATCCACGCAACAGGGATTCTTCTCCGGTATAGGCGGATGTTGTAATCAGATCCGCCAGAATCTCTTCAGTTTTTACTGCCTTTCTTACAAGCAGATGTCGGAGATATCCATCATGGCGCATTCGGTGATAGAACGGCACTTTTTGCTGTTCAAAATACTCTCTGGTGCATTCAAGAATCATCCGGAAATCCTCATCCACGATCCGGCACTCAGAAACAGTCACAATATCGTGAAAACTTCCCCTCTTATGCATGCCAAGAGCCAGCGGTCCATCCTTATATTCATCACCGAATGTAAATTCCATCTTGTTCCGGTACGCTTCCCGCACCGGACTTTCCTTGATTCCTTCAAATACTCCTTGCGGAATCTGGTCTTTCAAAAGTTCCCATACCTGGGATTCTTTGAGCTCCAGCTGCTTTTCGTACGGAAGGCTCTGGTAGGAGCATCCTCCACACTGCCCGAAATACGGACACGGCGATGGAATCTCGTCCACAGATGTCTCAAGGACTTCCAGTAGCCTCCCTTCGGCTTTTCCTTTTCTCACTTTGTTAACTGCCACTTTTACTTTTTGTCCCGGAATCACATGCTTCACGACGATATCCTGCTCTTCGCCTTCCACTTTCACAATTCCTTTGTTTGGAAATTTGATGCAGCAGACAGTTCCTTCATATATGGTTCCTTTTTTCATGATTCTTCTCTCTCCTGTATTGATTCTCAAAAAAATAAGGCAGGAAGTTGATTTCCTACCCTATCTTCTCTTGCTTTCCCAAGTTTTACTCTACTTCATCTTCATCATCGAAGAAGTCGTCGTCGAAATCGTCATCGAAATCTTCTTCAAAGTCTTCCAGATAATCTGGTGTAAAGAATGAGTATACTGCATAAGCAATCGCTGCTACCGCTGCTACCGCTCCAATAATAGCCAGTATCCAAACAATCACCTTTTTCGTATTATCTTCATCTTTTTTCTGTAATAATTCGCTTAATTTGGAAGCTGCCATAATTTCTTCAAACTTTCCGCTCATGCTCCCTCTCCTTTCTGATGTCGCCATCTCAACGCTTGTTCTTTTTGGTAATTATACCACTATCATAGACAGAATGCCATCCTTTTATGTGAACTTTTCCTGATTTTGTCATTTTGAGGTTACAATTCACCCTCACCTTTTTGTACTTCTGTCTTCTTTACTTTTCCTCAACCTTCTTGAGTCTCGCGAATGCCGCAAACATTTTTTTCACTCCAACCGTGTCGAACTCTACCGTTACTTCGTAGTCTCTGCCGCCTTCTGTAATCGCTGTCACAAGTCCTTCACCGAACTTCATATGACGGACACGGTCTCCCACATCATAGCCTGGCCCTTCGCCGGAAGCCACTTTAAACTGCTGTACTGGCTTTTTAATACCGAATGCCTGAGAATGGAAAGCTGCTTTTGCCTTGGCATAGGTCTGGTTTCTTGCAATCTCCATCTGCGGTTTTTCCTTGTGCAGTTCTTGGTGTCCAGCCAAGAGTTCTTCCGGAATCTCTCGTAAAAACCGGGATGATTTGTTGTACTGGGTCTCGCCCCGTACCATCCTTCTTCTTGCACAGGTCAACGTCAGCTCTTTCATGGCTCTTGTAATGCCGACATAACAGAGACGTCTCTCCTCTTCCAGTTCCATCGGATCATCTGCTGTAATGGTCATATAGCTTGGAAAAAGCCCATCCTCCATGCCTGCCAGAAAGACATACGGGAATTCTAGTCCTTTTGCGCTGTGGAGAGTCATCAGAACAACATAATCGCTCTCCTCATCCAGATTATCGATGTCAGCCACCAGTGCCACTTCTTCCAGAAATCCGGACAGCGTCGGCTGTTCTCCGGTCTGCTCGCAGGATTCCTCGTAGGAGGCCACCTTACTTTTTAATTCTTCTACGTTTTCGATCCGACTTTCAGCATCTTCCATATCAATCTCTTCGAGATAACTTTCATAATCCAGTGTCTCGATAATATCATTTAACAGGGCAAGCGGTGTCATCCGTCCTGCTTTCTCTTTGAAATACTCAATCAGTGCAGTAAAAGATTCCAGACGTGAAACGGCTCGTCCGATATTCGGGATCAGATCCGCTGCCCGAAGGGCCTCATAAAATCCAATTTCTTTCTGGATAGCGTATTCCTGCACCCGGTTGATGGAAGTCAACCCGATTCCCCGTTTTGGCACATTAATAATTCTACGTACCGCCAGATCATCCCGACCATTTTCGATGGTACGAAGATATGCAAGCAGATCCTTAATTTCCCGTCTTGCATAGAAGTTGACGCCTCCGATCACCTTATATGGAATGTTGGTAGAGACAAAGCGTTCTTCAAACATACGGGACTGTGCGTTGGTCCGGTACAAAACGGCACATTCATTATAGGCAGCGCCTTCTTCTTTTACTTTCTTCTGAATGGCTCCCGCAATATAATCCGCTTCATCGTAAGCATTGTCAAACTGACGGCAGACCAACTTCTCTCCTTTCGGATTCTCGGTCCAAAGTGTCTTATCCTTCCGACCATGATTGTTACGGATCACGGCATTTGCTGCATTCAGGATGGTGGACGTGGAACGGTAATTCTGCTCCAGCTTGATTACTACTGCATCCGGGAACTCTTCTTCAAAGTTAAGGATGTTTTTGATATTAGCTCCCCGGAACTTGTAGATAGACTGGTCGTCATCCCCTACCACACACAGATTCCGATATTTGGATGACAGAATCTGGATCAGGCGGAACTGCACTGTGTTCGTATCCTGATACTCATCCACCATAATATAACGGAATCGCTCCTGATAATACTCCAATACATCCGCTTGCGTCTGGAACAGCTGCACTGTTTTCACGAGCAGATCGTCAAAGTCCAGTGCATTATTGGCACGGAGCTGCTTTTCATATTCCGCATAGACTTCGGCAATCTTCTTTCTGGAAAAATCACCCTCTGCCTCAAGACGGTACTCTTCAGGGCCGATCATCTCATTCTTTGCGGAAGAAATCGCTGATAAAAGTGCCCGCTCTTTGTACATCTTTGTATCGATCTGAAGATAACGGCATACTTCCTTCATCAGCGACTTCTGATCATCCGTATCGTAAATCGTAAAATTCGTATCGTATCCGAGCCGGTCAATAAATCGTCTCAAAATGCGCACACAGGCAGAATGAAACGTGCTGACCCAGATGCTCTCAGATCCAAATCCTACCAACTGATCCACGCGTTCCCGCATTTCTCCTGCGGCTTTATTGGTAAATGTAATGGCGAGAATATTCCACGGGTTCACCCCTTTTTCCTCGATCAGATAGGCAATCCGGTGTGTCAGCACTCTCGTCTTTCCTGATCCGGCTCCCGCCAGAATCAGAACCGGTCCTTCAGTCTGATAGACCGCTTCTTTCTGCATATCATTCAATGAATCATAAATACTCATTTTCTTTGTACTCCCATCTCTGTTCGTAGTTTAATCAGTATACCATACATCTGTTCGATATTTCAAGATATTGGGAGATTCTTCTGATCCTACTTTTCACAAAAAACTTGCCATCTAGTTTTTAAAACTATATAATGTACATATGAAGTTTTGACATGAGGGGTTTTGACGTTATGACGATTGATACAAATAATTTATTAAACAGCATTTTAGAGAGCCTTTCCAGAATCGATTATATCCATCCGGGTGAAATTCCGAATATTGATTTATATATGGACCAGGTTACGACATTTATGGATACACAGCTAAGTTCCACAAAACGGTACGAACAGGACAAGATTCTTACAAAAACAATGATTAATAATTATGCCAAGAATCATCTCCTTCCGCCTCCGGTGAAGAAGAAATATTCAAAAGAGCACCTTCTTGTCCTGATTTTTATCTATTATTTTAAGAATCTGCTCTCGATCCACGATATTGAACTGCTCTTGAAGCCTCTGACTGAGAAGTATTTCCAGAAGACAGACGATTTCGACCTGTCTGCAGTATACAAAGAGGTTTGCCATCTGGAAAAGAGCCGGATCACTTCGGTCCAGGAGGATATTAAAAATCTCTGGGATGAATCTTCCCATACTTATCAGGATGCACCGAAGGAGGATCAGGAATATCTTCAGCTGTTTGCATTTATCTGCTCGCTGAGCTTTGATGTCTACATCAAAAAGACAATCATAGAAAAACTGATTGATTCTTTCTCCAATGAGGGAACGGATAAATAAAAGAACAAGACGCTGAGGCCATCAATGAGGCTTTCAGCGTCTTTATGATTACTCTTTGTTTTCAATTCTATCAAATACCATATCGTACCCGTCGTTACCGTAATTCAGAGAACGGTTTACACGGCTGATTGTCGCAGTTGATGCTCCGGTCTTCTCTGCAATCTCCAGATACGTCTTCTGCTCACGCAGCATTTTTGCCACCTCAAATCTCTGGGATAAAGACAAGAGTTCATTAATGGTACAGATGTCTTCAAAGAAAATATAACATTCTTCCTTATTCTTCAGGCTGAGAATCCCTTCAAACAGATTGTCCACAGCCTCTGTCTTAATTTTCCTACTCATATCTACCCTCCATATCTTGTTCGTCGGGCAATGTTTCTGCCGAGTACTATTTTAACACACTAAACTCATAAAGTCCAGCAGTTGTTATTATTTCCGTTTTATAAGACTGTAAAATTTTTCATAAGACGTTGTAGCGATCAAGTCTTCCGGGAAATCTGTCTCCTGAAGAATTTTTTCGATACAGCCAAACTCTCCGGCATCTACGTCGATATGTGCATCACTGCCTGTTGTAATATAAACGCCCTCTTTTTTACAGAGTTCCAGAATTTCTTTTGCGTTGTCCTCGGTATTCACGCGAAATCCACCCGGACGCAGAGAAGAATTATTCATCTCCAAAAGCGTATTCGTCTCCTTCGCTCCTCTGACCAGTTTTTCGTAGTCAATCGGAAAACGGCCGTCATCCGGATGTCCGATAATATGAATATACGGATTTTTCATCACATTGAGGTATGCTTGTGTATTCAGTTCTTTGGTGCGGCTATCCCCATAGCACGGCCCGTGGATGCTCGCAATGGCAAGATCCATCGACTTTAAGACACCTGTCGGAAGATCTACCGTGCCGTACTCGTCCATGATATTCAATTCCACTCCCATCAGAATATGGAGCCCGTCTGCTTCTCTTGGTACAACTGCATAATTCTGGAAATAAAATTCATGGCACGCTCCAGGCATTTCTGGTGCGTGCTCGGTCAAAGCGATTGCCTCCAGGCCTCTGTTTTTCGCAGCCTGAATCATCTCCATTCTCGTGCTGTAGGCATGCCCACTTACTACAGTATGAGAATGGGAATCTACTAAAATTTTCAAAAAGATCCCTTCTTTCCTATCTTTCCTGCTTTTGATTCAGTTTAACATATTTTCCCATCAAGGACAATGATACATACTTCTTTCATTCTTGTTCATACTTTTAATTGAGGTGATTCAAATGAAAAAACATTCTGTTGCAAAGAAAAATAAGCAGATGTCCGATTCCTATGATTATCTGGCCAATTCTGCTTCCGCAAACGACTGCACCGGCCTGATTCCATCGGCCCCGCAGTCCGAGTCAGAACTGAAGTCCTACGAGGAAGTCTATGCCTATACTGCTCCAAAAATCAAATCCAAAAAGAACTCTGATCCTTCCTGAAAAAAGGTGCCCGCCTACGGCAAGTTTCCGCAGACGGGCACCTTCTATTAAAACAACGTCATCTGTCCTGTACAGTATTTCTCCTGCTTTGCAATCCTTATTTCGTCCTCCGACCGGAGATTTCCGGTTAATAATGGGGATGCTGGATCGTGCTCCCGCATCTTCTTCTGCACAAGTTCCTTATTCTCATTTGCGTAACAATAAATGCAGCCATTCCCACAGGTATTATACTCTCCGATATCCCTTCCAAGAATACAACTACATCCGTCTCTTTGAGTCTTTTTCTCGCCTGGAATCTGCAATTCCATCCCAACCGCATGCTCCAAAATTTCTTTTGTCATACAGCCTGAAACATCAATTCCGTACGATGCAAGTTCTAATCCCTCACAGCAGGTCTGCAGCCGGATCTGATACTTTCCGGCAATCTGTGCAAACTCTTTTCCGATACAAAGACGTTCTTCTTTGCGGACTGGCCGGACTCCAGGAAAATTCTGCTTCGTTTTTGCATACAGATCAATAAAGCTGATAACGCACTGATCAGTATATCCGCTTAAATATGCACACATCATTCCAAACGCCTTCACATGAAAAGACAGGCTGTATCGGTCTGACAGAAAAATCGGATCATAGCGCCAGCTGACAGCCCGTTTCCCGACCTTTTTGGAAAGTACACGGAAAGCTTCCAGTACTCTTCTCTTGTCCGGTACATGCGGCTCGATCTCTTTTCCGTAGGGTGTAATCGTCACAAACCAGAACTGCGGAAATTCCGAAATCTCATTGAGTCTTCCAAGCATTGGCTCCGGATTCTTTGTGCAAAAAGCAAGACAGTCTACCACATCCGGTGTCAGACGGTATCGTGTGACCTGCTGTGGGTAGTATGGATTTCTCACAAGCACGTACTTTTCCCGAATTCTCCGAAAAAACCACTCACTGTAACAGGCAGGAATATCTGTCCGCATTCCGGTATTGATAATCACAGTTTCCACATCCTTTCCGCTTTCTTCACGGCCGGCTTTTGAGATGCTTTTCTCAGGAAAGTGTAAATGCTTCTTCTGCGCCTGTCGTATCGATCAGTGCAGTTATAAGAGCATCGATATCCTCACTTGGGATCTCCCATACATTTTCCTTCTCACTTTCCTGCACATGCACGGTAATAGTTGTTTTTTTATCATACTGCGGATTTTCCAGTGCAGTGTTGAGGCATTCATAAAGCATTTCTCCCGCAGCCTCTGTCATCTCTTCATCGGTAGGCGCCGCCTGGTTATTCAGAATATTGTTCTGGACCTGTGTCAGATATTCCTGCAGTTTCTGCTGGATCTGCTCTTCCACATCGCCAAACATAATAATCGGTTCTACTTCCACACCAACTTCAAAACTTCCGTCTTTCTGCTCTTTTGCTTCCTGCACGGTATATTTTGTCTTTTTCATCAGGTTCAGAACATAGGTCCGGTATTTTTCCGTCAGCTCGTCCGAAAATCCAAGGGAATCAAACTCCTGCATGTAGGAATCAATCGCCGCTTCATACTGCTTTTTCGCCTCTTCTTCACTGGACTCGGAAATCGCCTCATATGCCTCTGTCTCCCCCCGTGTCACCAAATCGAGAACGGCCTGTGTATATCCTGTCGCATCAAACGGTTGCCGGCATCCTGTCAGCAAAATGAGTGTTGCTGCCAGAACAAAAACAACTGTTTTCTTTACATACTGTTTCATCTTTTTCTCCTTTCAGTTTTTTTCAGTATAACATACTTTAGAAAAACTGTCATCCACGCACTCCGGAGAAGGATCTCCGGAGTCTTTTTTATACTTTTCTCATCTCCACTGCTTCCATTCTAAGTGACTGGCCGACTGTCCCAAGAGTGGAAGTTCCGTCCGCCCGGGTCCACTGGGTCCATCCTGTCTCCTGAATGTGTGCCCGCCACTCGAATTCTCCTTTTAGCCGCAGACATTCCAGACGTTTTTCTTCTCCGGTTGTTCCGATCACGGTATTTTGATTCACTGTTCCGTAGTCAACCCACCCTTCGTCCTGGATATGTGCCTGTGCCTCGACCTTGCCACAATGTTGACTTTTAATCTGTAGCGCCTCAAGTCGGATAGCGGACCCTGTTGTTCCGGCTGTCATACCGTCTGCCATCCAGATCGTATCTCCCCTTCCCTGCACATGCGCCAGATAGGCAATATCCGCCACTTTGATTTCTACTGCCTCGATCTGTAACGACTGTCCCTTTTCACCGGCCCATTGTCCATTGACGCACCATTTGCTCCATCCACGTTTTTTCTGGTGTACACGGTACAGATATACCGTATCGCCGGATTCAATTTTCAGTGCTTCCAGACGCTTTCCCTGGCCTGTCGTTCCAATGACTGTATCTTTCGTAATATTCTTATACAGCTTATCTCCGATATCCCGGATATGTACCGTCACATCCATATGGTTTACCGGAGCAATCCGCAAGGCTTCCATCCTCCGACTCTGGCCGGTACTTCCTGCCATAGCTCCGTCACACTGCCAGTTTACCCATCCTATGCTGCGAAGATGTCCCTGATAGGACACTTCCCCCTTTCGATCTTTCTGTTCCTGAAGCACGCCTGTATTATGAAGAACGGTTCCGTCCGGATCTGCTGAAGACTGTTCTCCTGTCCGGAACCACGCTTCTGTTTTGCTTCCCGTCAGCCGGTTTAAATCGCAGTTCGGGGTAATCCCCGGACAACTTCCTGCACTTGTATACTGATGAAGGTCCACGCCACTGTGACAGGGATATCTGGCACTGTAAGTTCCGTTATTTAAACCATACCTCGATTCCCACCACGCACAGCCGGACGGGCGGGATCTGACCAGCTCCTGATATTTACTGTAATCTGCATAGCCAGTATACAGCAGGAACTTCTTTCCGGTGCCGGCAAGATAACCCATTGCCTTTTTAACTTCCGAGACCGTATTCCCCGATTCTACATCCAGTGCATAACCAATAAAATTTTTTCCCGTTCTTGCCTTGCAGACCTCTGTCAGATAGATGGCCTGAGCCAGTTCATTTCCTTTGCGTATATAGGCATACAGCCAGTATGGAATGGCATTTTCCTCACAGCCCTTGATAAAGGCATCCAGCGTAGGATCTGTGTAGTCAGTCCCCTCTGTCGCCTTGGAGATCAGGAAAGGACAATTTTTCTTTACAAGGTTCCAGTCCGTGACTGGCCTGTACCGGGAAATATCAGCATAGTATTTCATGCCCTATTCCTCCTTTTTCAACTGCTTGAAAATCTGATTAACATAAGTACTTGCCCCTGCGGCAAGGATTCCCTGTACGACAGCCGTAAATACTGCCATCGCTATCTCCTGTTCCGAATCCACCGGACAGTTTGCAAAAACCCAGACGCTGCACAGTACAATGCCCGCAATTCCAAGAACTACAGGAATCCATTTGTCTTTTATCATGGTTGTTTTCTTCAAGCTGATTCCTAAAACGTAAAGTACCACCGCGACTACGACCAGCTCCGGTTTGATGTAATCTGTAATTAGTTCCATCTTCTTCCACCTTTTCTTTTTTTCCGGGAGTTCTCTTTTCCTCCTCACTCTAATTTATGTAAAGATTTTCATTTCGGAACAGGGAGTCCTTTGATTTTCCCGTCCATATTTCCAAAAAAGACAGTGCTTTTTCCCTTAATTATTGACCTTTGACACACTTTTGTGTTAGCATAAAGACAGGTGCTGACAGTATGTACAAAGACCGAATGGATGTACCCTTCCAGGGCAGTGCATTCGAATGCGGCAGCACTTCGATGGAAGTAAATCAAGAAAAGGAGAAACAGACAATGAAAGAATTCACTTATGTAATCACTGATCCAGAAGGAATCCACGCAAGACCGGCAGGAATGCTTGTAAAAGCTGCAGCTGGATTCAAAAGTGACATTAAGATTGAAAAAGATGGAAAAGCTGCAAATGCAAAGACTATCTTCGGTGTAATGGGACTTGGCGTTAAAAAAGACATGGAAGTGAAAGTGACAGCTGAAGGTGAAGACGAAAATGAGGCAGTTGAAACACTTCAGAAATTCTTCAGTGAAAATTTATAGATTCCAGTACACAGGAAAATAAATGGACATGTAAAGGGAAAGGTAACCGGAAAACCGGAAGCCTTTCCCTTACATTTTATTCAATAAAATGCTTGATTTTTGTCGAAAATATGGGTACAATTTCTGCGATACATAGTATCTTTATGACAAGATTAAGAAGTGATGAGGAGTAAATATGAAAGAAAAATGGATCAGTAGTATCATTGCAGGGGTGTATATTGCCATGGGTGCCATGGTGTATTTAAGTATATCGGACAAGATCATCGCAAGTTTCTTTTTTTCAACAGGAATTTTACTTGTACTGAATCTTCACAATCGGTTATTTACAAGGGTCTGCCCTCTTGGGGTTTATGACCGGTCTTACCATTTCAGCGATATGGCAATTGCCTGGATCGGAAACGGGATCGGAACACTGCTCGTTGCCGTGCTCATTCATTTCACACGATTTGAGGCGGGGATTCTTGAGCGAGTGAAGGAAATCGTAACACCGAAGATTGACGATTCTCCGATCAGCCTGATTCTTCTTGGTATTTTCTGCGGCCTGTTTGTGGCGTTTGCGGTTTTCGTCGGAGGCATCCGGCAAAAGCAGGGATCTTTTGCCCAGATTTTTTACGTTTGGCTGTTTATCACCGCCTTCGTCTTCTGCGGATTTGAGCATATTGTGGCGGATATGTATTATCTGTCCGTATATGGCTTAAATTTCTCAATCGCTCCGGATCAGATCCTGAAAGTACTGGTCTGTGTAACGATAGGAAATGTCATCGGCGGTGCGGCTGTCGGATACTCTATCCGTCGGCTGGATGTATCTTCTAAATAGTATCTGTAACATAAAACACAGGAAAGAATTTCTCATGAAACTGTTCTTTCCTGTGTTTTTTGCATTTTAATAGCCAGTACAGGGAATGTACTGGCTGAGGGAAAAAGTTATGAAAAAGTTTATTCACAAAGTATTACTTACTTTGTAGTTTTATAATACATGTCAAATGTGAAGAAAGTGTGTTTAAAATATCAAAAAAGTATTAAAAATTTATTTCGCAGCCTTTTTTGCAAATTCGGTTGTGACAAGATCTTCGTACGGAGTTCTGGAATTGAGTTCACCGGCATCCTCCAGAATATCCTGTAACAGTTCAAAGCTGTCCTGATTGAAGATCATATCTTCTTTCCAGGTTTTCTGCTCATAATACCGTGAAACAATCGTTGTGATTGTTTCCAGATCATTTTCTTTAAACTGGGGCTGAATGACTTCTGAAATCTCTTCCGGTGTGTGCTCATTTACATAATCCATCCCTTTTTGCAAAGCGTCTGTAAAGCTCTGGATAATGTCCGGATGCTCTTCCAGATAGCTCTTCTTTGCAGAAAATGCCGTGTAAGGCACATAACCGCTTTCTTTCCCAAGGGAAGCAACGACATATCCTTTACCTGAAGTTTCCAACGTCGTGGCACCCGGTTCAAATTCTACCGTAAAATCTCCCTGTCCGCCGGAAAAGGCAGCCGCTGTGGATCCAAACTCAATATTCTGATTGATCGTTACATCTTTTACCGGATCAATGTCGTTCTGCTTCAGGATATATTCAAAGACCATCTCCGGCATTCCGCCTTTTCTGCCTCCAAGTACTGTCTTTCCCTTCAGATCTTCCCAGGCAAAATCTTCAATCGGTTCTCTGGATACAAGGAAATTGCCTGCTCTTTGCGTCAGCTGGGCAAAATTGACGACATAATCTTTTGCCCCCTCATTATACATATAAATAGAAGATTCCGATCCCATGAATCCGATATCCGCCTGATTGGAAAGCACGGCTGTCATAGTTTTGTCTGCTCCATATCCGGTAACCAGTTCCAGATCGATTCCCTCGTCCTTAAAATAATCTTTCTCGATTGCCACATACATCGGGGCATAAAAAATGGAATGAGCAACTTCGTTCAAAGTTACTTTCGTAAGTTTATTTTCCTCCTTTTTCTCCGCTTCCGATAAGCCGGTCTCTTCTTTTGCACATCCTGCGAGCAACGATACTACAAGTACAGCAACGAAAAGTACAGACAAAATTTTCTTTTTCATAATAACCTCCAAAAAACTGTTTCATACTTTCAGATTATGAACTTCTCTGGAAGGTGTGACGTCTGCTACCACGCTCATTTATCAGAATTTTATTGAAATTCGGACAATTTCTTGACTTTTCTTTATATTTCTTGACAAATCATTGACTTTTCATGCAAAAAGTGCTATGCTCTAGGAACATCGAAAATTCGATGTTTTGCTTATTGTTTTTATTTTTTATGGAGGTAGCACTATGAATAAGGGTACCGTAAAATGGTTCAACAACCAGAAGGGCTATGGATTTATCTGTGACGAATCTGGAAACGATGTGTTTGTACACTATACTGGACTGAACATGGATGGATTCAAGACACTGGAAGAAGGGCAGGCTGTTGAATTCGAAATAACAGAAGGAGAAAAAGGTTCTCAGGCTGTCAATGTGACAAAGTTATAATCGAAATTGTATGCATCTTTTATTTATATAAATTCGTTCTTTCAATTTAGATATTTAAAAGCCATAGAATCTGGATTACAAAAAAAGGCTGTCGATGACAGCCTTTTTTGATACATTTCTTTATATATTTTCCTTGTATGCCTCGTCTGCTTTCCAGACGCCGAACCCACTCTGGTTTAATATATCCGTTGCTCTTTCTGGTTCATCTGTCTTTAAAACTGCGGAAGCATCTTCCCCGTTTGCAAACGCATACATATATTCTACGTTAATCCCGCCTTCTACAAGCTGATGCATCGCTTTACTCAAAGATCCGGTTGCGTGTGGAACTCTCAGGGCAATGACAGGCGTGAGCATTGCCGTAATTCCGATCTTCTTCAGCTCATCTTTCCCCTTTTCCGGGTCTGAGACGATCATTCTTAACATCCCGTACTCTGTTGTATCAGCAAGACTGAGGGCGACAATATTGACACCGTTTGCTCCAAGCGCATGCAAAACTTCGTCCAGTCTTCCTTCTCTGTTCTCCAGAAACACCGATAATTGCTGAATTGTACTCATCCTTTTCCCTCCTATACAAGATTCCGGTTGTCAATTACCCGTTTTGCTTTTCCTTCACTTCTCTCAATCGTCTTTGGCTCTACCAGCTTGACTCTGACCGAAACACCAAGTGCCTGCTTTAAGACGGCCCCGATCTTATGGCGGAGTGCATCGAGCTTCCGGATTTCGTCAGAGAAGAATTTTTCGTCTACTTCTACCATGACAGTGAGCACATCCATGTTGTCCTCTCTGTCGATAATCAGCAGATAATGAGGAATGACTTCTCCGATTCCAAAGAGTGCAGTTTCCACCTGAGTCGGGAATACGTTGACGCCGCGGATGACTTTCATATCGTCTGTACGTCCTTTGAACTTGGAAATTCTCGGCGTTGTACGGCCGCATTTGCATGTCTCATGGCAGATACTTGTAAGGTCTTTTGTCCTGTAACGGATCAAAGGTACAGCCTCTTTATCCAACGTGGTAAATACCAGTTCTCCGGTCTCGCCGTCTCCGAGAGGCGCATGTGTAACCGGATCAAGGACTTCCGGATAGAAGAAATCAGAATTCACATGGAGTCCTTCGTGGTGGATGCAGTCCATAGCAACCCCCGGTCCGCTAATCTCGCAGAGTCCATAAATATCGAAACAATTGATCTTCAGAATCTCCTCGATCTTGTGTCGCATTTCAACGGTCCAAGGTTCCGCTCCGCATACTGCCGCCTTGATTTTCATCTTTTCCACGACACCTGCCTCCTGCATGGCTTCTGCAAGATGCATCGCATAGGATGGCGTACAGGCAAACGCTGTAGCGCCAAAATCTTCCATACACATGAGCTGACGTTTCGTATTTCCGGCTGACATCGGGATTGCCATAGCTCCAAGCTTCTGCGCTCCGAAATCCAGTCCCATTCCTCCGGTAAACAGTCCGTAGCCATAGCAGACATGGATTCGATCCTGTGCCGTCAGCCCTGCCATTGTAAGACAGCGTGCTACACATTCGCCCCAGATGTCCACATCCTTCTGTGTATAGGCCATGACCGTCAGTTTTCCAGTCGTTCCGGAAGTTCCCTGAACTCTAACGATCTTTTCATTGGGCACTGCCTGAAATCCAAACGGATAATTGTCCCTCAAATCTTCCTTTGTCGTAAATGGAAGCTTTGTAATATCTTCGATCCCTTTGATATCGCCCGGTTCTACACCGAGTTCCTTCATCTTTTCCGTGTAAAACGGAACGACTCCATACACTCTTTTTACAAGATTTTTCAGTTTTTCTCCCTGAAGTACCATCCGCTCATCTTCGCTCATACATTCTGCATGGGGATCACGGATCTGTTCTTTCCATGTTTTGTCTGTTATCATGTCCTTTTCCTCCTACAATTCCTCATCCGAGACAAGCTTTACTCCTGCTTCCGAAAGAATCTTTTCCGCACGTTCCATGTTGTCTGTCGAGAACACCATCACCGGTGCGTTATTATCACGGATCACGAACGAATAAATATAATTCAGATTGATCTGTCCGTCAGCCAAAATGGAAAGCATTCTGTTTAACTTTCCTTTTTCATCTTTTAATTCTACCCCGACCACGTCATAAATCCGTACTACAAATCCCAGTCTGGTCAGCGCTTCTTTCGCCTGTTCCGGCCGGTCCACCACCATTCTAAGAATTCCGAACTCCGGAGTATCAAACGAGGCGACCGCACGGATATTGATCTCTGCCTCCATCAGCTTTGAGGTTACTTCCATCAGACTTCCCGGTCTGTTTTCCACAAATACCGATACTTGTTTCATCTCGTCCTCCTATCGTGCTGCTCCTGTTTCAAACGCTTTTTTATTGATCTCGACTGTTTTTGGCGGAACCGTCTTTTCAATAACCCGGTACCACTGCTCTTTTGTAAAGTCCATATGTCTGGATGCAATGCCCAGAACGATCATATTAAATACTTTTGGATTTCCAAGTTTCTTTGCCTCCTCTGTCGCATTGACAGTGTAGACTTTATATTTCTCTTCCAGCGTTTCGATAATATGCTCTGGATACTGGGCCGCACCAATGACTACCGGCATCGGATCAATCCTCCAGTCATTCAGGATCAGCGCCCCGCCTTCTTTCAGAAAATGTGCATAGCGCAGAGCTTCCAGCCGTTCAAATGCGATAATGACATCTGCACAGCCTTCCTCCACGATCGGTTCTGCCACCTTATCTCCGTAGCGTACAAATGTTACAACGCTTCCGCCTCTCTGAGCCATACCATGGACTTCCGAAAGTTTAACATCATATCCTGCATCCAGTGCAAGTCCTCCAAGAATCCGGCTGGTCAGAAGTGTTCCCTGGCCTCCAACGCCGACTATCATAATATTTTTTACTCCCATTACATTTCACCTGCCTTTACCAGTTCAATCGCCCCAAACTTACAGAGGGATTCACACAGTCCGCATCCGGTACACATCGTGTCATCAATCCGAATCGTGCCGTCCTCGTTTCTTGTCATGGCCGGACAGCCCGGTTTCATACACATGCCGCATTTTTTACATTTTTCCGGATCCGCAGCATAGAGCGGTTTTGGTCTCTTGTCAAGAAGCACACACGGTGTCTTTGTAATGATGACAGATACTTCATCTTTTGCTACTTCTTCCTTGATTGCCTTCTCCAGTGCTTCAATGTCAAAGGCATTGATTTCCTGTACATTCGGCACACCGATTGCACGGCACAGATTCGGAATGTCAATTGCGTACGTCGGATCTCCCTGCAATGTTTTTCCGGTTGCCGCATGATCCTGATGTCCGGTCATTCCTGTAGTAGAATTATCCAGAATCAGCACCGTTCCGGTAGCCTGATTGTAAACCATGTTCATCAGGGAATTGACGCCGGTATGTAAAAATGTAGAATCTCCGATCACTGCTACCCAGTTTTTGATGTATTCTTTTCCTTTTGCTTTCTCCATTCCATGAAGGCTGGAAATACTTGCTCCCATACAGATCGTCGTGTCCACTACGCTAAGCGGTGCCACTGCTCCGAGTGTATAGCATCCGATATCTCCTGCTGCATGCATCTTTAATTTATTGAGAACATAGAAAACACTTCTGTGCGGGCATCCCGGGCAGAGAATCGGCGGCCGCTGCGGCAAATCTGCCGGAGGATCCAACCGCACCTCTTCTCCAAGAATAGCCTTGCGGATCATATTGGCACTGTATTCTCCCTGAATGGTAAAAATCTCTTTTCCAATAGCTGGAATACCCCAGGATTTTACCTGCTCTTCAATCACAGGATCCAGCTCCTCTACGATATACAGTGTCTCAACCTTGGATGCAAATTCCCGGATCAGCTTTTCCGGAAGCGGATTGACCATACCAAGCTTTAAGACCGAAGCCTGAGGTAGCGCTTCTTTTACATACTGATACGGAATTCCGCTTGTGATGACTCCGATTTTGGTATCGTTCATCTCTATTTTATTGATCGAGAGCGTGTCTGCCGCTTCTTTTAATTCATTGTTTCTCTTTTCAATTTCCACATGCCTAAATTTTGCGTTTCCAGGCATCATGACATTTTTTCGGATGTTCTTTTCATATGGTTTATCCGGAATCTCTTCCCGGTCTTTAAGTTCCACAAGTCCCTGAGAATGAGCCAGTCTTGTGGTAATGCGGAAGATAACCGGACGGTCAAACTGTTCGCTTAATTCAAATCCGATTTTTACAAACTCCTTTGCCTCCGCACTGTCTGACGGCTCCAGAACCGGCACACCTGCAGCTCTTGCAATCATTCTTGTGTCCTGTTCATTCTGGGAGCTGTAAAGTCCCGGATCGTCTGCCACCATGAAGAGCAGTCCTCCGTTGACTCCCATATAGGAAACCGTATAGAGCGGATCGGAAGCTACATTGAGCCCCACATGCTTCATACATGCCATTGCACGCACTCCGGAGATACTTGCTCCAATTGCAGTTTCTGCGGCCACTTTCTCATTCGGCGCCCACTCTGCGTACAGATCATCCCGGTATTTCACGAGATTTTCGCTGATTTCCGTACTCGGCGTTCCTGGATAGGCGGATGATACCTTGACTCCGGCTTCATACGCACCTCTTGCAATTGCTTCATTTCCAAGCATTATGACTTTATTTATTTCTGACATTCTATAATCCATCCTTTCGTAAATCCTTGATTCTCTTCGCCTTTCCCTCAAATCTCTGCAGAGAATAAGGCGCTACCAGCCGGATTTCTGTTGCAAGGCCAAGCTGGGATTTCAGTCCCGCCTTGATCTTCTTTTCCAGTTCGCTGAGCTTTCCATAGCTGTCAAGCAACCGGTCGTCGATCAGCTCTACCGTGATGGTCATAACGTCCAGTCTGTTCTTTCGTTCTACAAGGATCTCATAGTGAGGCCCAATCTCGTCGATCTTGAGCAGTACTTCTTCAATCTGTGTCGGGAATACATTGACGCCACGGATGACAAGCATATCATCTGCTCTTCCGGAGAGATTTTCGATTCTTGCGGTCGTTCTGCCGCATTTGCACGGCTCATAGAAAAGCCGGGTCATATCTCCGGTCCGGTAACGTACAATCGGCAAAGCTTCCTTTCCAAGGCAGGTTACAACAAGCTCTCCCCGCTCTCCCGGCGGCAGCACCTCTCCGGTCTTTGGATCAATGATCTCCGGTATGAACCAGTCCTCATTCACGTGCATACCGCAAAGCTCGCTACATTCACCGGCCACACCCGGCCCGCAAAGCTCACTCATGCCGTAGTTCTGTGTGCAAAAGAACTGATCTCCCCATACGTGATGCATCTCCTCGCGCATCGCTTCGGTCATCCCTTCACCTCCGAACAGTCCGGTCCGAAGGCACAAGTCTTTCTCCGGGTCCATCCCTGCCCTACGAATCTCTTCTCCCAGATGAAGCGCATAGGACGGTGTCGCCACCAGAAGTGTCACGCCCATATCTTTTAGAAACATAATCTGCTTTTTTGTATTACCGGATGACATCGGAATCACGGCGGCCCCGATCTTTTCCAGTCCTCCGTGTAGTCCCAGTGCCCCCGTAAAGGTACCATAGCCAAAGGAGAGCTGCACGATATCCTCTGCGCATGCTCCTCCCATACAGGCAACTCTTGCCACATTATTCAGCCAGATATCCAGATCGTTTTTTGTATATCCTACAATAGTCGGTTTTCCGGTCGTACCAGAACTTGCATGAAAACGTACCAGTTCCTTTTTGTCAACTGCAAACAGGCCCATCGGATAATTGTCTCTGAAATCCTTTTTGCTCGTAAATGGAAGTCTCCTCAGATCATCCAATGAATGGATATCTTCTGGAGTCACTCCTGCTTTGTCCATCTTTTCCCGATAAGGAGCCACCCGCTCATAGATGTAGGAAACTGTCTGTTTCAGTTTCCGAAGCTGGATTGCTTCCAACTCTTCTCTAGGCAATGTCTCCTCCTTTGCCCATATCATTTTTTCTTCCTCCTGGTCTGATTAAATTGGGAATAAAGCACTTCCCTGTTCTATGTAATGCCTTCTGTGAAAAAACCTTCCGGATTTTTGCATAGAAAAAAGAGGACTCGCCTCTTTGGCTTATCCTCTTTAGTATACCATATTCCTTTATTCGTTTAAAGCATTAATCTGCAAAATCAAACAGAGATAACTGATTGGATTCTGGGAGATCAGAAAGAAGGCCAAGTTCTGCCATCTTATCGATTACCGTCTTGCTGACTTTCGTTCTCTGACGGAAATCATCTTTGGAAAGGTACTTACCGTCCCTTGATGCCTGTTCCACCGCTTCTGCCGCCTTATCTCCCATTCCGTCGATACTGGAAAGCGGCGGCATCAGCTTTCCGTCCACAATCCGGAACTTGGTCGCTTTTGCCTCATAAATATCAATCGGAACAAATTCCAGACCACGGGCATACATTTCCTGCACAATTTTCATATCTTTCATCGTATCCTGTTCTTTTTTGCTCAGGCGGTCCTGCCTGCTTTTGTATTCTCTGATATAGTATGCCAGTTTCTCTTTTCCCTGACACATAATTTCATAAGAAAACGCATCTGCGCGGATTCCGAAATAAGCCGCATAATATGCAAGCGGATAGTTAACCTTACAATAGGCAATCCGGTACGCCATCATGACATAGGCTGCCGCATGTGCCTTCGGGAACATATATTTGATCTTTTTACAAGACCAGATGTACCAGTCCGGCACTCCGGCCTCTTTCATCGACTCTTCAAACTCCGGTGTGAGCCCTTTTCCTTTTCGCACTTTCTCCATAATCGTAAAGGAAAGCTCACTGTCCATCCCTTTATTGATAAGGTAGGTCATGATATCGTCTCGGGTACAGATCGCAGTGGAAATCGTCGCTTTTCCTTCCTGAATCAACGTCTGCGCATTATTCAACCACACGTCGGTTCCGTGGGAAAGCCCGGAAATCCGGATCAGATCGGAAAGGGTCTTCGGCTTTGTATCCACTACCATCTGGATAACAAAGTCTGTTCCAAACTCCGGAATACCAAGACATCCTACCGGACACCCATCAATGTCGTCCGGCGTAATGCCGAGCGCCTCCGTATTGGCAAACAGCGACATGACTTTCGGGTCGTCCAGCGGAATATTTCTGGCATCAAACACGTTCTCTACGCCGTCATATTCATTATCCATGGCGTCCGAATTGATCAGCTCCTCCAGCGTCTTGATCATGGTCGGATCATCGTGTCCCAGAATATCAAGCTTTAAGAGGTTATGGTCGATGGAATGGTAGTCAAAATGGGTTGTAATAATGTCCGTATTCATATCATTTGCCGGATGTTGCACCGGGGTAAAGGAGTTGATGTCCTCACCGTGAGGAAGAACGATAATTCCTCCCGGATGCTGTCCCGTACTTCTCCGTATTCCTGTACACCCCTGTACGATCCGGTCGATCTCACAGTTCCGCTTCCTGCTGCCCCGCTCTTCATAATAATTCTTCACAAAGCCGAATGCGGTCTTATCTGCCAAAGTACCGATAGTTCCCGCACGGAATGTCTGTCCTTTTCCGAAGATGACCTCCGTGTACTTGTGCGCATTACTCTGATAGTCTCCTGAGAAGTTCAGGTCTATATCCGGCTCTTTATTTCCTTTAAATCCGAGGAATGTCTCAAATGGAATATCGAATCCGTCTTTGACAAGAGGATGTCCGCATACCGGGCAGTCCTTGTCCTTCATATCCCATCCACAGCCTCCTGCAAACGCACGCACTTCCTCCGAGTCAAAGTCACTGTAATGACAATGCGGGCAATAATAATGCGGACTTAACGGATTTACCTCCGTGATTCCTGCCATGGTGGCAACAAAAGAAGAGCCGACCGATCCACGGGAACCAACCAGGTATCCGTCCTCATTGGACTTCCACACCAGCTTCTGGGCAATAATATACATTACGGCAAATCCATTGGAGATGATGGAATGAAGCTCCCTCTCCAACCGTTCCGTCACGACATCCGGGAGGGGATCTCCATACATTTCATGGGCCTTTTTATAACAGATATCACGCAGGGTCTGATCGGAATTTTCAATAACCGGGGGACATTTGTCCGGACGAACCGGAGCAATCTTTTCGATCATATCCGCAATCTTATTCGTATTCTCAATCACAACCTCGTGGGCTTTTGCAGCACCAAGGTAGGAAAACTCCTCCATCATCTCTTCTGTCGTATGCAGAAACAAAGGTGCCTGTTCATCCGCATCTGAAAATCCTTTTCCTGCCATAATGATTCTCCGGTAGACTTCATCCTCTGGATCCAGGAAATGAACGTCGCAGGTTGCCACAACTGGTTTGCAGAATTTCTCGCCAAGCCTTACAATCTTCCGGTTCAGATCCCGCAGATCCTCCTCACTTTTTACATTGGACACCCTGTCGCTTGCAATCATAAACCGGTTATTTCCAATCGGCTGAATTTCCAGATAATCATAAAAATTCACCAGCTTTGCGATCTGCTCTTCTGATTTTCCATTTAAGACGGCCTGGAACAGTTCGCCCGCTTCGCAGGCACTTCCGATAATCAGTCCATCCCTATACCGTAAGAATTCGCTCTTTGGAATTCTCGGCATTCTGGAAAAATACTGCAGATGGGACATGGAAATCAAGCGGTACAGATTCACACGCCCAGTCTCATTTTTCGCCAGAATGACCGCATGGTGGGACGGAAGTTTCCGGATTGCATCCGGATTCATGGAGCCAAAGTGATTTAGCTCTTTCAATGTAAAAATCTCCCTGTCTTTCAGCATTTCAACAAACCGGACAAAAATCTCGGCCGTCGCCTGGGCATCATCTACCGCCCGGTGATGATTTTCCAGGGAAATGTTCAGCGCTTTTGCCACAACATTCAGCTTATACTTGGAAAGAGTCGGAAGGAGCACTCGCGCAAGGGCTACCGTATCCACTGATACGAATTCCTTCTCGATCTCCTGATATCTGCAGTTCTGCTCAATAAAGCTGACATCAAATCCTGCATTGTGAGCCACCAGAACCGCATCTCCGACAAAATCCAGAAATTCCGGGAGAACTTCTTCAATAGGCTCAGCATCCATTACCATGTCATCAGTAATACTGGTCAGTTCTGTGATCCTAAACGGGATCGGAATCTTCGGATTGACAAAGGTGCTGAACCGCTCCGTGATTCTGCCGTGCTCTACCTTAACCGCTCCGATCTCGATAATCTTATCCTGAATCGGACTGAAACCGGTTGTCTCCAGGTCAAAAACCACATATATATCCTGAAGTGTCTGATCTTTCGCCCCTTGGGCAATTTCTGTCAGATCATCCACCAGATAGGCTTCCACGCCGTAAATAATTTTAAACGGATCGTCTTTATCCAGTGTTTCGATATAGTGATTGGCATCCGGGAACGCCTGAACAACACCGTGGTCCGTAATGGCAATGGCTTTATGTCCCCAGTCATGCGCACGTTTTACAATATCTTTTACTTCCGATACCCCGTCCATATCGCTCATTTTCGTATGGCAGTGCAGTTCTACACGCTTTTCCGGGCAGAGATCCTTTCTCTGAACGGTAAAGTCATTGATTTTCCGGATTCCGCTCACAGAACCGATGGTCAGCTCACCGTCAAATTTGTCGATCGTAGTGATTCCCTTTACTTTCAGAAATGCGCCTTTTTTAATATCACCAAGCAGATCCGGAAGCTGGTCATTTCTTGCAAACATTTTTACAACGATCGTATCAGTAAAATCAGTGATGGCAAACATCAAGATCGTCTTTTCATTCCGGATCTCTCTAGTATCAAAACTGATGACTCTTCCCCGGATGGTGATCTCACCCATCTCCCCCAGCACCTGAGAAAGTTCGATCGGAGGATCATCAAAGTCACGTCCGTAGATCATATTCGGATCGTCCGATTTCCGGAAATCTTTTCTGACAAACGGTTTCTTCATTTCTTTTCCAAACCGCTTTTCTTTCAACGGCTTTGGAACAGATTTTGGCTTCTCTTCTTTTGTCTCGTTTTCTACGGCATTGAATTCTTCCGTAGTTTTTCGCTTCTCCTTACGGAGTGCTTCGTTTCTCTCGATGATTTCATCTACTTCTGCCTGAAGCTGGAGTTCGTTAAATTCCAGCGCGCTTTTTTTCTTCGGCGGCTGATAGCCGACTTTGATGGAAAGAGGCACATGGAAACGCTCGTTAAACACTTCGGACAGAAGGCTGACAATTGACTCTTTCTTTCCTTCCGCCACGATGGAATTCTGAAGCTTCAGATTCAGTACACTGTCCTCGAAATCATAGTCCGCATGCTCAAACATGCTTTTCTCAACGGCGCTCCTCTGTTCCAGTTCCAGCAGAATACTGTCATAATACTCATGCATCAGGTTTTCCGGTGTATACTGCTCCGACAGCTGATAGCTCTCAAGAATCTCCACCTGGATCATCGTCCGGTCAAATAGCTGATGCTTGATGGCATACTCCAACTCATAAATTTTCTTTTTCTGCAGAAGATGTGTAGAAAACAGATAAATCCGGATAAAATCTCTTGTTGAATTCGTTGAAACTTTCGTAACCCTGACATCTTTCAGCAGAAATTTTGTCTCCTCCGAAAGCTTCAGGGTCGGAAACACTTCAAAAAAGTCTTTTCCCATATGTCACAAGTCCTCAATCTTTTTTCCAGTTCAGAAGCTCTTCCCGAAGGGCCGGAAGGAGTTCTTCTTCTTTAAGTTTTTTTACGATCTCTCCCTTTTTAATCAAAAGACCTTCTCCGACACCTCCGGCAATCCCGATATCGGCTTCCTTCGCCTCACCAGGTCCATTGACAACACAACCCATAACAGCCACTTTCACGTCGTCAAGCGGGATGTCCTGTACCATATCTTCCACCTGATTCGCAAGGCCGATCAGATCAATCCTCGTTCTTCCGCAGGTCGGGCAGGAAACAACCTCGATGCCTCCTTTTTTCAGTCCTAATGTTCTTAAAATCAGCTTTGCGGATTTGACTTCTTCCAGAGGATCTCCCGTCAAAGAAACACGGATGGTATTTCCGATTCCCTGATAGAGGATGATTCCAAGTCCGATCGAAGATTTAATGTTGCCGAAAAGAACTGTGCCTGCTTCTGTAATACCGACATGAAGGGGATACGGACATTGCGGAGCCAGAAGTTCATGCGCTCTGACACACATCATGACATCGGATGCCTTGATACTGACAACCAGATTGTTGTATCCCATCTTTTCAATCATGTTCACCTTATCCAGCGCACTCTCCACCAGCCCTTCGGCTGTCACACCGTCATATTTTTCCACAAGATTTTTCTCTAAGGATCCGCTGTTGACTCCTATCCGGATCGGAACCTGATATTCTTTTGCCTTCTCCACTACTTTTCTCACACGATCCTGATCTCCAATATTTCCCGGGTTAATACGGATCTTGTCTGCTCCGTTTTCTATGGCCGCAATGGCAAGCCTGTAGTCAAAGTGGATATCCGCCACAAGTGGAATATGGATTCTGCGCTTGATCTCTTTGAGCGCTTCTGCCGCCTCCATTGTCGGAACGGCACACCGGATAATCTCACAGCCTGCCCGCTCCAGAGCCAGTATCTGATTTACCGTTGCCTCTACGTCTTCCGTTTTCGTGTTTGTCATAGACTGGATGGCAACCGGATAATTGCCTCCAATTTTTACATTTCCAATCTGGATTACTTTTGTCTGTGTGCGCAGCATATTCTTCCTCCTCTACATGAATAAAATCCCCTCTACCCAAGTCACACGTCAAATCCGTTTTCCTGTATAGAGGGGAAAGATCTACTTTTTATCAAATATCATCTGTTCACCGTATTCACGGTCTGTAAGCGTCAGCGTCTGCCGCTCCATGCTGTAGTCAAATGATGTCTCAAACTTGGATAACGCTGTATCCAATGCGCTTTCTGTCAGCTGTCCGTCATACTGCTCCAGAATCTTGTCAATTTCGCTTTGCTGAAGTCCTCTGATCACCAGTGTCTTTTCTGATTTATCCACCTGACAGTCCATCGTCACGTTCAGTCCGGATACATCCTGCAGGTTGTCAAACTGAAGCTCGACTTTATCATCACTTTGAATGGTCATTGTAATATTATCATCCTGATACTCCCATGTCCCTGCAATCGGATTTCTCGCAAATGACCGAATCAGGAAGTACGCTGCAACCACAATGATGAGAACAGACGCTGTCCAGATCACGATCCTGAACAAAAAACTCCTCTCTTTTTCATCATTTTTGGCAATTAACATCTGGATTACCTCCATATTTTTATTCTTTTATTCTAAGTAAATTATAAAATTTTTATTCATACCTGTCAACACGGGATTCGTTCAGGCATCTTTTTGATGCTTTTCGGCACATGTTGGCCTTTCTACGTTCCATTATGTCACACTTCCTGTTTTCTCCATGTTTCTATTGCTAAAATGTATCCACACTATAGATAGGAGGCAATGTATGGGGTTTTCAGAAAGACTAAAATTACTGCGCAGAAACGCAGACGTAACTCAGGATCAACTAGCACAATACCTTCAGGTATCCCGATCGACCATCGCCGGATACGAAACAAAAAACCGACAGCCAGACTATGACAAACTGTATATGATTGCGCAGTTTTTTCATGTCAGTACCGATTATCTCATTTCCGGCAAGGAATCTCAGCCGATTGAACTTTCTTCTTCCGCTCCTGCCGCAAACGAAAGAATCATTCAATATCAGCTTAAAACGATTTATATGTCTCTGTCTGTAAAATCAAAGCAGGACCTGTTGGAATACGCAAATCTTCTTGCTTTGAGAGATCGGCAATAATCATCCGTAAGGATGTCTGGAAAACAGGAAAGGAGGAATTGCAATGATTCCTCCTTTTTCTGACTTATTCTTTCATAATCTCTTCCAATGTGTCAAAAAACTGATTCATTTCCTCATCTGTTCCGACAGTAATTCGTAAATACTGTACGATCTCAGGCTGTTTCCAGTGTCTGACATAAATCTGCCTGTCCTTGAGTGCCTGAAACAGTTTTTCTCCATCGTACTTCGGATGTTTTGCAAAGATAAAGTTCGTACTTGAATCCGGAAATTCAAATCCCAGATCCGCCAGTTTTGCTTTGCTCCATTCTCTTGTCGCAACGATCTTTTCTGTCGTCTCCTGGAAGTATGCCGTATCTTTTACTGCTTCTGTCCCACATGCAATGGCTGGATAGGACATAGTATAGGAATTGAAAGAATACTTCACATCCTGCAGCCAACGGATAAGCCGTTCATTCCCTGCTGCAAATCCAATCCTCATTCCTGCCAAGGATCTGGATTTTGAAAAAGTCTGTGTCACCAGAAGATTTTCATAGCGGTCAATCAGGGAAATGGCAGACGGCTTTCCTGCAAAGTCAATATAAGCCTCATCCACAATGACAATCACATTCGGATTCTGTTTTAAAATCTCCTCAATCACATCCAGGCTCTCATAGATTCCCGTCGGCGCATTCGGATTCGGGAAGATGATACCCCCGTTTTCCTTAAAGTAGTCCTCTTTTCTAAGATGCATCTTCTCATCCAGCGGACAGCATTCATACGGGATCCGATAGAGCTCTGCCCACACCTTATAAAAGGAATAGGTGATGTCCGGAAACAGGATCGGCTTCCCGGAATTAAAAAAGGTAAGAAAGCTCATAGACAGCACGTCATCTGATCCCACTCCTACGAAGATCTGTTCCGGTTTAACCTGACAATACTCAGCCAGACTCTCTGTCAGCATACGGATTTCCGGATCCGGATACAGACGGAGTCTTCCAGCATCCATCTCCTTTAGTGCACGTTCTACTCCCGGTGCAGGTGGATACGGATTTTCATTGGTATTCAGTTTGATTACTTTTTGTTGCGGCTGCTCTCCCGGAACATAAGGAGTCACCCGGCGAATATTTTCTTCCAGTCTCATACGCGTCTACTCCTGTCCGTGGTATTCAGCCGCAAGTTCTTCAAATTTCGGGAGCGCACGTACAATCGTGTCATATGCCACACAGTACGCAAGTCTGACATAGCCCGGACAGCCAAAGGAGCTTCCCGGTACCATCAGAATGTTGTATTTTTTCGCTCTGTTGCAGAATTCCTTTTCATCTTCCACCGGAGACTTGACAAACAGATAGAAGGCCCCTTCCGGTTTGATACAGGAAAATCCTGCTTTCTTTAACCCTTCATACAAAGTCTCTCTGTTCTTATCATAAAAAGCAAGGTCTGCTTTTTCATTCAGGCATCTTGCCACAGCTTTCTGCTGGAGTGTCGGTGCGTTGACAAATCCAAGAATCCGGGTCGCTACATTGGCAGCAGAAATCACATCCGCACTGTCTGTCACTTCATCCGGAATTACAAGATATCCAATCCGCTCTCCCGGAAGAGAAAGGGACTTACTGAACGAATATCCTACAATCGTATTGTCGTAATACTTTGTCAGGAACGTAACTTCTGCATCCCCGTACACAAGCTCACGATACGGCTCGTCGGAAATCAGATAAATGTCTGTTCCATATTCCTTTTGCTTTTTCTCCATAGCGGAAGCCATCTTCTTTACCGTCTCTTCAGAATATACGACACCGGTCGGATTATTCGGATTGTTGACGATCACCGCTTTTGTCTTCGGCGTGATCTTCTGGGCAAACTCATCAAGTTTTGGCTGGAATGTCTCCGTATCAGGGGAAATCTCTACAAGAACTCCGTCATAATTATTAACATAACTTCTGTATTCTCCAAAATACGGTGCAAAAACGATGACCTCATCTCCCGGATTGATCAGAGTTTTCAAAATAACATTCAGTCCGCCTGCCGCTCCTACTGTCATCGTAATATTCTTTCCTTCAAAGGAAGTTCCAAACCGTTCGTTCAGATTCTGTGCAACCGCTTCCCGAACGTCTGCGTATCCGGCATTGCTGTTTGTATATCCGTGCAGCACAACCGGATTCTCCTCTTTCAATACATCCATCATGGCGTTTGTTAATGCTTCCGGAGCCGGAATATTCGGATTCCCAAGGCTGAAGTCATAGACATTTTCCGCCCCGTAAATCTTGGCAAGCCGGTTTCCTTCCTCAAACATCGCACGAATCGCGGAACTGTTTGCCACCATCCCTTTCATCTTCTCTGCAATCATTCTGATACCTCCTGTACTTTTGATAAAACTCCTTTTTCAAGCAGCATCGCCGGCTTATAGGAAAGTTTTGCTTTTCTAAGCCCCTCCTGCCCGGCGTCATCCTCTCTGTTGACATAGCGGTATCCCATACACTCATGCTCCACAAACTGCTGGTTGATCATTGTATATGCACCCGGCACATCGGCAAATGCCTTTTCAATGTGGACAACAACGGTGTCATCACTTACCGGTTCCCCAACGGTAAATGCGACAATCTCACCATTCACACGGAGAACGCCTCCTATTAAACGGAGCTCCTGAAACAGCCTCAGTGAGTTGAGCGTCACACACATCTCACAGTTTTTCTCTTCGTCCGCGTCGCATCCGTTTTCGTTTCTCCATTTCAGAGCCATCTGGAAGCATTCTTCCAGATTATCCTTTGTGATCGGTTCATATTCCCAGTCTTCATATGTGGCCTTGAACTTATTGATGTGGTTTCGTTTGCCGTGGAGCTTTTTCCCCGAAAGAGTACACAGCTTTTCAGACTCATAAATATAGTCCGCAGCGTCCCTGTCGAATTCAATCTGGTATCTTCCCGGATACCAACTATCGACAAGAGCGAACTGTGCTTCCGAAAGTCCGTACATAAAGAACTCCCCGCCCTGTTCCTCACAGTACTTCTCCATCTGCGGAATCAGCAGCCGGATCTCTTCGTCCGGCCCTGCCGGCCATGAAAATCCGTAACCACTTTCTGTTTTTTCTCGGAACAGAATTGCTTTTCCTGTAAAGGCAAAATCCAGATTATAATGTCTTCCCCATAGCATGACTCCGAAAAATGTTCTGTCACAGCTTCTTGACGGATATTTCCGAAAATATTCCTTAATCAGTTCCTGATCCTCTAACTGGACACGTTCAAATTTCCATTCATCCATACTGTCCTATACCTTCTTCTTCTTTCACATGAATACAAAAGCCCTACATCCGGTGCCATACCGATATAGGGCATCCTGTCTGTCAATTAGTTTTCCTGCATGTTCGCAAGCTTCGCCGCCTGATCGGCCGCGATCAGTGAATCGATGATTTCATCCAGATCGCCGTTTAATATGGTATCCAGCTTGTGAAGCGTCAGCTTGATCCGGTGGTCTGTCACACGACCCTGCGGGAAGTTATACGTCCGGATCTTCTCTGAACGATCTCCTGTTCCTACCTGGCTTCTTCTTGCCTCAGCCTCCGCGTCATGCTGCTTTGCCTGTTCCAGCTCGTAAAGTCTTGCACGCAGAACCTTGAGTGCTTTGTCCTTATTTTTCAACTGAGACTTCTCATCCTGACAGGAGATTACGATACCTGTCGGAATATGGGTCAGACGCACAGCCGAGTCTGTCGTATTGACACACTGTCCACCGTTTCCAGAAGCACGGAATACGTCAAATTTACAGTCGTTCATATCGATATGAACATCCACTTCCTCTGCCTCAGGCATGATGGCAACTGTTATAGTTGATGTGTGAATTCTGCCACCGCTTTCCGTCTCAGGCACGCGCTGTACACGGTGTACACCGCTTTCATATTTCAGTCTGGAATAAGCGCCTTGTCCTGAGATCATAAAGACTGCCTCCTTGAAACCGCCGATTCCATTCTCATTAAGTGAAATCATTTCACATTTCCATCTTCTTCGCTCTGCATAGTGGATATACATCCGGTAGATCTCTGCTGCAAACAGCGCAGCCTCATCTCCACCGGCGCCGGCACGGATCTCTACGATAACGTTCTTGTCATCATTCGGGTCTTTTGGAAGAAGCAGGATCTTCATTTCATGCTCCAGCTCTTCCACACGCTTTCTGGCGTCAGCAAGCTCTTCTTTCAGAAGCTCACGCATCTCCTCGTCCGACTCTTCTTCCAGCATGGCAAGGCTGTCCTCTATTGTCTCGTTACATTTTTTGTATTCTTTATATGCTTCTACAATCGGAGCCAGATCATTCTGCTCTTTCATCAGACTGCGGAACCGTGTCTGATCATTGACTACGTCCGGTTCCTGAAGTTCTCCCATAATCTCTTCAAAACGAATCAGCAAATCGTCCAGTTTATCAAACATTTGTTAATTCCTCCTCATTTTCTCTTGCTTTATTGTACACGCCGCCTACTACACGGTCAAGCCCTGCCAGATCCTTTTTTATCCAAACCTTGCTGTAGCCGGCCTCTTCCATCAATCTTCTGACATTCTCTGCCTGATCGTATCCAATTTCAAAAATCAGCATTCCCTGATGGTCAAAATACCTGCACGCCTCAGAAATGATGCGGCGGTAAAAATACAGTCCGTCTTCTTTTCCATCCAGTGCTTCATAAGGGTCATGCAGCCGGACCTCATCCTGAAGCTTTCGGATCTCCTCCGTCCGGATATAAGGGGGATTGGAAACAATCATATCGTACGTCCCCTCAATTTTCTCAAACAGATCGCTTTGCAAAAACTCGGCCCGTTCCTCCGGGATTCCAAGCAGACAGCGGTTCTCCTCCGCTGTTTTTAGCGCCATTTCCGAAAGATCAGATCCGGTTCCGGTCCGATTTTCATTCATTTTTAAAAGGCTTAACAGGATGCAGCCCGAGCCAGTGCATAGATCCAGAATCCGATTCGCTCCGGTCTCTTTCGCTTCCCGATCCGCCTCCTCCACAAGGATCTCCGTATCCTGTCTCGGAATAAGCACATGCTCATTTACGTGGAATTTATACCCCATAAACTCCTGCACACCCGTGATATGCTGAAGCGGGACACGGCTTTCACGCCTTCTTATGGCCTCCTCGTACTGCTTCCGGCACGATTCTTCCATCTCTTCTCCATCTCTTACAAAATACATGGCTCTGGAGATGCCGGATACATATTCCAGCAAAAGCCAGGCATCCAGATCATATTCCAAAATCCCGGCATGCTGCAACTGCTCTTTTCCCCAGTTCAGTACTTCCCGAAATGTCATATAGCCTCCTCTTTTCTTCCTGCTTCTTCACGGGCCGGAAAATTTTCGGCCAGGTATGCTTTCCAATCAAAGACCGCCTCCACAGAAGCAATCGCAACCTCGATCATGCTGTCGTCTGGTTCCCTTGTTGTCAGTCTCTGAAGCATGAGTCCCGGTCTGCTCAGCAGATTGACTACCGCATTATCACTGTTTCCCGCCAGCCGGATAATCTCATAGGAAATCCCCGCAATCACCGGAAGCAGCGCAATCCGAATCACAATCCGCAAGACATGAGACTCCGTCTGAACAAAAAACAAAAGGACAATTCCTACAATCATAACAAACATGAGGAAACTTGTCCCACACCGTTTGTGCTCTTTGGAACTGATTCTGACGTTGTCTACCGTAAGCGGAAGTCCATGCTCAATACAGTTGATACATTTATGCTCAGCACCATGATACTGGTACAGACGCCGGATATCCTCCATCCTGGAAATCAGCCAGATATAGCCAACAAAGATCAGAATCCGGATCACGCCTTCGAGAATCGTCCGGATCACATAGGACGGAATGACCACCTTCAACAGATCTGACAGAAAATACGGAAGAACCATGAAAATAGCGATGGCAAGCAGAAAAGAAACCGCCATGATAATCCCGTTGATCACCTGGTCCAGCTTTTCCCTTTTTCTTGCCTCCTTCTCTGTCAGCACCTCTTCCTCTTCTTCCTCAAAGCCTGCTGACCACGTCAGCGTCTTCATACCCAGAATCATTGAATCGATAAAGTTGAAGATTCCACGGATAAATGGTGTTTTGAGCAGCTTCTGGTGGGAGCCGACAATACTTTTGTAATCATCCTGCTCCACAACGACCGTACCGTCCGGCTTCCTCACTGCCACAGCGTACCGGTCTTTATGTTTCATCATCACGCCTTCCAGAACCGCCTGTCCTCCTACATTTGATGACTTCATTGAAACTCCTTCTCTGCTAAATAAACAAATCTTTTCTCAAGTAACGAAAAAGAGCTGAGATATGAAAACCTCAGCCCTGTACTTCTGAATCTTATTTGCTTTCGATTCCGTATTTCTTGTTAAACTTGTCAACACGGCCACGAGCCTGAGTTGCTTTCTGCTGTCCTGTGTAGAATGGATGACATTTGGAGCAGATTTCAACATGGATATCTTCCTTTGTGGATCCTGTTACAAATGTATTCCCACAGTTGCATGTTACAGTTGCCTGATGATATGCTGGATGGATTCCTTCTTTCATGATTTTCACCTCTTCTTGCTTTTATTCGTCTCACACAGATTTCTCTGCGACTAATCGTCTTCTAAACAGCGGGTTTATTGTATCATACCTGTTTTTGTTTTGCAACCCTTTTTTAAATAAACTTCATTTTTTTGACAGTCTGTACGAGTTCTGTATTGTGTTTTGTCCGGTTAAACAGATTCAGAATCGTATCAACCGCCTCATCGGACTTCATTCCATTGAGGGCGCGGCGCATAATGTAAACAGCCTCCTGCTCGTCCGGAGTCAGGAGCAGATCCTCCCGCCTTGTTCCGGATTTTGGAATGTCGATCGCCGGGAACATTCTCTTTTCTGAGAGTTTCCGATCAAGGACAAGCTCCATGTTTCCGGTTCCTTTAAATTCCTCGTAAATGACATCGTCCATTTTGCTTCCGGTATCTACAAGTGCCGTAGCAAGAATGGTGAGGCTTCCGCCCTCCCGCATGTTTCTTGCGGCTCCAAAGAAACGTTTTGGCATATGCAATGCCGCCGGATCCAGACCACCTGAAAGAGTACGTCCACTCGGAGGCACAACAAGGTTATAGGCTCTTGCAAGTCTTGTGATACTGTCAAGCAGGATGATAACATCCTTTTTGTGTTCAACCAGACGTTTTGCACGCTCAATCAGCATCTCGGACACTCTTTTATGGTGATCCGGAAGTTCATCAAAGGTAGAATAGATGACTTCCACATTTTTCCCGCGGATCGTCTCCTTAATATCAGTTACTTCTTCCGGACGCTCATCAATCAGAAGCACAAGCAGATGCATCTCTGGATTATTTCTCAAAACAGAGAGAGCCACTTCTTTCAAAAGTGTTGTCTTACCTGCTTTCGGAGGAGAGACAATCATTCCTCTCTGCCCTTTTCCGATCGGTGAAAGCAGATCCACAATCCGCATTGCTGTACTGCTTCTCTCATTTTCAAGTCTCAGACGCTCATTTGGGAAGATCGGTGTCATATCTTCAAAGTTTCTTCGTTTCACTGCAACTGCAGGCGGAAATCCATTGATCTTCGTCACAAACAACAGCGCACTGAATTTTTCAGACTGTGTCTTGATTCTTGTATTTCCAGAAACGATATCTCCTGTCTTAAGTCCGAATTTCCGGATCTGGGACGGAGAAACATAGACATCATTCTCTCCAGGAAGATAGTTCTCACAACGGATAAATCCATATCCGTCCGGGAGTACTTCCAGAATTCCATGGGCTGTCATACCGCTGTCCAGATCAGACAGTTCCAGTCCGGCACCCTTTTCCCCTCTTGCGTCATCTTTCTGAATGTGCTCATGATCATGTCTGGTTTCTCTTACAGATTCTATTTCCTCTGTTTTCTGTGTTTTTCTATCTTCTTCAAGAAGGCGTTCAATCAGATCCGATTTTTTCAACGCGGATGTTCCTTTAAGCCCCCTTGCTTTCGCCACATCTTTCAGTACTGCCAGTGAAAGCGTTTCGTATTTTTCTTTCATATCCATCATATTCTATTTTCCTTTCTATTCTGGTCTCATGGGAAAAAATAGTCTGACTCGACCTGACTGACTTAATACGTAAAGTATACATCACAATTTTCAAAATGAAAAGTGTTTTTTCCAAAATTTAATTGCGCCTCTGTTTTAAGAATGGTATGATTGAAGAAGTGTATATTATAATAGAGAAGAAAAGGTGAATAGTATGGCTGAAAACAATACATTGGAAAAAGCACTGAAAATGCATGAAATCTGGAACGGCAAGATCGAAACGACGGCAAAGGCTCATGTCCGTTCAAGGGAGGACCTTGCAGTGGCATATACGCCGGGAGTTGCTGAGCCTTGCAAAGTGATCGCTAAAGATCCGGAAGCAGTGTACAAATACACCATGAAGGCAAATACGGTTGCCGTTGTCTCCGATGGAAGCGCTGTTCTTGGTCTTGGCAATATCGGAGCCCGGGCCGCAATGCCAGTCATGGAGGGAAAAGCGGTTCTGTTTAAAGAGTTTGGACAGGTCAATGCAGTTCCGATCTGTCTGGACACTCAGGATACCGAAGAGATTATCCGCACGGTAGTCAATATCGCTCCTGCTTTCGGCGGCATCAATCTGGAAGATATTTCCGCTCCGAGATGTTTCGAAATCGAAGAACGGTTAAAAGAGCTTCTGGACATTCCGGTCTTCCATGATGACCAGCATGGCACTGCCATTGTCGTTCTTGCAGGAGTCATCAATGCGTTAAAGGTTGTCGGAAAATCAAAGGAATCCTGCCGGGTTGTTGTAAACGGTGCAGGTTCCGCCGGAGTCGCTATTACAAAGCTGCTTTTGACCTATGGATTTTCCCATATTACCATGTGTGATATCAATGGAACAATCTGTCGGGATACCGAGCATCTGAACTGGATGCAGAAACGGATGGCCGAACTGACAAATCCGGATCAGATACACGGTACTCTTGCGGATGCATTAAAAGGCGCGGACATTTTTATTGGTGTTTCTGCTCCAAACATCGTTACCAAAGAGATGGTTGCATCCATGAATACAGATTCTATCCTCTTTGCCATGGCAAATCCGGTACCGGAAATCATGCCGGATCTGGCAAAGGAAGCCGGAGCAAGGGTAGTCGGAACCGGACGGAGCGATTTTCCGAATCAGGTGAATAACGTAATCGCATTTCCTGGCATCTTCCGGGGCGCCCTTGAGGGACGTGCTTCCCAGATCACGGAAGAAATGAAGCTGGCTGCTGCCAATGCCATCGCTTCTCTTGTTCCGGAGGAAGAATTGAGCGAAACCAACATTCTTCCGGAAGCATTTGACCCGCGTGTAGCTGATGCCGTAAGCGAAGCTATCAAGGCTCTGATTCCATAAGATGGATACGACTGTACGTTGGGGCGAAAAGCGGTACTATTCGCTGGATTATTATATCAAAGAGACCTTCCATGAAAAGCTTTACAAGCTGTCCTTAAATGCCGGCTGTACCTGTCCGAACCGTGACGGCACCTGCGGCACCCGTGGCTGTATCTTTTGCAGCCGGGGAGGAAGCGGCGATTTCGCGGCAGACGTTTCTCTTTCCATCCCGGAACAGCTCCGGGTGGAAAAAGAAAAAAGGAAATCCAAATATTCCGGACATTCTTATATTGCATATTTTCAGGCCTACACAAATACATATGGTCCTTTGGAAGTTCTGGAAAAGGCATTTACCCAGGCTTTGGCGGATCCGGAGGTGAAGGTGCTTTCCATTGCCACCCGCCCGGACTGTCTCTCTGCGGAAATCCTTGATCTTCTTAGGCGGCTCGCCCAGATCAAACCGGTCTGGATCGAGCTTGGCCTTCAGACGATTCATGAATCGACAGCTGATTTTATCCGGAGAGGGTATTCCCTTCCGGTCTTTGAGGAGGCATTGAAGAAACTCCGTGCCCTTGGTCTTTCTGTGATTGTACATACGATTTTATATCTGCCCGGTGAATCTGAGGCGGATATGTTGGAAACAATAGAGTATCTGAACAGACAGGATATCCAGGGAGTCAAGCTTCAGCTGCTCCACGTACTCAGGGATACTGATCTGTACGACTATTATCTGGAGCACCCCTTTTTTCTTCCATCTATGGAAGAGTATCTGGAATTTCTGGGAACCTGCCTGTGCCGTCTCAGACCTGATATTGTTATCCATCGTCTGACCGGCGACGGCCCAAAATCGCTGCTTATCTCTCCTCTCTGGACAGGAAACAAGCGGCTTGTTCTCAATCAGATGGGAAAACATTTCAAAGAAAGAGATATCTGGCAGGGTAAACACTACCACGCTCTTTAGAAAGGAGTATGCACTATGTCAGAAACATTTACGCTTTACAAACTGATCATTTTGTACATGCTCAGCAAGGTGGATTTTCCTCTTGCAAACGCTCAGATTTCCGATTTTGTTCTTGGAAAAGGATATACGACTTACTTTACCCTTCAAAAGGCACTCTCCGAGCTCACCGAGTCCGGTCTGATCCGAGAGGAGACAACGCACAACCGTACGATGTACCATTTGACCGAAGAAGGAGCCGAATCGATCTGCTTTTTTGAGAATAAAATTTCAGACGCCATTAAAGATGATATTGAGGACTTTTTTGTTGAGAAAAAGTTTTCACTGAAAAATGAAGTCTCTGTGAAATCCGATTACTATCGAAATACAAACGGAGAATTCTCAGTCCACTGCCAGGTGATCGAGCACTCTATGCCTCTGATCGATCTGACCGTTACGGTCCCTTCCCGTGAGGAGGCTGAAACCATGGCTGCGAACTGGGCTGCAAAGAATCAGGAAATCTACGCCTACATCATGACACATTTGCTGTAATTTTAATATAAAAAATCCCGTGAGATTCCGGTTTTCAGATCCTGAACTCTCACGGGATTCTTTTTCATATGATATTCCGGGGTACACCCTCTTCTTTACTGGTTCCTGATATAGGAAAGCCAGTCTTTTAGTTCTTTTTCTTTTCCCAGGTCTCCCGGATGGTAAAATACGCTTCCCTTGATTTCATCCGGAAGATACTGCTGGTCAACATAGTGGTTCGGATAATCGTGTGCATACCGGTATCCGATTCCATGTCCAAGCTGTTCATGTCCTCCATAATGAGCATCCTGCAGATGTACAGGAACTGTTGTCTTTTTGCTTTTCACACTTTCCATCGCCTCGGAAACAGCCCGTACCGCAGAGTTGCTCTTCGGAGCTGATGCCACGTAAAGCACGGCCTGAGACAGAATAATCTGTGCCTCTGGCATCCCGATCCGCTCCACAGCCTGGGCTGCCGACACTGCCACGGTAAGTGCCATCGGATCCGCATTCCCCACATCTTCCGATGCACAGATCATGATTCTGCGGGCAATAAACCGGATATCCTCTCCGGCATAGAGCATCTTTGCAAGATAGTACACCGCAGCATCCGGATCGGACCCCCGCATGCTTTTGATAAATGCGGAAATAGTATCATAATGATTGTCTCCGTCCTTATCGTAACGGACTACTCTTTTCTGGATGCACTCAGACACAACATCCAGTGTCAGATGAATAAACCCGTCACTGCTTCTTTCGGTCGTCAGCACGGCAAGCTCCACCGCATTAAGCGCCAGTCTGGCATCGCCCCCAGACATGTCCGCCAGAAACGCACTGGCATCCGAATCGATCTTAGCGTGATAGCTTCCCATTCCCTTTTTCTCGTCATAGACGGCCCGATGGATCAGCATTTCCACATCCTCTTTTGACAGCGGCTTTAGTTCAAAGACAGTAGATCGGGAAATCAGCGCCCGGTTCACTTCAAAATATGGGTTCTCCGTGGTAGCCCCGATCAAGATCACCGTACCATCCTCCACAAACGGCAGGAGGTAATCCTGTTGTCCTTTGTTAAACCGGTGGATCTCATCGATAAACAGAATCGTCTTCTGCTGATACATTCCTCTTGCCTTTTTTGCCTCTTCCACCACTGCTTCCATGTCCTTTTTCCCGGCAACCGTCGCATTGATCTGGCAGAATCTTGCACTTGTGGCATTGGCAATAACTTTGGCAAGCGTTGTTTTTCCTGTTCCCGGCGGGCCGTAAAAAATGACGGAACTTAACTTGTCCGCCTTGATTGCACGGTAAAGCAACTTATCCTTTCCGATAATATGCTGCTGTCCTGCCACTTCTTCCAGTGTCTCCGGCCTGAGTCTTGACGCAAGCGGCGACTCTGTCTCTTTTTGCTTTTCCCTTGCATATTCAAATAAATCCATCTTTATCTGTCTCCCTCCCGGCATCCACTCAATTTACGTATCACTTCTCCCGCGATCATTAAGCCGGCTACAGGCGGAACAAAGGAGATACTGCCCGGAAGCGATCTTCTTACTCCCTTATCCTCTTCTGGCACCCGTCCGGAAATATCTACCGGCTTTTCTTTGGAATACAACACCGTAAGGCTATCCACTCCCCGCTTTTTCAGTTCCTTTCGCATCACGCGGCACAGCGGGCATACGGATGTATTTCGGATGTCATCAATCTCAAACATCTCCGGATGTAGCTTGTTTCCGGTTCCCATACTGCTGATCAACGGGATCTGATGCTCTTTCGCATACTGTACCACCGCAAGCTTTGCCGTCACAGTATCGATGGCATCCACGATATAATCCGGACGAATCTCAAACACCCGTTTCAGATTCTCTTCCAGTACAAACTCTTCGTAGGTCGTTACCTGAATCTCCGGTGAAATATCAGCGATCTTTGCTTTCATGACTTTCGTTTTATACTGTCCGACCGTACTGTGAAGAGCAATAGACTGCCTGTTGATATTTGTCAAAGATACCTTGTCATGGTCAACAAGAATCAAATGACCTACACCGCTTCTGGCCAGCGCCTCAATACAGTGTGAGCCCACACCACCTACCCCAAGCACGGTAACACAGGAGTGTCTCAGCCTGTCCATTCCTTCTGTTCCTAATAATAATTCTGTCCTCGAAAATTCATGCAGCATGTTATTTCACTTTCCTTAATCCATAATCAGTTCATCGACTGTTACAAACCGATAACCCTCTTTCTGCAGGGTATCTATGATCTGAAGCCCTGCCTCCACTGAAGTCCCGTAACAGTCATGCAATAAGATAATACCATTTTCTTCTGCCTGCGTCACTACCTTTCTTACGATTTCTCCGGTACTTTTCGTACACCAGTCTAACGGATCGATATCCCACTTTACCGGAATCAGTTCCACATCTTTTAACGCTTCCTCTCGCCAGGAACCGTACGGTGGGCGGATAAAGGTAACTGTTTGTCCTGTAATGTTCTCAATCACTTCGTTCGTCTTTTCGATCTCCTTTTTCTCCGTCTCCGGGTCTACTTTTGTCAGCTCCACATGATGGAAAGTATGATTTCCGATCAAATGCCCTTCTTCCTGCATTCTCCGGATCAGCTCCGGATGTTCCTCTGCCTCCTGCCCAATCACAAAAAAACTGGCTTTGACCCCACGCTCTTTCAGCCCGTCCAGAAGAACCGGTGTAAACGTACCATCCGGTCCGTCGTCAAACGTAATAGCAATTTTCTTCTCCTCGTCTTTTTTCTTCACATCACTGATGCTTTCTATTGTTTTTCTTGTATTCTGCCACATTCCTGCTACGCAGACTGCTGCAATCAGGATAATCTCCGCTGTAAGCCTCCACTGTTTTCCGAATTTTTTCACACTCTGTCCGCTCTCATTATTCTCTCCTGTAACTTTATTCGACGGAAGATACAGATAGAACCCGGAAGTTGAAACAAATGCTTCCAGCCTCCGAGTTCTATCTCTTTCATAAGATTTATTTTCTTTTTTTCTTTTTCTTCTTTTTCACACTGAATCCAAAAGTTCCGATCTGCTTTCCGAGACTTAAATATTCTCCGTGAGAGTAGGCAATCAGCCCTGTCTTGTTCAGTTCGAACTTTCCATTTTCATTCATGTACTCGCTGCTCACCTGAACACCTGTCACATCCGCCAGAAACATATCGTGTGTTCCAAGACGCATGACCTCTCTGACCTTACACTCAATATTCACAGGACACTCTGCAATTGCAGGTGCATATTGAAGAGATATCGCTTTTTGTCTTGTAAGATGCATCTCTTTCCATTTATCAACGTCTTTCCCGGAACGTACGCCGCAGTAATCAGCCGCTTTAGCAAGCTGTTCTGTCGTAAGGTTGACAACAAACTCTCCTGTCTCCTCAATCATATGGTGGGAAAATCGATTCGGCCGGACAGAGATATAAAGCATCGGCGGATCCGAACAGACCGTTCCCGTCCACGCCACCGTCAGGATGTTGTCCACCCCGTCTTTCTGTGCACAGCTTACCATCACTGCCGGAAGAGGATACAGCATATTGCCTGGTTTAAAGATTTCTTTGTCTGCCATATGTATCCTCCTCTACTGTTGCAGTTCGCTGACCAGCGTCGGGATCAGCTGTTTCTTTCTGGATACAACACCATTTAATACAATCCGCTCTACATCTTCCGGAAGCTCAAACGCATCGATCACCGTCTTCCTTGCGCTGGTTCCACAGCAAAGAAGCTCGGTGGACTGATCCACGATATTCGTAAGCATGAAGAATACCATATCCAGACCACTTTCTTTTAATACCTTTGAAAGTTCCGGAGAGACCTTATCCTGAATCTCCTGCAGTTCCTCTCGGCTCATGGAATTGATCTGTCCCACTCCAAAAGTCAGTTCATTGACATGGAACTCCTTGAAATCCTGAAAGCAGATCTCGAAAACGGATTTATTCGCAAGATTGCTTCCCGCCTTGAACATCTCTTTTGCAAATTCATCGATATTGATTCCCGCAATCTGAGAAAGTGTTCTCGCAGTCGCTTCATCCATTGGAGTACATGTAGGCGACTGGAACAACAAGGTATCTGAAATAATCGCCGCACAGAGCAGGCCTGCCGTCTCTTTTGATGGAGTAATCTGACTTTCCTGATACATCTGATAGATGATGGTTGCCGTACAGCCAAGCGGCTGATTTCGGAAATAAACCGGACCCATTGTCTCCAGACTTCCGATTCTGTGATGATCGATGATCTCCAGAATATCCGCCTCTTCGATTCCGTCTACCGCCTGCGTCCTTTCATTATGATCCACAAGGACGACCTGTTTGCGTCTTGGCTTTAACAGTCTCCGTCTGGAAATAAATCCGGCAAACCGTCCTTTCTTATCAATAACGGGGAAGTCCCGATATCTTTTCTTGGACATGACATCGCGAACTTCTTCCAGATAATCATTGATATGGAATGTACTCAGATGCTCTTTTGTCATGAAATATTTAACTGGAATACTTTGGTTGATCAGACGGGCTGTCGTAAAGGTGTCATGCGGTGTACTGATAATGACCACATCCCGCTCCGATGCCAACTTCCGAATCGTTTTTGAGACTTCGGCTCCCTGGCAGATGACCAGACAGCTTGCGTCCATCTCGATCGCACAAAGCTGAGACTCGTACCGGTTTCCGACAATTACAAGATCATCCTGATCGATAAAATTCTCCATCATATCCGGAGATGATGCTGCGATGACAACCTTTCCTTTCACAAAATACGCATGTTCATTCCCCGTGACAATCTTTCCATCCAGCGTATTCATAATGCTTCTGTACTGCGTCCTTGCCTCGGACAGCAGATAACTGTCGTAGAGCTCCATATAAGAATTGGCAATATCTCCAATCGTGATAATTCCTTCCAGCTTCTGGTCATTCAGAACCGGCAGCGTCCGGATGCTGTTTTCCCGCATCATCGCCCACGCTTCCTTAATCGAAGCCTGACTGGAAACTCCGTCAATCTTCCGGATATCCACGTCTTTTAACTGCTGAAATACATTCTGAAGGAGCGCCGGCTCTTCTACATGAAAATAGTCAAGAACATACCGGGTCTCTTCCGATACTGAACCGGCTCTTTTCGCCACATAATTTTTTCCCGTAATCTGTTTTTTCAATTCCGCATATGCAATGGCAGAACAAATAGAATCCGTGTCTGGATTTTTATGTCCTACCACATATACCTTTCTGTCTTTCTGATTATCTGACATACTTTATACATTTCCTCCCAAATGCCGAACCCTGCCGGCCAATCTTTTACTTAATATAAAAATAGAGTATCATTTTTTTGATTCCGCGCCAACTGTTTTTTCCGGTTTTCGCAAAAATATTCTTTTACATTGCTTTCTCTTGCAAACAAACTATGATATACTTTTTAGAGAAAACACAAAAAGGGGTGCATCATCAATGAACGAAGAATTCGAAACAAAAACATCTGTCCAGGAACCGCAGGCAGAGTCCATGAAAGACTATGAAGACCAGTTTGATATCGCAGATCCATGGCATATCGTGCAAAACTATATGGATAACCAGACAAATCTTACACTGAAAGTAGAAGGCGTGGTTAACGGCGGCGTGATCGTCAAGGTAGACGGCCTTCGCGGTTTTGTCCCGGCATCCAGACTTTCTCTTTCCTACATCGATGATCTGGAAAGCTATCTTCTGAAAGAAATCACCGTCCGTGTCATTGAAGCAGATCCGGAAGAGCATCGTCTCGTTCTCTCTGCCCGTGAAATTTTAAAAGAAGAAGAAGCCAGAAAACGTGCCGAACTCATCGCACAGATCCAGGTCGGAAGTGTTATGGAAGGCACCGTGGAATCCATTCAGTCCTACGGCGCATTTGTCCGCTTTGACGATGGGCTCTCCGGACTTGTCCATGTATCCCAGATCTGTGAAAAGCGGATCAAAACACCGGCCGATGTCCTGAAAATCGGAGATCGTGTCAATGTCAAAGTCATTGGAATCAAAGATGGTAAATTAAGCCTGAGCATCAAAGCTCTTTCCGAAGAAAAAGAAGAAGAGGCAGAAGATCTACATGTAGAGCTTCCAAAATCCGAAGAAATCGGGACTAGCCTCGGAGATCTTTTCAAAAATATCAAACTGTAGATCCTATGCAGATGTTTCTGTTCCAAACAGCCGAGGGCGGATTCCTTTCCAGACAATCCGGAATGGAATCCGCTCTCTTGTTTTATGCTTTCTGATTTTATAACTGTTCCAGATCCTGAATCCATACTGCCGCGGAAGCATCACTTGGCATCCTCCAGTCTCCTCTTGGAGACAGGGCTACCGTACCTACTTTCGGTCCATCCGGAAGGCAGGAACGCTTAAACTGCTGTGAGAAAAATCTCCAGTAAAATTTCTTCAGCCATTTCAGGATAGTTTCTTCATCATAAACTCCCTCAAATGCACGTTTGGCAATCCGGTAAATCTTGGACGGCTCATATCCAAAGCGGAGCACATAATAGAGATAAAAATCATGAAGTTCATACGGCCCCACCAGATCTTCGGTCTTCTGGGCAATCTGTCCGTCCTCCGGCGGCAGAAGCTCCGGACTTACCGGTGTGTCCAGCACATCCAGCAGAATCTTCTGAAGTTCCTCATCGCGGCAGGTGTCCGCATAGTACTGTACCAGATGGCGTACCAGCGTTTTTGGCACAGAGGCGTTAACACCGTACATAGACATATGGTCACCGTTATACGTTGCCCAGCCAAGAGCAAGCTCTGACATATCTCCAGTTCCGATGACAAGTCCTCCGTCTTTATTGGCAAGATCCATCAACACTTGCGTTCTTTCCCTTGCCTGTCCGTTTTCGTACGTCACACTATGATCATTCAGATCATGTCCGATATCCCGGAAGTGTACAGTCACTGCTTCCCGGATCGGCACTTCCAGAAGCGAAGCGCCAAGTTTGCGTGACATCTGGCAGGCATTTTTGTACGTCCGGTCCGTCGTTCCAAAGCACGGCATGGTTACTGCCTTGATCTGGGATCTTGGAATTCCAATCATATCAAATGCTTTCGCCGTCACAAGAAGTGCCAAAGTGGAGTCCAGTCCGCCGGAAATGCCGACTACTGCTCCGGAAGCCTTTGTATGAACCAGTCTTTTTTTCAGTCCCATAGCCTGAATAGAAAGAATCTCTTCACATCTTGCGGCACGTTCCCTTTCATCCTGCGGGACAAACGGCTCCGAGGAGAAAGTTCTTGTAAGGGTCGCCTCCTCTTCTTTTACGGAAAATGGAACAACCTTCAGTGTCTTTTTTGCTGCCGAACGGAATGTCGTGTTTTTCCGGCGCTCGGACAGCAGCCGTTTGATATCAATTTCGCTGTAGATCGTCTCATTTGAAAAACGCCGGGAAGCCTTCAGAATTGTCCCGTTCTCTGCAATCAGATTGTGCCCTCCAAACACGACGTCCGTGGTGGACTCTCCTTCTCCCGCGTTGGCATACACATATCCTGCAATCAGTCTTGCAGACTGTCCCTTGATCAGTTCCTCCCGATACCGGTCCTTTCCGATGGTCTCATCGCTTGCGGAGCAATTCACGAGAATCACGGCGCCCTCCAATGCCGCCTTAATGCTTGGCGGAATCGGAGACCATACATCCTCACAGATCTCCGCTGCCAGAATCAGTCCCTCGGTCTCTATGGACTCAAAAAGGATCTGCGGACCGAATGGTATTTCCTCTCCTGCAAACCGGATCATCCTTACCTCTTCCGGTCCCGGAGTATACTGGCGCATTTCGTAAAACTCTCCGTAATTTGGCAGGAAAGTCTTCGTCGTAAAACCAAGGATCTTTCCTTTATTCAGAGCCGCCGCCGTATTATACAGCTCTCCATCCACTGCAAGAGGGCATCCGACAAAAATAATCGCTTCCAGTTCTTTTGTCTCTTCAGCAATCCGGCAAAGTCCTACTTTTGCCTGCTCCAGAAGAATATCCTGGGTAAACAGATCACCGCAGGTATATCCGGTGATGCAAAGCTCTGGAAAGACAATGATTTTCGCGCCGTTTTCCGCCGCCTCTTTCATCTTTTTAATAATCTCTCCCGTATTAAATGCTGTATCTGCTACACGGATATCAGGTGTAGCCGCCGCCACTTTGATAAATCCCTGTTTCATGCCCCGTTCCTCTTTTCCTTTTTATTTTTTCTTTGCCTGTTTTAACAGAGCGGAAAGCTCGTCCACACTGAAGCTGTATGCAGTGTTACAGAAATGACACTTCACTTCAATGTCCTTTCCCTCGTCAATCATTTCTTTAATCTCTTTTTCCCCGATACTGATGATTGCCTTTTCAATCTTTGTCTTGGAGCAGTCACAGCAGAACTGCGTCGGAAGGGTATCGGTAATCTCAATATCCATTCCTTTTAACACTTCCTGAAGCAGAGATTCCGGTGTATGCCCCTGTTCCAGAAGTGCAGTCACAGAATGGATGTTGCTGATATTCTCCTCCAACTGTTGCAGCACTTTCTCTTCCACAAACGGCATTACCTGCACGATAAATCCTCCGGCACATTTCACCGTATTGTCTTTTTCCATCAAAACTCCCAGTCCTACCGAGGACGGCACCTGTTCGGAATTTGCAAAGTAATAGGTCAGATCGTCTCCGATCTCCCCGGTCTGAAGAATCGTCTGTCCTACATAAGGCTCTTTTAATCCCATATCTTTGATAACATTTAAAATACCAAGCCCCAGCGCGCCCCCTACATCCAGTTTACCGTTCTTCGGCGGAAGCATCACATCCGGATTTTCCACATATCCTTTGACATTGGCTTTGCTGTCTGCTGTCACGGTCAGCCCCTGGATCGGTCCATCGCATTTGATCTGGATTGTCAAAATGTCCGTATCATTTTTCATCATACTCCCCATCATCGCTCCAGCTGTCAACAGCCTTCCAAGTGCAGCAGTCGCAACCGGGCTTGTATTGTGGTGCTGTCTTGCTGTCTCTACCATCTCTGTCGATGTCACCGCAAACGCGCGGATCTGGCTGCCCGCCGCGGTTGCTCTTACTAAATAATCTTTCATTACTGATTCCTCGTTTCTTTCTTTATTCGGTTCTATCCTTTCCACATTCTCTTGCTACTACACAGATGCGGGTGCTCTCTTCATCCGGCTGCTCTTTTGTAAAACCGTCATACATTGCCACAAGTTCCATACCGGCTTTCCTCAAGCAATGTGTTACTTCCTCGATCGTATAGCCTCTTTGAAAATGGGTTTCTTCAAACTTTCTGTACACTTCTCCTTCACGGACAAAGATCGTCAGATCATACTCGTTGATCCGCTCCTTTGAGTCATAGAAGTTCTCCCAGATAAAACTGCACTCATCCCTGTTTTCCGCAATCGTCGTATCTCCAAGGATCTTCCTGTACTTATATTCTGTATTAAAGTCAAACAAAAACAGTCCGCCCGGATCCAGATAGTTATTCACCAGAGCAAAAGTCTCCGTCAGCTCTTCGGGCTCCGTAATATAATTGACGGAATCACAGGCACTTATAACTGCACGGACCGTGCCGTAGAGTTCAAACTCCCTCATATCCTGAAGAAGATAAAGAATATCATGCCCGGAGGCTGCTCTTTTCTCCGAAGCAATCTCCAGCATTTCCTCTGAGTTATCTACTCCGATCATATCATAGCCAAGCCCCGCCAGAAGCTCTGTCATACTCCCGGTTCCGCATCCAAGATCCAGAACGAGTCCGTTCCGGATTCCGTTTTCTTTCAGAATCCCTGCATAGTATTCTGTCCATTCTTCATATGGTACATTGTCCATGAACGTATCATATACTTCTGCAAATCCTGTATATGCATCCATCTGATCATCTCCCGCCGACTATAAATCCGGCTTATTATAGCACGATTTCCATATTTTTTAAAGGGGGAATCCAAATCCCGTCCTACTGAACCTCTGCCTGCAAGACAAAATCCCCCGGACATCTGCCCGGAGGATCTGTACTTTTTTCATTATTCGATTACATGAATCCATCCTTCCGGAGCTTCGATCCGCCCCATCTGGATTCCTGTCAATGTATCATAGAGCTGTTTTGTCACCGGCCCCATCTCTTCCATGCCGCTTGCAAAGCAGATTTCTCTTCCGTGGTCTACGATCTTGCCAACCGGAGAAACAACCGCAGCCGTACCGCACAGTCCACATTCTGCAAATTCCGGAACTTCTTCCAGTGGTACTTCCCGTTCTTCTGTCTCAAGTCCAAGATACTCTTTTGCCACGTAAAGGAGCGAGCGTCTTGTGATAGATGGAAGGATGGAGGATGATTTCGGCGTTACGACTTTTTTATCTTTAGTAATGAAAATAAAGTTGGCTCCGCCTGTCTCCTCTACCTTTGTTCTTGTTGCCGCATCGAGATACATGTTTTCCGCATAGCCTTCTTCGTGAGCTGTCACAATCGCATGGAGGCTCATGGCATAGTTCAATCCTGCCTTAATATGACCGGTTCCGTGCGGTGCCGCTCTGTCAAAATCGGAAACCTTGATCGTAATCGGCTTTGCCCCGCCTTTAAAATATGGTCCGACCGGAGTGGTTAAAATGCGGAACTGGTATTCAGCCGCCGGACTCACACCAATTACCGGGCTGGATCCGAACATGTACGGCCGGATGTAAAGAGTCGCTCCAGAACCAAACGGAGGTACCCATGCAGCATTGGCCTTTACTGTCTGTGTTACCGCATCGAGAAAACGCTCCTTCGGGAATGCAGGCATCTCCAGTCTCTTTGCCGAATCAATCATTCTCTGAGCGTTTAAGTCGGGACGAAATGTCACGATCTTTCCGTCCTCTGTTGTATATGCCTTTAATCCTTCAAATACTGACTGTGCATACTGGAATACGCCTGCACACTCATTGAGCACAATATTGGCATCAGAAGTCAGACATCCTTCATCCCACGCACCATCTTTAAAGTTGGAAACATATCTTTTATCGGTCTGGATATACGTAAAACCCAGATTTGACCAGTCCAAATTTTTCTTTTCCATTTCCATCCACTCCAATCTTGTTTTCTTATTTTTCTAGTATAAGACTGTTTTAGAAAAAATTCAAGAGTGCGCTCTGTTTTTTTGCTATTCCGGCTTCATAGCCAAATAGTTTCCATCGTTACGTTTTCCCTACTACCGTTCTGCCATACTGATCGCTTCAATTCCAACGCTTCCGCCCCGCACGACTTCCACATCCCGAAATTCTTCTTTCAAAAGCTTGACAACGGCATCATTTTTTGTGGCTGTCTGCAAAAATTCAAGCAGCATGCTGTTTTTTCCATAATCGATCACTTCTGCCTTGAATGTCTCTGCAATCTGGAAAAGTTCGGTTTTATCCTCCAGACTGCATCTCTTGATCTTGACATAAAGAATCTCTTTCATGCAGACCGAGAGATCTGTAAAATCAATGACCTTAATAACTTCCACCATACGATTCAGCTGTTTCTTTATCTGTTCAAAGGTCTCCTCGTCACAATGCGTCTCGATCGTCATTCTGGAAATCGTCGGGTCTTCTGTCCGTCCCACCGTCAGGCTTTCCAGATTGTAGCATTTTGCAGAAAACAGCCCGGAAATCTTGGAAAGTACACCGATCTGATTTTCCACGTAAAGAGAGATCCATCTTTTTTTCAACATTCCATTCATTTCCAATTCCTCCTATCTCTAGCAGTCCATCAGCATCTCTTGAAGCGTGCCGTTTGGCTTAACCATCGGATAGACAACTTCTTCCGGGTCGATGATGAATTCGATCAGCGTCGGCACCTTGGTCTCTTTTGAAGCTGCCATAAACGCCGCCTCGATATCCTCTTTCTTTTCCACACGGATTCCTTTTGCTCCGTAACTTTCTGCAAGTTTGACAAAGTCCGGTGTATATTCCGGCAACTTTTCATCTCCGCGACGGAGCGCTGCTCCTGCAAGGAGATTAGTCATGGCATAGCGCTTTCCGTAAAACAGCTTCTGCCACTGACGCACCATTCCAAGGTAAGTATTATTCAGAACACAGATAACGATCGGAAGCTCCTCCAGAACCGCTGTTGCAAATTCCTGAATATTCATCTGCATGCCTCCGTCACCGGAAATGACGATAACCGGTTTATCCGGATTACCGATCTTGGCTCCGATTCCGCCCGGAAATCCATAGCCCATCGTTCCAAGTCCTCCTGACATCAGAAGGCGTTTTTGAGACGTGATCTCCGTATACTGTGCCGCAAACATCTGATGCTGTCCTACATCCGTTACAATGATTCCTTCGTCAAAAACGTGATTGATTCCCTCAATAATATCCTGTGGAAGCATGGCATTTCCTCTCTTTTTCATCTGAAGCGGGTGTTCCTGCTCCCAGCCGTGAATCATCTCCATCCACTCTTTTGTATTTTTCTCTTCCGCATACTCCAGCATCTTCTCGATTGCGTCTTTTGCGTCCGCTACAATCGGCACATCCACATGGATATTTTTGGAGATAGATGCCGTATCAATATCAATATGTACAATCTTCGCGTTCGGAGCAAATGCATGCAACTTTCCTGTGATCCGGTCGTTAAATCTTGTACCGATGGAGAACAGCACATCACACTCTTCCACCGCCATATTGGCGGCGTACGCTCCATGCATACCCAGGTTTGCCACATAATACGGATGATTCGTCGGAACAGCACCTCTTCCCATTACTGTTGTAACTACCGGAATTTTCGTTTTTTCCACAAGTCTGGTAAATGCTTCATTAGCTCCCGCGATATTCACCCCGCCTCCCGCAAGAAACAATGGTCTCTTCGCATGATTTAACAGTTTGACCGCCCGTTTCAACTGGCCAATGTGAACGTTTGTATTCGGCTTATAGCCGCGGATGTTGACCTCTGACGGATATTCCGGAGAGCCAAGCTCTCCCATCACATCTTTCGGAAGATCTACCAGAACCGGTCCCGGTTTCCCGCTTCTTGCAATGTAGAACGCTTCTTTAATAATTCTTCCCAGATCTTCTCTTCTATGAACCGTCACTCCGTATTTTGTGATGCTTCTTGTAATTCCTACAATATCAACCTCCTGGAATGCATCATTTCCAATCAGATGCCGCGCTACCTGTCCTGTAAAACATACAAGCGGCACACTGTCATAGTTTGCCGTGGCAAGACCGGTTACCAGGTTCGTCGCTCCAGGTCCGCTTGTTACAAGGCAGACACCGACTTTGCCCGTTGATCTTGCGTAAGCATCCGCCTCGTGAACCAGCGCCTGCTCATGTCTTGGGAGAATGATCTTGATATCTCCCTGTTTATACAGTTCGTCACTGATATCAATCGTACATGCCCCTGGATAGCCAAAGAGCGTATCCACACCTTCTTCTTTTAACGCTTTTACCAGAAGCTTGTTTCCACTGATTTTCCTCATGCCGTTTCCTCCTTTTCCTTCTCCTTGTCAAGACTTTCTATTCTTCTCTGCATCTGTACGGAAATCTTATTCCACAGGTCATCCGATAAGAGTTCCTGTAGAAAAAAAGGGGATGTGAAAAAACTCGATTGAGTTTTTTCGCATCCCTCTTTTTGCT
>CAUWJP010000009.1:0-86362 GCA_963559135.1 uncultured Sellimonas sp.
AATAGGTCGAGGGCATAACCAAGGAATGGTGGATAGGAAATAGCAGGATGACAAAGAAGTGGACTTATATGTGGTTTTGAAGGTACATAGATTAAAAAGACAGCTGAGGCTGTCTTTTTTTGTTTGTAAAATTATTGGAGCTTTCTGATAATATGGAAATTTACAGACTGAGATGATTCCATTTATTAGAATTTAGGTTAATGAAGCATAAAATCTCAATTTACCACTTGAAAGTAAGAAATAGGAGAACTATAATTAGTTGTGATCAGATATTTGAATAGCATAACACAGGGAGTTGACTGGAGTCGGCTGAGAGGAGGCTGGATCGCCTCGACCTGAGACCTGATTTGGATAATGCCAACGTAGGGATGATTTTGAAATGACAGTTTAGGATACTAAATTTGGAGATGCCCTCGGCATCTCCTTTTTCTTTTCCCAGAAGGTTTTGCTGGAGAATATCTGAGAACTTATGGAAAGGAGCTGTGTATTGATGAAACAAAATACAGCAACAAAGAAACTGGTACTGGCAGGAGTACTGACTGCGTTGGCAGTCGTTGGTAGTTTGATCAACTTTCCGGTGGCAGGAAGTAAATGTACACCGGTACAGCATATGGTCAATATTCTGGCGGCTGTGACTCTTGGACCGGGATGGGGAGTCGGAATCGCTTTCTGTTCAAGTCTGCTTCGGAACATGATGAGTCTTGGAAGCCTTCTGGCTTTTCCGGGAAGTATGGTAGGAGCACTGTGTTGTGGACTGGTCTATGCAGGGTGTAGAAAACTTGCTCTAACCTGTGTGGCGGAAGCTCTTGGAACCGGAATTCTGGGAGGTTTATGCGCATATCCGGTGGCAAAACTGCTGATGGGAATGGAGCCGGTAGGACTATTTGTCTATGTTGTTCCATTTCTGATTTCGACTGTGGCAGGAAGTATTCTGGCATTTGTCTTGATCACAGTACTGGAAAAAGGCGGAGCACTTAATCAGCTTCGCATGGCGAATTAGTTTATCAGAAGTGATACGCTTCTGACAAAGCGGCAGGCCGGGGACACCACTTTCTGCCGCTATAGAAAAATCAGGTTGTAGTTAAAGGAGGAATACAAACTTGATGATCACCAGACAAAGAAACGGTGAAGGCGTCGGCATCCAGATGAGAGCAGGAAGTAACTATTCTGCCTTTCTGTCTATAAAAGCCGACGTCTTGGCAAAAGAAAAAAAGGAGGTAAGAACATGGAAACCTACACAACTCAAATGGATGCAGCCCGTAAGGGTATTATCACTACTCAGATCAGAAAAGTAGCAGAAAAAGAAAAAATGCCGGTCGAAAATCTTATGAAACTGGTAGCCGAAGGAAAGGTGGCGATTTGCGCAAATAAACGTCATACCTGTCTGGATCCGGAGGGAATCGGCAGTATGCTTCGGACTAAAATTAATGTAAATCTCGGGGTATCAAGGGATTGTAAAGATTACGATATTGAGATGCAGAAAGTAATGAGTGCTGTTAATATGGGAGCAGAAGCGATCATGGACCTTTCAAGCCACGGGAATACACAGCCATTTCGTCAGAAACTGACGAGGGAATGTCCGGTGATGATCGGGACTGTTCCTGTTTATGACAGTGTAATCCATTATCAGAGAGATCTGGCAACACTTTCGGCAAAAGATTTTATTGATGTGATCCGAATGCATGCGGAGGACGGCGTGGATTTTGTAACACTGCACTGCGGAATTACAAGAAAGACGATCGAACAGATTAAAAAGCATAAAAGAAAGACAAACATTGTAAGCCGAGGCGGAAGCCTGGTGTTTGCCTGGATGAGCATGACAGGGGAAGAAAATCCATTTTACGAATACTTCGATGAGATTCTTGACATTTGTGAGGAATATGATGTTACCATTTCCCTTGGTGATGCCTGCCGACCTGGATGTCTGGCAGACGCGACAGATGTGTGTCAGATTGAGGAACTTGTCCGCCTTGGCGAGCTGACAAAACGTGCATGGGAGCATAATGTGCAGGTTATGGTGGAAGGACCAGGTCACGTACCGTTGGATCAGGTAGAAGCAAACATGAAAGTGCAGAACAGCATTTGTATGGGAGCCCCATTTTATGTACTCGGCCCGATTGTGACGGACATTGCGCCAGGCTATGATCATATCACAGCAGCAATCGGAGGCGCTGTGGCAGCGATGAACGGCGCGGCTTTTCTTTGTTATGTGACGCCTGCAGAGCATCTGGCATTGCCAAATGTAGATGACGTCAAACAGGGAATCATTGCATCTAAAATCGCGGCACACGCAGCAGATATCGCAAAAGGAATTCCTGGGGCAAGAGAGATTGATGACAGGATGGCAGAGGCCAGAAGGAAACTCGACTGGGAAGAGCAGTTTGCGTGTGCATTGGATCCGGAAACGGCGAAAGCAATCAGGGACAGCAGAAAACCGGAAGATGATCACAGTGACACATGCAGTATGTGCGGAAAATTCTGTGCGGTGCGAAGTATGAACAAGGCTCTGGCTGGAGAATACATAGATATTTTATAAGGAATAAAACGGGCACTGCCAATAGATGATCATTGGCAGTGCTTTTGTTTGTGGAGAGATATAGCGAAAAGGCTCTTTTCTTTTGTGTTCTATTTTAATTCCAGACATGAAAAAACCGCCGAATTTCGGCGGTTTAAGCAGGGGATGAGAGAATCGAACTCCCGCTAAGAGTTTTGGAGACTCCTGTCATACCATTTGACCAATCCCCTTTTTTAGTTCCTGTAACTGTTCTTACTTATATCACATTTTGGGCTGTCATGTCAAGTATATTGTATTGTCTTACAACTGAAGCAGTTGTTTATTCTAACAAATTCAATAATTCATATAAAGTCGAAATACTTTCTTTGCTACCTACGGCGCGTTGTATCTGAATGAATTTGCAGTTGGCATTTAGTGCTGTTTGCTTGTCTTTTTCTTCATTGCCAATAAACACCAATTCATTAAGTGGAATAGAAAATTTTTCAGAAATCATTTGTAGTCCTTTGCAATTTGGTTTTCTGTATCCAGAAATTGCAGATGACATATAAAAATCAAAATAATCAAGTAGTTCAGCAATATCTTTTTGGAAAAGTTCGTCTGGCATTGCACTTGGTAAATCGGTGAGTGTTGCTATGAGGTATCCTTTTTTCTTCAGTTTTTCCAGAACATCCAATGTATCTGGGTATAATTCGGATTTTAAATTCAATCCGTTCCAAAAAGTCTCAACACATTTTTGAATGGAAATATCGATATGCCAATGATCCAGTATTTTTGTAAAAATAAACTCAGGAGAATATTCAATCTCCCGGTAGTTTATCCTGGGGTTAAAATCCGTTAGCATTTTCAGAGATTTATTTATCACTTCTTTGGAAACACTATAATTCAAGGAATGAGCAATTGCCTGAAATCCTTGGTAATAGTAATCTACCCAGGAATGAGGCATACCTACATATTGCATTAATGTGCCGCCTAAATCGAAGACTATCACTTTCAAAGCATAGTTTCCTCCTCTGAATTTAAGATCTGTCTATAAAGCTATTATAAAATAGCTGTTTTGGATTGTCCATAACAGGATAAGTGCAGGAAGAAGGAGAGTATACACAATGGTTCAGGATGAAAGAACCGGCAATCTATGTTATGATGTAAAAAGTAGAAGTTTCAGAATAGGAGAAGGGGTGCAGAAAATTGGAAAATGAAAAAGTATATCAGATGAAGTTTGCAAAGATTTATGATCTTCTGGTCAATAAAGCGGTGAGGAAGGAGCGGACAAAGGAAGAAGTGGATGAAATCATCCGGTGGCTAACCGGATATAAGCAGGAGGAACTGGATCAGATGGCGGTATCGGAGATCAGATACGGAGAATTTTTCCAAAATGCACCCCAACCAAATCAAAACCGAAAGAAGATCAAAGGTGTGATCTGCGGGGTGCGTGTAGAGGAGATTGAGGAGCCGTTAATACAGGAGATTCGTTATTTGGATAAGCTGGTTGACGAACTTGCAAAGGGGAAACGGATGGAGAAGATCCTGAGGGATTAATCCTAATGGAAAAGAATCTGAAGAAGGAAGAGGGAAAATGATGACAGAGAAGGGTTATATGAAATCCTGAAAGACGAGGAAGTCAAGCGGTTCCTTCCGGGGTTTCCCACAGCATCCTTAAAGGAGGCAGAAACATTTTTGCAGGAGCGTTATCTGGACAGTTATAAAAAGGAGAGTGGATACCAGTATGCCATCTGTCTGCTAGGGGAGAATCGTCCGGTCGGATATATTGGTTGGTGCTTCTATGGAAGAACACCATGATCTGGGATATGGTCTGAGGAGGGAATACTGGAATCGTGGAATTGTCACTGAGGCCGGTAGAGCAGTCAGAAGTACATTTTGTCGAAGAAATAGAAGAAGGAACGAGGCAGTGAAAAAATCCTCTTGTCATGTCAGATTCTGCGAAAAGTTCTCTGGATATTCACAGAAAATACTGGAAAAAACATGGAAGCCCCTGGGGAAATATGTTATAATTTTTGATGCTGGACAGGCAGAGAATCGGTATTAAGGGGACACTATGGAGTTTAAGGATTTGAATAAAGACATTGTCGTATTCCGTTATCATGTCAGCCCTAATTTTGGCATGGAGGGCGATGACGGCGGCTTTTCTCTTGAATTACGGGGGAATGGCAATTTGAAATTTGCAGCTTACCGGCTTTTTGATGAAATAAAGACGATGAAAATTTTCAAATTAAACCGGGAAGAGACAAAAGAGATTTTTGATATTTTAAAAGAGACGGAAAAGATCTGGGGGAAGATTCCGGAAAGTCTCGATAATCATCTGAATGACGGACCGGGAAATATCAATGAGTTTATTTTTCTGAATGAAAAGAAAATTCAGGCGCGCAATATCCGGAAAACATGGCTTCCGGGGGAGGCAATTCGGGGAGGAAAATACTATAAGCGGTTCAGAAACGTAATGAAATATGAAAATCAGATTCTTCAGATTTTTGATGGAATTTCAAAAGTATTAAGGAAAAAGGACATTTATCTTTCGTTGAACCAGTGTCGGATCCATGACAAGTGTAAGGTTAAGATCACTTGGATAGATAAGACAAAACAGCACAGTCATACATAGAGTCAGAAGACGCTTCTTAAAAGGGAGCGTCTTTTTTATGATGCAGGAGTGTTCTACGTACATTTCGGTAGAAAAAATTAACAGATTCTTTTCTAAGATAATACCGTTGTATGGGATTTTTATATTTGACAGGATAGATGCAGTCCGAAAAGGATCGGAGAAGTACGCTTGTATTTCAAGAGAATGCTGTTTTGGGTGGAAACCAGATAGTATAGAAAAATCCGGATGTTATCATACATCCGGATTAATTAGTTGTTTAATTAATTTTTTGTGAAAATTTGTGACTAAAAAGTGAAATAACAAGATATATTGACTTATATTGAGCAAAATACTAAACTATCAGTTAGACATCTAACTAATTAAAGGAGGGAAAACGATGGAAGAAAGATCGGTCAGGGAGATACCGATTCCTCTTCTGCTCAATCAGATCCTGCATGCACAGACCTACCGGATCATGCAGTACATGAAAGATGTAGATCTGAAGCCGGGGCAGGCGGGATGTCTGTTCATCCTTTCTAAAGAAGGAAAGCTGCCCCAGAAGGATATTGCTAAAAGGCTTGGTGTGAAGCCGCCGTCCATCACGGCGCTTTTGAAGAAGCTGGAGGCGAGAAATCTGATCGTGCGCACCCAGGACGATCAGGATCAGCGGGTTTCGTGGATCACATTGAGTGAGGAAGGGAAATGTTATATTAATAGGATTAAAGATATGATGAAAGAAATGGATGAGGCAATGTTTCGTGATGTTCTGCCGGAAGAGAAACTACTTTTTCGCAGAATCCTGATTCAGATCAGAGAAAATCTGATGACGAAACAGGAAATGGAAAGCTGCAGCATCGATTTCCAAAAGAAATGCATGGCTGATTTGGATGATGGGAAATAAGGCAGAAAGAAGGAAACGATTATGGGAAAACTATTCAAATATCTGAAACAGCATGCCGCGATAGTTCTGGCAATTATTGTGGTACTGGTTGTCCAGGCATTGTGTGATCTGTCACTGCCGACATATACATCAGATATTGTTAATGTAGGAATTCAGCAGGGAGGAATTGACACGACGATTCCGGAACAGATTGGAAAGAGCGACCTTGAAAATTTGCTTCTGCTTGTCCCGCAGGAGGATGCCGAGACAGTGCAGGATGCGTACAGGGAAGGAACAAAGGATGATCTGGATACAGAAGAGGAATTTCTCGTTCTGAAAGATGCGGTTGCAGACGATGAGGAACAGATGAAAGAACTCTTTGATATTCTTGGGGAACCGATGCTTCTGGCAGAGGGATTTTCCTCAGACAGTGAAGAAATGGATTCGATGAAAGATCAGATCCTTTCACAGATGCCGGCAGGATCCGTTTCGGAGGACATATCCATGTTTGATATTCTTCGCACGCTTCCACAGGAGCAGCGCGACACGATGATCACGGAAATGGAAAAGCAGATTTCCGATATGCCGGAAACGATGCTGGAACAGACTGCAACGGTCTATATAGAAAGTGTATATCGAAGCCTTGGCGTGGATATGAATGCTTTGCAGACAAATTATATTCTGGCTACCGGAGCAAAGATGCTAGGACTTGCATTCCTTGGACTCCTCGCAAGTGTGACAGTCGGACTTCTGGCTTCAAGGACGGCAGCTGCTATCGGACGGGACCTCAGAAGAAATGTATTCACCAAGGTTGTCGGATTTTCAAGCAGTGAATTTGATCACTTTTCCACTGCTTCTCTGATTACAAGAAGTACCAATGATATTCAGCAGATTCAGATGGTGATCGTCATGATGCTTCGTATGGTGCTCTATGCGCCGATTATTGCTGTGGGCGGTATTTATAAGGTAATTAATACAAATGTGTCCATGACATGGATCATCGCACTTGGAGTGGCACTGATTATGGGGCTGGTACTGATCCTCTTTCTCTTCGTTATGCCGAAATTCCGGGTTTTACAGAAAATGGTGGACCGTGTCAATCTGGTAACAAGAGAAATCCTGACCGGACTCTCTGTTATTCGTGCTTTCCATACAGAAAAGCACGAGGAAGAACGGTTTGACAATGCCAATAAGGATCTGACAAAAACAAACCTGTTTGTCAACCGCGCCATGACGCTGATGATGCCGTCCATGATGCTGATCATGAACGGAATCAGTATTCTGATTATATGGGTAGGAGCGCATGGTGTGAACAATGGCCAGATGCAAGTTGGTGACATGATGGCCTTCATCCAGTACACGATGCAGATTATTATGGCATTCCTGATGATCTGTATGATTTCAATTATGCTTCCAAGAGCTGCGGTTGCAGCAGGACGTGTCGATGAAATCCTGACAAGCGAGACGGCAATCAAAGATAAGGAAGAGCCGGAACATATTCCGGAAGAAGGGAAAGGCCTCGTGGAATTCGACCATGTATCCTTCCGTTATCCGGGAGCTGGGAAAGATGTTCTTCACGATATTCATTTTACAGCAAAGCCGGGCGAAACGACTGCAATCATCGGAAGTACCGGAAGCGGTAAATCGACATTGGTCAACCTGATTCCGCGTTTCTACGATGTGACAGAGGGTGCGATCCGGGTAGACGGCCGGGACATCCGCAATATAACGCAGCATGAACTTCGTGACAAGCTCGGATATGTGCCGCAGAAAGGAATGCTTTTCTCTGGAACAATTGCGTCCAATATCGCATATAGTGATGAAGATATGCCGATGGAAAGAATTGAGGAAGCAGCTGAGATTGCCCAGGCAAAAGAATTTATCGAGGAAAAACCGGACAATTATGACAGTCCGATTTCTCAGGGAGGCGGAAATGTCTCCGGCGGACAGAAACAGCGTCTTTCCATTGCGAGAGCCGTTGCAAAACACCCAGATATCTTTATCTTTGACGACAGCTTTTCTGCCTTGGACTATAAGACAGACACTGTCCTGCGCCAGGCTTTAAAGGAGAAAACAAAAGATAGTACTGTGATTATCGTGGCTCAGAGAATCAGCACCATTCTCCATGCAGAACAGATCATTGTTCTGGATGAAGGAGAGATTGCCGGTATCGGGACCCATGAAGAGCTTCTGAAGAATTGTGAAGCTTACTATCAGATAGCTTCGTCCCAGCTTTCTAAGACGGAACTGGAACAGGCGGTAAAAGGAAGCGGAAAGGGGGAAGCAGCACATGAGTAATCAAAAAAGAGGCCCGATGGGTGGACACGGACATATGGGTACCGGAGAGAAAGCAAAGGATTTTAAAGGGACTCTGAAAAGAGTGTTAAAATATATCGGTCCATATAAGATTCCGATTCTGTTTGTCATGCTGTTTGCCATCGGAAGTACTATATTTAACATTATCGGCCCGAAAATATTAGGAAAAGCGACCACAGAGATTTTCAACGGACTGGTCAGCAAGGTGACTGGAGGAGACGGAATTGACTTTGGAAAAATCGGAAGAATTCTGATTACGCTTCTCTGCCTGTATGTGATCAGCGCTCTGTTTTCATTTATTCAGGGATTTATCATGACGGGAGTTACACAGAAACTGACTTACCGGATGAGAAAAGAAATTTCCGAGAAGATTAACCGTCTTCCAATGAATTATTTTGATACAAAGACACATGGAGAAGTGCTCTCCCGTGTAACAAACGATGTAGATACATTCAGTCAGAGTCTGAACCAAACGGCGACTCAGATGATTACTTCCGTGACGACGCTGATCGGAGTTCTTGTCATGATGCTCAGCATCAGCCCGCTGATGACGGGGGTGGCAATCCTGATTCTTCCGATTTCTCTGGTGCTGATTTCCTTTATCGTGAAGCATTCACAGAAATACTTCAAAAATCAGCAGAAGTATCTGGGGCATGTCAATGGACAGGTGGAAGAGATTTACGGCGGACACAGTATTGTGAAAGCATTTAATAAGGAAGAGGATATCCTGAAAGAATTTAACGAGATGAATGACGTGCTGTATCAGACCGCATGGAAGTCCCAGTTTTTCTCCGGTATGATGATGCCGATCATGCAGTTTGTCGGAAATCTTGGATACGTCGGTGTTACCATTCTTGGGGGATATTTGACAATCAAACAGACGATTGAAGTCGGTGACATTCAGTCTTTCATCCAGTATGTAAGAAACTTTACTCAGCCGATTCAGCAGGTGGCACAGGTGGCAAATATGTTGCAGTCCATGGCAGCAGCTTCCGAACGAGTATTTGAATTTCTGGAAGAACCAGAGGAGGATCAGTTTGTCAAAGATCCGGTATCGACAGAGGGGCTTCAAGGTAACGTGGAGTTTGATCATGTAAAATTCGGATATAATCCGAACAATATTATCATCAAAGATTTCTCCACAAAAGTAAAAGAAGGACAGAAGATCGCGATTGTCGGTCCAACCGGAGCCGGAAAAACAACACTGATTAAGCTCCTGATGCGTTTTTACGATATCAATGAGGGAGCGATTCTCGTTGACGGACATAATGTCAAAGACTTCAACCGCGGAGATCTGCGGCAGATGTTTGGCATGGTGCTTCAGGATACATGGCTCTTCAACGGTACGATCCGGGATAATATCCGCTACGGAAAACTGGATGCGACGGATGAAGAAATTGTAGAGGCAGCAAAGGCGGCACATGCACACCATTTCATTCAGACTCTTCCGAATGGATATGATATGGAACTGAATGAAGAGGCAAGCAACGTCTCTCAAGGACAGAAACAGCTTCTGACGATTGCGAGAGCAATTCTGGCAGATCCGAAGATCCTCATTCTTGACGAGGCGACAAGCTCTGTCGATACAAGGACAGAGATCCAGATCCAGAAAGCGATGGATAATCTGATGAAGGGAAGAACAAGCTTCATCATTGCGCACCGTCTTTCCACAATCCGTGATGCGGACCGGATTCTGGTTCTGAAAGACGGAGATATCGTTGAGCAGGGAAAACACGAAGAACTCCTTGAAAAAGGTGGATTTTACGCAGATCTTTACAATTCTCAGTTTGAGGGCGGAAGCGGATCAATGGCTTCCTGAAAATAGAAAAGCGACACAGCAAAAAACCCGGAACAGATGTCCGGGTTTTTGTTGTCTTATGAAATTAATAGATCGGATTGTGTTCGTATTTTGGCTCACATGTCAGCTGAATGCCGAGCTTTTTGAAGAGCTTGATATCTACGGAAGAAAGCATGACAGAGGTGTGTACCTGGCATCCTTTCAATTTAGGAAGCTGCTCCATCGCGCGCTGTGCGGCCGGGTTGGCAGCAGAGGAGATGGAAAGGGCAATCAGAACCTCGTCAATATGAAGGCGAGGGTTCTTGCTTCCAAGATACTGTGTCTTTACCTTCTGGATCGGCTCAATGGCAGTCGGGGAAATCACATGAAGGTCGTGATCAATACCGGCAAGCTCTTTGAGGGTGTTCAGAATCAGTGCCGCAGAAGGGCCAAGCAAGTTGGAAGTTTTTCCTGTCATGATCTTTCCGTCTGGAAGCTCGATGGCAGCAGCAGCAGCTCCGGTGCTCTCAGCACGGGAAAGGGCTGCGTCAACAACACGACGGTCATGAATGGAAACGTGTGCCTGTTTCATCAGAAGTTCCAGCTTAAAGACTTCGGAATCCGGGATATCTCCCTGAAGAAGATCGCATTTAGCCTGATAGTAACGGCGAATGATTTCCTGACGGGATGCTTCCTGGCAGACCTCATCATCGCAGATACAGTTTCCAGCCATATTGACACCCATGTCAGTTGGTGACTTGTACGGGCTTTCTCCGAAGATCTGCTCGAACATAGCGTTCAAAACCGGGAAGATTTCTACGTCACGATTATAGTTGACCGTTGTCTTTCCATATGCTTCCAGATGGAACGGATCAATCATGTTGACGTCATTTAAGTCCGCCGTGGCTGCCTCGTATGCAAGGTTCACAGGGTGTTTCAGCGGGATGTTCCAGATAGGAAATGTCTCAAATTTTGCGTATCCGGCACGGATTCCACGCTTGTTTTCATGATAGAGCTGGGAAAGGCAGGTCGCCATTTTTCCACTTCCAGGTCCCGGGGCAGTGATGACTACCAGAGGTCTGGATGTCTCAATATAGTCATTTCTTCCATATCCCTCATCGCTTACGATCAGAGGAATATTGGACGGATATCCTTCAATAATATAATGGGTGTAGACGCGGATTCCCATATTTTCGAGACGATGACGGAAGAGATCTGCGCTCTTCTGGCCGCTGTACTGTGTGATGACAACGCTACCGACATAGAGGCCGTTTTCTTCAAAGGCACTCTTCAGGCGGAGTACATCATCATCGTAGGTAATGCCTAGATCCCCGCGGACTTTATTCTTTTCGATGTCACCTGCACTGATGACGATGACGATCTCAGCCGTATCGGAAAGCTGTTTTAAGAGTCTTAATTTGCTGTCCGGCTGAAATCCCGGAAGAACACGGGAAGCATGGAAGTCATCAAAGAGTTTTCCACCAAACTCCAGATACAGTTTGTTGTCAAAATGACTGATCCGCTCGCGGATATGCTCAGACTGCATATGGAGGTATTTGTCGTTATCAAATCCTATTTTCATACACAAACCATTCCTTCGTAAAAATTTATTCCTTCTCTTATATTTTGAAAATACTACCTGATTAGTATACTACAGTTTTCAGGAATTTTACAATATTTAATATGTAGAAAAGACGGACGGATTCTCACCAAAATTTCACAATGTTTTTATTGATTTGTATGAAGATCATACTTATAATAAAATAGATAGCATGTAGGAGGAAAAGAATGGACAATCAGAATAATAAAAAGAACGATAACAATAATCGGCAGAATTATGGGATTATTATTATAACCACAATAATTGCTGCTGTTTTTGTCATGTTTCTGTATCAGCTCATGCAGGATACACCGTCCCAGGAAATTTCCTATACGAAATTCATGGACATGGTGGAGCAGGGCGATGTCAAAGAAGTCACCATCGATTCGGAAAAGATTACGATCATACCGAAGACGGAAGTTGAAAAGCAGCAAGAGTCCCAGTCGGACAGCAGTGAAAGTCAGGATACGCTCACTCAGGGCAGCAACTGGTTTACACAGTTCAATACCGGGGCTCAGGTAGAGTATTATACCGGTATTGTAGATGATCCGGAGATGTATAACAAGCTGGATGAGGCGGGAGTGGAGGTCAGCCGGACGATTCCGGATTCGACATCCATGATGATTTTAAATCTTGTCTTCAGTGTGATTCTTCCGTTTGCCCTCGTATTTATTCTACTCAGTTTCCTGATGCGGCGAGTATCCAAAAGCAGCGGGGGAATGATGGGGATTGGAAAGAGCAATGCCAAGATGTATGTGGAAAAGACTACGGGTGTGACGTTCCGTGATGTGGCCGGACAGGATGAGGCGAAAGAGTCTTTGCAGGAAGTGGTAGATTTCCTTCACAATCCGGGCAAATACACAGGAGTCGGAGCGAAGCTTCCGAAAGGAGCGCTTCTTGTAGGCCCTCCGGGAACCGGTAAGACATTGCTTGCGAAGGCAGTGGCAGGAGAGGCGAATGTGCCGTTTTTCTCTTTGTCAGGTTCTGCCTTTGTGGAAATGTATGTCGGAGTCGGAGCCTCTCGTGTAAGGGATCTGTTTAAGCAGGCACAGCAGATGGCACCGTGTATTATCTTTATCGATGAGATCGATGCCATCGGAAAAAGCAGGGATTCTCAGCTGGGAGGAAACGATGAGCGTGAGCAGACGCTGAATCAGCTCCTGGCGGAGATGGATGGATTTGATACGAATAAAGGCCTTCTTCTCCTGGCAGCAACGAACCGTCCGGAGATTCTGGATCCGGCTCTTTTAAGACCGGGACGGTTTGACCGCCGGATTATCGTGGAGAGACCGGACCTGAAAGGCCGTGTTGATATCCTGAAAGTTCATGCGAAGGATGTCCGGATGGATGAGAGCGTCAATTTGGAAGAGATCGCACTTGCGACGAGCGGCGCGGTTGGATCCGACCTTGCGAATATGATTAATGAAGCGGCGATCAATGCAGTAAAGCATGGGCGCCATGCGGTGAGCCAGTCCGACCTGTTTGAGGCTGTGGAAGTGGTGCTTGTAGGTAAGGAAAAGAAAGACAGGATCATGAGTCAGGAAGAGCGCCGGATTGTCTCTTATCATGAGGTGGGACATGCACTTGTAAGTGCGCTCCAGAAAGATTCCGAACCGGTTCAGAAGATTACGATTGTTCCGCGTACCATGGGTGCTCTTGGATATGTCATGCAGACACCGGAGGAAGAGAAATTCCTCAATACGAAGAAGGAACTTGAGGCGATGCTGGTAGGACTTCTCGCGGGACGTGCCGCAGAAGAGATCGTATTTGACACGGTTACGACAGGAGCATCCAATGATATTGAGAAAGCAACTAAGGTTGCCAGAGCGATGATTACCCAGTATGGTATGTCCGAGAAGTTCGGACTGATCGGACTGGAATCTATCCAGAACCGCTATCTTGACGGCAGGGCAGTCATGAACTGCGGTGAGGCGACAGCGGCTGAGATTGACTCTGAAGTTATGCAGATGCTGAAGAGTGCCTATGATGAGGCAAAGCGTCTTCTGATGGAGAACAGGGAAGCACTTGATAAGATTGCTGCGTTTCTGATTGAGAAGGAGACGATCACCGGAAAAGAGTTTATGAAGATCTTCCATGAGGTCAAAGGAGTATCCGAGGGGGAAGTCAAAAAAGAGGAACGGATCGCGATGAAGCCGGTAGAACTTCCGGATCATTCGGAGAACGAAGAAGCTGTTTTGGCACCTGAAGAGACAGTGGAAGAGGAAGAAGCCACAGGTTTTGGAACGACAGAAGAATAAAGACAGGAATTCAGCGTATGGGGATTGTCCATACGCTGTTCTTTTGCTAAAATAGATGGAGCTAAAGAGGTGAAGCGATGTTTGTAATAGAGGAAGAGCTGAAAAAACTGCCGGCAAAGCCCGGGGTTTACCTGATGCATGATGAGAAGGACGAGATCATCTACGTCGGAAAAGCTATCAGTCTGAAGAACCGGGTGAGACAGTATTTTCAGAGTAGCAGAAATAAGGGTGTTAAGATTGAGCAGATGGTCACACATATCCGGAGGTTTGAATATATTGTCACAGATTCTGAGCTGGAAGCGCTTGTGCTGGAATGTAATTTGATCAAGGAACACAGGCCGAAGTATAATACCATGCTGATGGATGATAAGACGTATCCTTTTATCAAGGTAACCGTTCAGGAACCGTTTCCGCGGATCATGATGGTGCGTAGACAGGCCAAGGATAAGGCGAAGTATTTTGGACCGTTTACGAGTTCTCAGGCGGTGAAGGATATCATTGATATGGTAAGAAAGCTGTATCATTTAAGAAGTTGTAGTAGGAATCTGCCGAGAGATATCGGGAAAGAACGTCCGTGCCTGTACTACCACATCAAGCAGTGCGATGCTCCATGCCAGGGATATATTTCCAGTGAACAGTACCGGGAGTCCATTGATGAGGTCGTAAAATTTTTATCCGGGCATTATGATGGAATTCTAAAAGAACTGGAAGAAAAGATGATGGAAGCATCCGATCAGATGGAGTTTGAAAAGGCAATCGAGTACCGGGAGCTGATCGGAAGTGTCAAGAAGATTTCCGAAAAACAGAAGATCACCGATGCGGGAAAAACAGGAGAGGACCGGGATGTCCTGGCGGTTGCAAGGGAAGCAGGAGATGCTGTGGTACAGGTGTTTTTCATACGCGGCGGCCGCCTGATCGGACGGGATCATTTTTATCTGAGGACCGATCCGGACGAAACGAAGGCGGAGATCCTGACCAGCTTTATCAAACAGTTTTATGCCGGAACACCGTATATTCCAAGAGAGCTGCTTCTTCCATATGAGCTGGCTGAAGCAGACATCCTGATGGAATGGTTGACACGAAGAAGAGGTCATAAGGTGACTTTCACGGTGCCGAAAAAAGGTGAGAAGGAAAAGCTCTGTGAACTGGCACAGAAAAATGCGACGATAGTACTTGCAAAAGACAAGGAGCATTTGATCCGGGAGGCGAACAGGACCACAGGAGCGGTAAGGGAACTGGAGGAAATCATTGGTGTCTCCGGCATCCGTCGGATGGAGGCGTTTGATATTTCAAATACGAACGGATTTGCGTCGGTTGGATCCATGGTAGTTTATGAAGACGGGAAGCCGAAACGCAGTGATTACCGTAAGTTCCGCATCAAGGGAGTAGTAGGAGCGGACGATTATGCAAGCATGCGGGAAGTACTGACCAGGCGGTTTACACACGGACTGAAAGAGAAAGAAGAAGGAAAAGAGTTCGGAAGCTTTACGGTCTTTCCGGAGCTGATTCTGATGGACGGCGGTAAGGGACAGGTGCATATTGCAGAGGAAGTGTTGGAGGAGCTGCATATCAACATACCGGTCTGCGGCATGGTAAAGGATGATAGGCACCGCACGAGAGGGCTTTATTATCATAATGAAGAACTGCCGATCAGGACAGATTCAGAGGCGTTTAAACTGATTACACGTGTGCAGGATGAGGCGCACCGTTTTGCTATTGAATTCCATCGGAAACTCCGTGGACAGGGACAGGTACACTCGATTCTGGATGATATTCCGGGGGTGGGGCCGAAGCGCAGGAAGGATTTGATGAAACATTTCCAGAGTCTGGATGCGATCCGGAAGGCAGAAATCGAGGATCTGAAAAAACTTCCTACCATGAATGAAAAATCTGCCAGAGACGTGTACAATTTTTTCCACTGATATGATATACTATTCACAAAATGATTTTAACTGAAAAATTAAAGGAGAACAAATATGGGTGTGAAGCTTGAAAAACTAATTGAAAAGATGAACCTGAAAAATCTGACTCCGGATCTGGATCTGAGCCAGTCGGAGATTCAGGTTCCGGATATCAACCGTCCGGCGCTGCAGCTGACGGGATACTTTGACCATTTTGATTCTGAGCGTGTCCAGATTATTGGATATGTGGAGTATACCTATCTGGAGACACTTTCAGATGAGAAAAAGAAAGAGATGTATGCACAGCTTCTCTCCTATGGAATTCCATGTATCATTTACTGCCGGAATATGGATCCGGATGAGATGTTTCTTGAGATGGCCAATGAAATGAAAGTGCCGATCTTCCAGTCCTGCAAGCAGACCTCTGCCTTTACGGCAGAAGTGATCCGCTGGCTGAATGTGGAGCTGGCGCCATGCATTTCCATTCATGGAGTACTGGTTGACGTATATGGAGTTGGTGTTCTGATTATGGGCGAGAGTGGCATCGGAAAGAGTGAAGCGGCACTGGAGCTGATTAACCGGGGACACCGTCTTGTGACGGACGATGTTGTGGAAATCCGGAAAGTCAGCGATGATACTTTGGTGGGAACAGCACCGGATATCACCAGACATTTTATTGAGCTTCGCGGAATCGGCATTGTTGATGTCAAGAGTCTGTTCGGTGTGCAGAGTGTCAGAGAGACACAGACGATTGATCTTGTAATCAATATGGAAGAGTGGGACAAGAACCGGGAATACGACCGTCTTGGATTAAAAGAGGAATATACAGAGTTCCTTGGAAATAAAGTCGTATGCCATTCCATTCCAATCCGTCCAGGAAGAAATCTGGCGATCATCGTAGAATCGGCAGCTGTTAACCACAGACAGAAACAGATGGGCTACAATGCAGCAGAAGAATTATACAGACGTGTACAGGAAAGTCTGTCAAAATAAAGAGGGAAGGAAAGAACAGAGATGAATTATTGTTTTGGAGTTGACATAGGAGGCACTACTGTCAAGATGGGATTATTTCAGGAAGATGGAAATGTTCGGGAAAAATGGGAGATTAAGACCAGAACGGAAGAGAAAGGATGCAATATTCTTCCTGATATCGCTGAATCTCTTATGAACATCATGGAAAAGAACGGAATCTCGAAAGAGGAAGTAGCCGGAATCGGAATCGGTGTACCGGCTCCGATTACAGAAGAGGGGATTGTAAAGGCGACGGCAAACCTTGGCTGGGGATATAAAAATGTTAAAAAAGAGATGGAAGAGCTGACAGGAATCCGTACTGCTACAGGAAATGATGCCAATGTGGCAGCGCTTGGAGAGATGTGGCTCGGCGGCGGACGCGGCTGTAAAAATATGATTATGGTCACACTGGGAACTGGTGTCGGAGGCGGTATCCTGATTAATGGAAAGATTCTGACAGGAGAACATGGAGCCGGCGGTGAGATCGGACATCTTTGCGTCAACTATGAGGAGACGGAAAGATGTGGATGCGGAAATTATGGATGTCTGGAGCAGTACGCATCCGCAACAGGAATTACACGTCTGGCAAAGAAAAAGTTGACTTCCACAGACAGAGAGACAGTGCTGAGAAGAGGACCGGTCAACGCAAAGACTGTCTTTGATGCTGTAAAAGCAGGAGATGAAGTGGCAGATGAGATCGCAGTGGAGTTTGGAACATATCTGGGCTATGCAATTGCCAATCTTTCGGCAGCGGTAGATCCGGCTGTCATCGTGATCGGGGGAGGCGTATCCAAGGCCGGAGAAGTGCTTCTGTCGTACATCGAAAAGCCATATCAGGAAAGAGCATTCTTTGCTAATAAGGAGCTCAAATTTACTCTTGCAGAGCTTGGAAATGATGCAGGAATCTGCGGAGCAGCAAAGCTTGTTTTAGATTAATTATTGGAATGTCAAAGTGGTTCTGAAAAAAGAACAGGATATAAAAAGGCCCCTGAGGAAGATCAGATATCTGCCTCAGGGGCCTTAATGTATGCTTTTTGATATTTCAAATTGTCCTACTGGGAAGCAGTGCCCCCGCCGGAAGAATCACCCTGGGTGCCTCCATCGGTTGAACCGGAGGAAGTACTGTCTGAGCCCTGAGTACTGTCTGAGGAACTGCTGTTTCCGCTGCCAGAAGACGTTCCGCTGTCGGAAGATGTTTCGCTGTCAGTGGAAGTAGTTCCGTCAGAGCTTTCAGAAGACTGATTCTCTTCTGACTGGCTGGAACTGTCGGACTCATCTGTCTCACTGTCAGAACTGCTGCTTGTAGAACGACGAGTGGATTTGTGTCTGGAACAGCTTTCCGTAGGTGCAGTATCCTTGTCAAAATATTCTGTTACAGAAGGACATCCGGATACGGCAAGTTTGCCTGTGCTTGTGCAGACAGTCCGTTCAACAACGGAGTCCGGTGTCTCAAAGTCTGTATAGGAAAGTCCTTTTGTAGTATTGATCTGATCCATGATCTGTTTCCACATTCTCAGGTGGTAATCCCATTCCTGATCTGCAAGTGGAGTGTTGTCATCATAGCCGGTCCAGATCGTACAGGTATAATACGGAGTGTAGCCTGCAAACCAAAGATCGACGTTGTTGGATGTCGTACCGGTTTTACCGGCAGCGGCCATATTGGAAAGACGGGCCGGAGTACCGGTTCCTTCTGTCAGGACGCCTTCCATCGCGCTTGTCAGAAGGTAAGCAGTGGACTCTTTCAGGACAGTCCGTTTTTCCTGTGTCTGAGTACGGTCAAGCAGGACGTTTCCGTCATGGTCCAGAATCTTGGTGTACATGATCGGTTTCTGATAAACACCGCCGTTTGCAATTGTAGCATAAGCTGCGCACATTTCGTAATTATATACACCGTCTGTGATACCTCCAAGGGCAAGAGACTGGTGAATGTCGGTAAATACCTGGCCTTCGTCAGTCGTACGGCTTTCAACAAGTGTGGAAAGTCCGAAATTCTGACAATAGGTAAAGCCAAGCTGTGGTGTGATCTCTGTCAGTGTTTTGACTGCACAGATGTTGGCGGACTGTTCGATAGCTTCCCGCATTGTCATATCACCGCGGTAATAATCGCCCCACCAGTTGGATACCGGTGTTCCATCCGCGTATTCGTACGGCTCGTCCTTGATGATTGTTGCCAGTGTCTCGCCGGCGCTGTCAAGGGCAGGAGCATAAGTAGACAGGATCTTGAAACAGGAACCAGGCTGTCTTGTAGATCCGGTGTACGCACGATTCAGACTCATACTGGAGGATTTGGTTCCTCGTCCGCCGACCATGGCCTTGATCTGTCCAGTAGCCTGATCGATCACGGTGACGGATGCCTGAGGCTGCGGAGACAGGTTGATGACCTCGTCGTAAGTATCGCCTTCCTGAGCGATAGAAGCCTTAAATTCTTCGATGACCTGGTATGCTTCCTCCTCAGAATCAAAGGTGAGGCCATATTTCATATTCCGGAACTGCTTGATGTGTCCGGAACTGTAGTTTTCCTGTGTCCCATCGGCACGGGTAACAGTCAACGCATAAGACAGTCCGTACTCGATGTTGGATGGATAATTACTGTCGTCATTGACGATCTGATCACAGATTCCCTGGATTTCCAGATCCTGTGTGGAATAAATACTCAGCCCACCTTTGTATAATGTATTGTAGGCCTGAGTTTCACTGTAGCCGAGTCCGATATCTGGATCTTCCAGATCGTTCAGAATCTGTTCCGTCAGAGCATCCACGAAATAGCTCTGTGGAGTCGTGCTTTGAGTAATGTTCGTATTAACATTCTGAATACGGGAATAAACATCGTCAGCAACCGCTTCGCCATATGCTTCCTGGGAAATATATCCCTGATCAAGCATGTTGTCAAGAACCTGCTCGCGGCGCTTTGCATTGTTGTCCGGATGCGTAATAGGATTGTAATAGCTCGGACTTTGAGTAATTGCTGCGATAACTGCGCATTCCGACAGGGTCAGCTGAGATACATCCTTGTTAAAGTAACGCTGGGAAGCTGCCTGTACCCCGAGCGTGTTCTGGCCAAGGTTGATGGTATTCAGATAGTTTTCCATAATTTCGCTTTTTGACATCTGCTTTTCAAGCTTGAGCGCAAGGTACTGCTCTTGAATTTTACGCTCCAGTTTGTCAAAGAACGTATCTTCCGACATGAAGTCAAAAATATTATTCTTGATCAGCTGCTGTGTCAGGGTCGATGCACCCTGAGAAAAATCTCCGGTGGTGATACCGATGATTCCAGCACGGATGATACCTTTTGGATCGATACCGTTATGCTCATAAAAACGCTCGTCCTCGATTGCAACAAAAGCATGCTGAAGATCCTTTGGAATCTCGTCGATTGTCTTATAAACACGGTTGGAACCGGCGGAAGTCAGCCGCTCGGTTTCGGTCTTGTTATCCGACGCGTAAATAACAGAAGTATATCCCGTCGGCTTTACATCTTCCGGGGTGACATCCGGGGCATCATCGATGACTTTTTTGATAAAAATCCCGCCGCCCACACATCCGGCTACGACAAGAAGCAGGAGCGCCAGAAGGACTCCTTTAAAAATTCGTACGCCGAGACGTTTCTTTTTCAGTTTTGATTTTGAGGTAATGTCCCTTCGTTTCTTAGCAGCCTTTTTTCTACCATAGTTCATGAGCATATGCCTCCTTTTATACCAAACCATTATAGCAAATTTCAATATTGAAATAAAGAAAAAAATGCAATCTTCAGTATTCGCTGATAAAAATTTAAGAAAAAGTTTTGAAAATGTTGAAATTCCTGTTATAGTAAAAAAAGAAGATACAGGAGGAACGAACATGGTTGAAGAATACAGGACAGTGCTTGATAACGGGGAAGCAGAGACTGTTGAAAAGAAGTCACGTTTCCTTGCGGCAGTTTCCCATATTGATACGGAGGAAGAGGCACTGGAATTTATAGAGAGCATTCGGAAAAAGCATTACAATGCTACACACAACTGCTATGCTTATGTGTTGGGCGAGCGGTTTGAACTGCAACGATTCAGTGACGACGGAGAGCCGGGCGGAACTGCAGGAAAGCCGATTCTTGATGTATTGACAGGAGAGGGCATCCACGACACCGTGATTGTGGTGACCCGTTATTTTGGAGGGACGCTTCTAGGAACAGGGGGGCTTGTCAGGGCTTACTCCGGTGCGGCAAAAGAGGGACTTCTTGCAAGTACTATTATTACCAGAAAACGCGGGGTTAAACTGAAAATTCGGACAGAATATACCGGACTTGGAAAGATTCAGTATCTCCTTGCGCAGAATGGAATCCATATTCTGGACACCCAGTATACGGAATGTGTCAGCATGGAGTGCTTGATTCCTTTTGGCGAAAAAGGGAAAATAGAAAAAGAACTGACAGAGGGGACGAATGGACAGGCCGAACTGGAATGGGGAGAAGAGTGCTTTTTTGCAGTGCATAAGGGAGAAACAATGCTGTTTGAGAAATAGGAAAGGGGCTGTGGTTTTGCAGCCCCTTGTTTTTATAATACTACTGAAATTCCGGTTCAATCAAACCGTAAGTATTATTCTTTCTCTTGTATACAACATTGACTTCATCTGTTTCAGCGTTGGTAAATACGTAGAAATTATGACCAAGAAGTTCCATCTGAATGCATGCGTCTTCCGGAAACATTGGTTTAATACCAAATCGTTTCGTACGGATAATCTGAATAGAATCGTCTTCCACGCTGTCATGGTCATGGTCTTCCACAAATGATTTGCTGAAATCCACACCGGCCTGATGCTTTTCAACCAGTTTGTTTTTATATTTGCGGAGCTGACGTTCGATGATCTCTTCAACAAGATCGATAGAAACATACATATCGCTGCTGGACTGTTCGGAGCGGATAATATTTCCCTTGAGAGGGATGGTGACTTCGATTTTCTGCTCTTCTCTTTCCACACTGAGTGTAACGTGGATCTCGGTTTCAGGAGTGAAATATCTTTCCAACTTTCCAAGTTTGTGTTCGATTGTTTCCTTTAAAGCAGGCGTCACATCGATATTTTTTCCTCTGATAATAAATTTCATAAGCCCAACTCCTTTTTCCTGTATTTTCTGCCGTACGCAAAAGCGGTAAAACTCTGGCAGAAGATCTTCTCAAATCCAAGATTTGAATTTCTGCTTTTATTATACTACGAAGACTTTGAACATGCAATTATAAATAACTAAAAAAAATATTAAAAATAAAAAATTTACTGACAAAATCTGTAAAGCATAAATAATAGAATAAAAAATTCACTGTTTTTTCTGGACGAATGTAAAGAAGGCAGGGTATAAAAACAGAACCCAGATAACAAGGAACGCGTAAACAACTGCCTCCCAAAGAAGGGCGGAGCTAAGTTCTGAGAGAAGAAGCTGGAAGGCAAGCGTAGATAACAGTCCTGCCAGCAGTTTTATAGCCTGTCCGGTACGGGTGCGTGTCTTAGTTGAAAAGTGAAGTTTTGTCTGTTCCAGATAAAGTCCGACGGCGAAGCCCACTCCAGCTCCAGCGGCTTTGATACAGTCTGCGGCATATTTGATATCCAGTCGGTCAAAATGCAGCAGAAGACAGGCATAAAGAAGGACTGCCAGGGCACAGAGCACCAGGATGATACAAAACGTCCGGAAGCGGCAAAACAGCCTGGAAGAAAATCTGGAAAAGAACCAGGAAAAGGCAAGGGAAACAGTTAGGGCAGCAAGGACATCTTTTGGCGTATGGACACCCAGGTACATTCTTGAAAATCCGATCAGAAGAAATACTGCGGTAAATAACACTTTCAGAATCCTGTTCCTGGTTTTCATTGCAAGGGGTGCAAACAGACAGGTACCGCCCTGGGTGTGCCCACTTGGAAAAGAGTAGCCGGTGGCATGGGAAACGGCGCTTTTCACCGGCGTGAAATCCGGGTCCAGAATCCATGGACGCGGAACCTGAAAGGTGATTTTCATGCTCTGCACAAGAAGACCGGACGAAAAATAGGTCAGGCCCAGCTGGCAGGCAAATGTTTTATTGAAGCACCAGTAAAAGCAGCAGATGATCGCAAGAAGAAAAGGTTCCTGACCAAAACAGGTAACGAACTGAAAGAATTCGTTACCTGCAGGAGTCCGGATGCCTTCTAAAAACCATAAAAAATTCATATAGACACCTCAGAATATCTTATTTCTATTTTTTTGCGCTGTCACGTTTACGCATTCTGGAATCCAGAATCTTTTTACGGATTCGCAGACTCTTTGGAGTCACTTCCAGAAGCTCATCTGTATCAATGAAATCCAGCGCCTCCTCCAGACTTAAGATGCGCGGAGGAGAGAGTTTTAATGCATCATCGGAACCGGAAGCACGGGTATTAGTCAGGTGTTTTGCACGGCAGACATTAATTTCGATGTCATCCGTCTTTGCATTTTGGCCGACTACCATTCCGGCATAGACACGTTCGCCCGGAGTGATAAATAATGTTCCACGTTCTTGAGCATTGAAAAGACCATAGGTCAGAGCTTCGCCTGTCTCAAAAGCGATCAGGGAACCGTTTTTGCGGTACTGGATTTCACCCTTGTACGGAGCGTAGCCGTCGAAGGCAGTATTCATGATTCCGTTTCCTTTTGTGTCAGTCAGGAAGTCACCGCGGTATCCGATCAGACCTCTGGATGGGATGGAGAATTCCAGTCTGGTGTAGGCACCGTTTGACATTCCCATATTCCGAAGCTCGCCTTTTCTCTGGCTTAGCTTGTCGATAACAGTTCCGGTAAATTCGTCCGGAACATCGATGTAGACAAGCTCCATCGGCTCTAACAGTTTTCCGTTTTCGTCTTCTTTATAAAGTACCTCTGCCTTGCTGACCGCAAATTCATAGCCTTCCCGGCGCATGTTCTCGATCAGGACGGAGAGATGAAGCTCGCCTCGTCCGGACACTTTGAAGCTGTCCATATCGTCGGTATCTTCCACGCGGAGACTGACGTCTGTATTCAGTTCCCGGAACAGACGGTCGCGGAGATGACGGGAAGTTACGAATTTTCCTTCCTGTCCCGCAAACGGGCTGTCGTTGACCTTGAACTGCATGGAGATCGTAGGTTCGGAAATCTTCTGGAACGGGATCGGATCCGGATGATCCGGCGAACAGATCGTATCTCCGATAGAAATATCAGCGATACCGGAAATCGCAACGATAGAACCGATACCAGCCTCTTTGACCTCGATTTTATTCAGTCCGTCAAACTCATAGAGCTTACTGATTTTTACTCGTTTCTGTTTGTCCGGTTCATGGTGGTTGACAACGATGACATCCTGGTTGACACGGATCGTTCCATTGTCAACTTTTCCAACACCGATACGGCCTACGTACTCATTATAGTCAATTGTACTGATGAGCACCTGGGTGGAGGCGTCCGGGTCTCCTTCCGGAGCAGGAATGTATTCCAGAATTGTCTCAAAAAGCGGAATCATATTTTCCGGCTTGTCATCCAGTTCCAGAATCGCGTATCCGCCCTTTGCGGAAGCATACACAAACGGGCAGTCCAGCTGGCTGTCATCTGCGTCCAGATCCATAAAGAGCTCCAGTGTCTCATCAATTACTGCATCCGGACGTGCTTCCGGACGGTCGATCTTGTTGATGCAGACAATGACTGGAAGCTTTAACTCCAGTGCCTTTTTTAGAACGAATTTTGTCTGCGGCATCGGCCCTTCAAAGGCATCCACAACAAGGACTACTCCGTTTACCATCTTGAGGACACGCTCTACCTCTCCGCCGAAATCGGCATGCCCCGGCGTGTCAATGATGTTGATTTTCGTATTTTTGTAATGTACGGCTGTATTTTTGGAAAGGATGGTGATGCCGCGTTCACGCTCAATGTCATTGGAGTCCATTACACGCTCCTCTACTTCCTGATTCTCACGGAAGACGCCGCTCTGCTTTAATAGCTCGTCAACCAAAGTTGTTTTTCCGTGGTCTACATGGGCGATAATGGCAATATTACGAATATCTTCACGTTTTATTTTCATATCGTTATATCCTTCTTTCTACTTATTTAATGTAGCAACTTATATAGTCTACCATATTTTTTGAATTTTACAAGCATTTCTATCCATATTTATCGGAATATGTCGATCGAATTTTATGGAAAATAGAATGTATTGGTCATATCCTTTGAAAGAGGGGCATAAAGTATTAAAGATAAAAAACTACGTATCAGAGGAAGGGAGAATTACATTTCATGTCAGATAAGATCATTGAAAACAACCAGGTAACGATTATGGGACAGGTGGCAACAACATTTGAATTCAGCCACGAAGTATTTGGAGAGGGCTTCTATACGATGGAAGTGCTTGTGAAGCGTCTGAGCAATTCGGAGGACCGGATCCCGGTCATGATCTCCGAACGCCTGATCGATGTGACTCAGGACTATGTGGGCGAATATATTATCGTCCAGGGGCAGTTCCGGTCCTATAATCGGCATGAGGAACAGAAAAACAGGCTTGTGCTGTCCGTCTTTGCAAGGGAAGTATCCTTTGTGGAGAGCGATGAGGATATGGACGGCGTCAAGACAAACAGTATTTTTCTGGACGGCTATATCTGCAAGGCACCGGTATACAGAAAAACTCCGCTTGGAAGGGAAATTGCGGATCTTCTGTTAGCCGTCAATCGGCCGTACGGAAAATCGGATTATATTCCATGTATCTGCTGGGGACGTAACGCGAGGTTTGCTTCATCCTTTGAAGTCGGCGCGCATGTACATATTCTCGGACGGGTGCAGAGTCGGGAATATATAAAGAAATTATCGGAGACGGAGACAGAAAAAAGAACTGCCTATGAAGTGTCGGTAAGTAAGCTGGAATGTCAGGAAGAATAGTGGCCCAATGCTGGAAAGACTCGTTGAATTGATGTTTGACACATGTTGGGAATAGTGATAAACTTTCAGTAATGACGATTTAATGTTCTAAAGTGTGAAAAGGAAACAAACGAGTTGGAGGTAATATTATGTCGATATTTACAGGGTCAGGTGTAGCGCTTGTGACACCATTTTTACCGGATGGTTCCGTAAACTATGATAAGCTCGATGAACTGATTGAGTATCATATTGCCCATAAAACGGATGCGATTATTATCTGTGGTACGACCGGTGAGTCATCCACGTTGACAGAAGAAGAGCACATGGAGTGCATCAAATTTACGATTCAGCAGGTGAAAAAGAGAATCCCGGTTATTGCGGGGACTGGATCCAACGCCACATTTACGACAATCGAAATGTCAAGAGAGGCGGTTGAGTACGGTGCGGATGCACTGCTTCTTGTAACGCCGTACTACAATAAGGCGACACAGAAAGGACTCGTTGCTCATTATAAGGCGGTAGCTGACGAGGCAAAGGCTCCGATTATTCTCTACAGCGTGGCAAGCCGGACCGGATTGAATATCGCGCCGGAGACGGCAGCAGAGCTCGCTAAAATCGATAATATTGTGGCAATTAAAGAGGCGTCAGGCAATATTTCCCAGATTACAAAGATCATGCAGCTGACAGACGGAAAGCTGGATCTGTATTCCGGCAATGACGACCAGATAGTGCCGCTTCTGTCCCTTGGAGGAAAAGGAGTGATTTCCGTTCTTGCCAATATTGCACCGGAGTATACACATGATCTTTGCCAGAAGTTCTTTGACGGCGACCTGAAGGGAAGCCTGAAGATGCAGCTGGATGCGCTGCCGCTGATCGAAAAGCTGTTCTGTGAAGTTAATCCGATTCCGGTAAAGACGGCGATGAATCTGCTTGGAAAAGAAGTAGGAGATCTGAAGATGCCGCTTTCCCCGATGGAGGAGGCTCACAAACAGGCTCTTGCAGAAGAGATGAAAAAGTTTGGAATGAAACTGGTTTAACAGAATCAGAAAAAGAAAAGAGGGAGCCGAAAGGCGCCCTCTTTGGATATACGAGAAAGGGAAAAAGAGCGGAAAGGATTTTACGAAAAGGAGAAGAGCAAAGATGGTAAGAATAATTATGCATGGCTGTAATGGAAAAATGGGACAGGTGATTACACGACTTGCTGCAGAAGACGTGAACTGTCAGATTGTGGCTGGGATTGATACATTCAAAGGGATTGACAATACGTATCCGGTATTTGACAGCCTGAAAGAATGTGACGTGGAAGCAGATGTTGTGATCGATTTTTCAAACGCAAAAGCAGTGGACGGGCTTCTGGAAGCATGCTGTAAAAAGAAACTGCCGGTAGTGCTTTGTACGACCGGCCTTTCCGAAGAGCAACTTCAGAAAGTGGAAGACGCAGCCAAAGAGACGGCAGTGCTCAAATCTGCCAATATGTCTCTTGGAATCAATTTGCTGATGCGACTTTTAAAGGATGCGGCAAAAGTCCTTGCCCAGGCAGGATATGATATTGAAATTGTCGAAAAGCATCATAATAAAAAGGTAGACGCGCCAAGCGGAACAGCGCTGGCACTTGCCGATGCCATCAACGAGACGCAGGATCCGAAATATGCATATTGTTATGACAGAAGTCAGGAGAGAAAGCAAAGAGAAAAAAAAGAGATCGGAATTTCAGCTGTCCGTGGAGGAACCATCGTCGGGGAACACGAGGTGCTTTTTGCAGGAGAGGACGAAGTGATTGAGTTTAAGCATACTGCTTATTCCAAGGCCGTGTTTGGAAAAGGTGCCCTGGAAGCAGCAAAATTCCTGGCAGGAAGACCGGCAGGAAGATATGAGATGAGCGACGTGATTTCATTTTAATTTTAACATGAATAAAATTGGATTTTCTGCAAATAGTAAGTAGTGCAAATTCTATTTGCAGGAGGAAAAGAAAATGAAATCTTGGAAACGAGCTGCGCTTGTTCTGCTGAGTGTGTTCATGCTTGGCTGCATGACTGCATGTTCAGGGGAAAATCGTGTCAATGATGCGACAAACGGAAGCAATACCGGGAACACACTCGAGGAAGATATCGATAATGGCGCTGACGCTTTGGAAGACGGAGCCGAGGACTTAAAGAACGGTGTCGAAGATGGTGCAGAGGACATTAAAGATGGTGTGGAAAATGCACTGGACGGAGACAGCAGAACAAATATGGACAAATAAGAGAGCCTCTTTTGGCTCTCTTATTTGCGCTTGGGGCGTACATGTTTGGCTTGACGGAAGAGTAAGTCCTGTGTTAATGTAAAAAAATAAATTGACGTGGTAAAGTAAAAAAGTGGGGAGGTAAAAAGATGTGGTTCCGTCCATGTATCGATATACATAATGGAAAAGTAAAACAGATTGTAGGCGGGAGCCTCACTGACCAGGGGGACAAAGCCAGGACTAATTTTGTGGCAGAAAAACCGGCAGACTGGTTTGCGGGCAAATATCAGGAGGACGGCCTTTACGGGGGACATGTCATCCTACTAAATCCGGTATCATCTCCTTATTTTGAGGAGACGAGAAATCAGGCGCTTCGAGCGCTCCAGACGTTCGCGGGAGGACTTCAGATCGGCGGCGGCATCCGGGCGGATAATGCGGAAGAATATCTAAGTGCGGGAGCAAGTCATGTCATTGTCACATCTTATGTTTTTTCTGACGGCCGGATCCGGTGGGATCATCTGGAACAGCTGAAAGATGCAGTGGGAAAGGAGCGGATTGTCCTTGATTTAAGCTGCAGAAAACGGGATGGAAAATATCTGGTTGTCACAGATCGGTGGCAGAAGTTTACGGATACCGAAGTGACCCATGAACTTTTGAATCTACTGGCAGGATCTTGTGCCGAGTTCCTGATTCACGGTGTTGACGTGGAGGGACGCTCTTCGGGGATCGATCAGGAACTGGTAGAAATCCTTGGAACATGGGAGAAAGCTGGGGAAGTGCCGGTGACGTATGCAGGCGGAATTGCATCCATGGAGGACATCCGGCTTTTGCAGGAAGCAGGAAGAGACCGGGTGGATTTTACAGTGGGGAGCGCCCTTGATCTTTTCGGAGGAAGCTTAAGCTACGAGGAAATCAGAGAAAAGTATCGTGGCTGATGTTTGTGAACGCGATGGAAAGAGTTTGTGAACACTTTAGAAACAGGTTGAACAAGCCCGTGGATAGTGTTAAAATGAAGAATGGATTAATTTTTTAGAACGATAAGGAGCAGTAAAAAATGGGACTGATACAGAAAGTGTTTGGCACACACAGCCAGCATGAGTTAAAGAGAATCTACCCGATCGTAGATCATATCGAAGCTTTGGAACCTGAGATGCAGAAGCTTTCTGACGAAGAATTGAGAGATAAAACAAGAGAATATAAGGAAAGGTACGCAAAGGGAGAGACATTGGACGATCTGCTCCCGGAGGCATTTGCCACAGTAAGAGAGGCAGCGGTAAGAGCCATCGGTATGAAGCACTACCGTGTACAGTTGATTGGCGGTATTGTTCTTCACCAGGGACGTATTTCTGAGATGAAGACCGGTGAAGGAAAGACACTTGTATCTACACTGCCGGCTTACTTAAATGCCCTCACAGGAGAAGGCGTTCATATCGTTACTGTCAATGATTACCTGGCAAAGCGTGACGCCGAGTGGATGGGAAAAGTGCACGAATTCCTTGGACTTAAGGTCGGGGTCGTATTAAACGACATGGACAACGACCAGAGAAGAGCTGCCTATGCCTGCGATATCACATATGTTACCAATAATGAACTTGGATTTGACTATCTAAGAGACAACATGGTTATCTACAAAGAGCAGCTTGTACAAAGAGGACTGAAATATGCCATCATCGATGAGGTCGATTCCGTTCTGATCGACGAGGCAAGAACCCCTCTGATTATTTCTGGTCAGAGCAGCAAGTCCACAAAGCTTTACGAGGCATGTGACATTCTTGCAAAGCAGATGGAGCGTGGTGAGGCAAGTGGCGAATTCTCAAAGATGAACGCAATTCTTGGTGAAGAGATCGAGGAAACCGGAGACTTCATCGTCAATGAAAAAGAGAAAGCGATCAACCTGACCGAAGATGGTGTCAAGAAGGTTGAAAACTTTTTCCATATTGAAAACCTGGCAGATCCGGAAAATCTGGAGATCCAGCACAATATCATTCTGGCCTTGAGAGCACACAACCTGATGTTCCGCGATAAGGACTATGTAGTAAAAGATAACGAAGTACTGATTGTTGATGAGTTTACCGGACGTATCATGCCGGGAAGACGGTATTCCGACGGACTTCATCAGGCAATCGAGGCAAAAGAGCATGTAAAAGTCAACCGGGAGAGCAAAACGCTTGCAACGGTTACTTTCCAGAACTTCTTTAATAAATATGAAAAGAAATGTGGTATGACAGGTACTGCCCTGACAGAGGAGAAAGAGTTCCGTGATATTTATGGAATGGACGTTGTGGAAATCCCGACCAACAAGCCGGTCATCCGTCAGGATCTGGACGATGCTGTATATAAGACAAAGAAAGAGAAATTCAATGCGGTATGCGATGCTATTGAGGAAGCACATGCAAAAGGACAGCCGGTTCTGGTTGGTACGATTACTATCGAGACCAGTGAACTTTTAAGCAAGATGCTCAGAAAACGAGGTATTCGTCATAATGTTCTGAATGCCAAGTTCCATGAGCTGGAAGCACAGATCGTAGCTGAGGCAGGACAACACGGCGCGGTTACGATTGCGACCAACATGGCAGGACGTGGTACCGATATCAAACTGGATGACAAGGCAAGAGAGGCCGGCGGATTAAAGATCATCGGTACAGAGCGCCACGAATCCAGACGAATTGATAACCAGCTCCGTGGACGTTCAGGACGTCAGGGAGATCCGGGTGAATCCCGTTTCTACCTTTCCTTGGAAGACGACCTGCTTCGCCTGTTTGGTTCAGAGAAACTGATGTCCGTATTCAATGCACTGGGTGTGGAAGACGGAGAACAAATTGAGCATAAGATGCTTTCCGGAGCGATCGAAAAGGCGCAGAAGAAGATCGAGTTCAACAACTATGGTATTCGTAAGAACCTTCTGGAATACGACCAGGTTATGAATGAGCAGAGAGAGATTATCTACGAAGAGCGACGTCGTGTGCTTGACGGGGAAAGTATGAGAGATTCCATCTATCATATGATCACCGAATATGTGGAAGATCTTGTTGACAGATATGCTCCGGCTGACAGATCCAGCGACGAATGGGATCTGGAAGGCATGGACGTGGCTCTTCATGAGACCATTCCGATGCTTAAGCCTGTGACAGAAGAGGATGTGAAGAAGAAACAGCAGAAAGAGCTGAAACATCTTCTGAAAGAACGTGCTGTCAAGGCATATGAGGAAAAAGAAGCAGAGTTCCCTGAATCGGAACATTTAAGAGAAGTAGAGCGTGTCGTACTGCTTAGAGCGATTGACGGCAAGTGGATGGATCATATCGATGATATGGATCAGCTTCGTCAGGGAATCGGCCTTCAGGCATATGGACAGAAAGACCCGCTTGTGGAATATAAGATGCTTGGATACGATATGTTTGGTGAGATGACAAAGGCCATTGAAGAGGATACGATCCGGGTACTCTTCCATGTTAAAATGGAACAGAAAGTGGAAAGAGAACAGGTTGTAAAAGTAACAGGAACGAACAAGGACGATTCTGCTTCTCATGCGCCGAAAGTCCGTACAGAAAAGAAAGTATACCCGAATGATCCGTGTCCATGCGGAAGCGGCCTGAAATATAAACAGTGCTGCGGTAAGAAGAAATAATAAAATAAAAGAGGTGAGAAGAGTGGTTGAGCTTGAACAGCTGAGATTAGAACTGCAGGCATTTGAGGAACCTCTTAAGGAAGTAAGGGATTCACTTTGACCTGCCAGGCAAAGAAAAAAGAGTAGAAGAACTGGAACGTAAAATGGAAGAGCCTGATTTCTGGGAGAATACAGAGGATTCCCAGAAAGTCATGAAAGAGCTCAAAATGCTGAAAGATACGCTTCGCACAGCAGAGGAACTCAGGCAGCAGTATGAGGATACCGGAGTTCTTCTGGAAATGGCGGAAGAGGAACAGGAAGAAAGTCTGATCGGGGAGATCAGAGATGGGGTCAGAAGACTTGAAGAGCATCTGGAGGAGGTGCGGATCAGTACCCTCCTCGGAGGAGAGTACGACAACTGTGATGCGATTGTAACACTTCATGCAGGAGCCGGAGGAACGGAGGCCTGTGACTGGAATAAGATGCTTTACCGGATGTATTCCCGGTTTGTGGAGCGCCATGGATTCTCCATGGAGGTTCTGGATTATATTGACGGCGATATTGCAGGAATCAAAAACGTGACATTTGAGGTGCACGGGGAAAATGCGTACGGATTTCTGAAATCCGAGAAAGGCATACACCGTCTGGTTCGAATTTCACCGTTTAATTCTGCGGGAAAACGACAGACATCCTTCGCTTCCTGTGATGTGATCCCAGATATTGACAAAGATATCGATATTGAGATTAATGAAGACGATTTGAAGATTGACACCTACCGTTCAAGTGGGGCAGGAGGACAGCACATCAATAAGACATCCTCCGCGGTCCGGATTACACATCTTCCTACCGGAATTGTCGTACAGTGCCAGAATGAACGCTCGCAGCATCACAACAAAGATAAGGCGATGCAGATGTTAAAGGCGAAGCTGTATCTGATGAAAGAACAGGAGCAGGCAGAAAAGATGTCCGGTATCCGGGGCGAAGTCAAGGATATTGGGTTTGGAAATCAGATCCGCTCCTATGTCATGCATCCATACAGTCTTGTCAAGGATCACAGAACCAACGAAGAATCCAGCAATGTAGGTGCAGTGATGGACGGCGAGATCGACCGATTTATCACTGCCTATCTGAAACAGGAGAGTGTACATGGATAAGACAAAATACTATGTTCTGAACAGAAAAGCGGTTCCGGAAGTCCTCTTGAAAGTTGTGGAGGTCAAGCATCTGCTTGCAACACAGAAAGGTCTTACGATCGGTGAAGCGGCAGAACAGGCAGGGATCAGCAGAAGTTCCTTTTATAAATATAAAGACGATATTTTCCCGTTTCATGAAAATGAGAAAGGTCAGACCATCACCATGGTCTTGCAAATGGAAGATATTCCGGGGCTTTTGGCGGAGATTTTGAGTGAAGTTGCACAGTGCAGAGCAAATATTCTGACTATTCATCAAAGTATTCCGCTCAATGGGGTGGCGACGCTTACCATGAGTGTGGAAGTCCTTTCCACAACAGGAAATCTCTCGGAAATGGTTGCGAAAATCGAAGAAAAAAACGGAGTGCATTATCTGAAAATAGTAGGGAGGGAATAGAAAATGATAAGTGTTGCAGTACTGGGATATGGTACAGTTGGTTCCGGTGTAGTGGAAGTGTTCCGGCTGAACCAGAAGAAAATCGACCGCTGCGCCGGAGACCAGGTCCGGCTCAAATATGTTCTGGATCTGCGTGATTTTCCGGAGGATCCGGCGCAGGAACTGATCGTGCATGATTTTGAAAAGATTATCAACGATGAAAGCGTGGATATTGTTGTAGAGGTAATGGGAGGCCTGGAGCCTGCGTACACCTATGTGAAGAGAAGCCTGGAAGCAGGTAAAAATGTGGTGACCTCCAACAAAGCACTGGTAGCTGCCCATGGAGCGGAGCTTCTGAAGATTGCGAAGGAGCACAATGTCAACTATCTTTTCGAGGCGAGTGTGGGCGGTGGTATTCCGATTATCCGTCCGCTTGTCTCCTCACTTACAGCAGATGAGATTGAAGAGATTACGGGAATCCTGAATGGAACAACGAATTATATGATGACGAAGATGTTCTATGAGGGGGCCGATTATGACGAGGTACTAAAAGAAGCGCAGGACAATGGATTTGCGGAGCGAAATCCGGAGGCGGATGTGGAAGGCATGGATGCCTGCAGGAAAATTGCAATTCTGTCCTCCATTGTGTCCGGAAAGCAGGTGGATTTCCGTGATATTTATACGGAAGGCATCACAAAGATTACGGTTCAGGATATGCACTATGCAAAACAGATGAATTCGGTAATCAAGCTGCTTGCTACGATGAAGCGGGATGGTGAGAAGATCGAAGCGGTTGTAGCCCCGTTCATTCTGCCGGCAGAGCATCCGCTTGCAAGCGTAAATGGAGTGTTCAATGCGATTTTTGTACATGGGAATGCCCTTGGCGATGCCATGTTCTATGGAAGCGGCGCAGGAAAGATGCCGACAGCAAGCGCAGTAACCGCAGATATCGTGGAAACTGCAAAATATAGAAATCAGACGATTTGCGAGTATTGGTCCGGAGAACATCTGGAACTTGAGAGCTGCCTCGATGTAAAAAGAAAGTTTTTTGTCCGGATGGCAGGAAACAGGGAAGCATATGAGGAGAGGATCGAAAGCGCTTTTGGCGCTGTCGAATTCGTAGAGGCTAAGGGTTGCGAAGGAGAATTCGGATTTATTACGGATGTCATGAAAGAAGGGGAATACGAAGACGCAGCTGCAAGGTTTGACAATGTCATTCACATGATCCGTGCAGCATCATAAAATAGATTATAAGACGAAAATAGAAGGGAATGATTGCGGATGAAATATATCATCATTCTTGGGGACGGTATGGCAGGAGAGCCGCTGGAGTGTATTGGGGGAAAGACGACGCTGGAACAGGCAGTGACGCCTGAGATGGATTGTCTTGCAAAGATGAGCGAGATCGGGCTTGTCTCCATGGTGCCGGAGGGGATGGCACCGGGAAGTGATACGGCCAACTTGTCGGTCCTTGGGTACGATCCCAAAGTATATTATACTGGAAGGTCGCCTCTGGAGGCGCTCAGTATCGGAGTCGGGATGGAAGAGGATGATGTATCATTCCGTTGTAATCTGGTCACTTTGACCGAGGATGCATCACTCCCTTATGAAGATCAGAGAATTGTGGATCACAGCTCGGATGAAATCAGCACGAAGGACGCAGGTGTCCTTCTGGAGGTGCTGAAAGAGGAAGTATTACAGCCGGGGTTTGAACTGTACTGTGGGACGTCCTACCGGCATCTTCTATTGTGGAAACAGGGGCACGACGTGGAATTGACACCGCCCCATGATATTCTGACTAAGACGATTCGCGGATATCTGCCTAAGGATCCTCTGCTTCTTGAAATGATGAAAGAAAGTTACAGATTACTAAAAGATCATCCGATCAATCAAAAGCGGAAAAAGCAGGGACTTCGGCCGGCAAATTCCGCATGGTTCTGGGGGGCCGGGAGAAAGCCCGCTCTGCCGGATTTCCAAAAAAAGACCGGAAAGAGAGGCGTGATGATTTCGGCTGTGGATCTCTTGAAAGGGATTGCGGCCGGAAGTGGAATGAAAAATGTCCATGTAGAAGGAGCTACTGGCGGCCTTCATACAAATTATGAGGGAAAGGCGCAGGCAGCAGTACAGGCGCTTCTTGAAGAAGGGTATGATTTTGCCTATATCCATGTGGAAGCACCGGATGAAATGGGACATCAGGGCAGCGTGGAAAAGAAGATCCAGGCGATTGAATTTCTGGATCAGAGGCTGATCCGGGTTGTTAGGGAAGTGATGGATGCATCGGGAGAACCGTACAGGTTGCTGATTCTACCGGATCATCCGACACCAACAGCAGTCAGAACCCATACTGCAGATCTGGTTCCTTATCTTCTCTATGACAGTAAGAGGCCTGAAAACGGGGAAGAGATCTACTGTGAAAGAACGGCTGTACAGTCAGGAAGATGGGAAAAAGAAGGATATCATCTGATCGAACACTTATTTGAATACTAGGAGGAAATTATGCTGATTGTAAAGAAATTCGGGGGAAGCTCTGTCGCAAACAGAGAAAGAATCTTCAACGTAGCAAGACGCTGCATTGAGGATTATAAAAAAGGGAATGATGTAATTGTAGTACTTTCAGCTATGGGAGATACGACAGACGAACTTCTGGAACTGGCGCAGAGTATTAATCCAAATGCGCCAAAAAGGGAACTGGATATGCTCCTGACTACGGGAGAGCAGGTATCTGTTGCGCTGATGGCGATGGCATTTCATTCTTATGATGTTCCGGCAATCTCTCTGAATGCTTTTCAGGTGCGGATGCATTGTACAGCAAGGTACGGAAATGCAAGATTCAAACGGATTGATACCGAACGGATCCAGCATGAACTGGAAGCGAGAAAGATTGTAATTGTGACAGGATTCCAGGGAATCAACAAATATGATGATTATTCTACCCTTGGACGTGGCGGTTCCGATACTACTGCGGTTGCGCTTGCGGCAGCACTTCACGCTGACAAGTGCGAAATCTATACTGATGTGGACGGCGTCTACACGGCGGATCCGAGAATTGTAAAAAATGCAAGAAAAATTGATGAGATTATTTACGATGAAATGCTGGAACTTGCGACTTCAGGAGCAAAAGTGCTTCATAATCGGTCCGTTGAGATGGCCAAGAAGTACGGAGTGGAGCTGGTTGTGCGTTCCAGTCTTACATCAGAAGAGGGAACCGTAGTCAAGGAGGTAGTAAAAATGGAAAAAATGTTAATCACCGGTGTGGCAGCCGACAGAAATACAGTAAGAATCTCTGCGATTGGAGTGAAAGACGAGCCGGGAATTGCGTTCAAAATTTTCAATACACTAGCTAAAAATAATATCAATGTGGATATTATTCTGCAGTCTGTTGGAAGAAACGGAACAAAGGATATTTCTTTCACCGTATCCGAGGATGATCTGAAAGAAGCACTTGATATTCTTGAGGAGAAAAAAGAAGTTCTTACAATAAAAGAGATTACATACAGCACCGATGTGGCAAAAGTATCTATCGTAGGAGCCGGTATGCTCAGCAATCCGGGTGTTGCTGCAAAGATGTTTGAATCTCTGTTTAACTCCAATATCAATATCAACATGATTTCCACATCCGAAATCCGTATCACCGTTCTGATTGATGAAAAAGATACGGAAAAAGCAATGATTGCAATTCATGATGGATTTGGACTGAATGATTAAGAACTAGGAAAATAGGAAAATCCCCTTTCCGCGGGCGCGGTAAGGGGATTATTTATCTTTCAGGAATCCTTGAATGATCTGTTGGTCGTTTTTAGTGGAATACCGGTATTTCATGATCAGATCAATTTCCAGATCCGTCACGCAGATCGAGTGTTTCTGATCTTCTGTTTCACAAAGATGATACTGATAGACGGGAAGTGATTCTTTGATTTGATCAGAATCAATGACGCCTGCAACCAGTTCATCAAGTGTGACTTTATAAAAATCAGAAAAAAGGATCAAAGTAGACAAGTCCGGTTCTCTGAGAGCCTGTTCATAGTGAGAGTACGCCTGCCTGGTAATGTTTAGAATAGAGCTGAGCTGTTTCTGTGTGTAATTGTATTTTTTGCGCAGAGTTTTCAGATTCTTTGCAAGCTGTACATTTGCCATGGCATACCTCCATTTTTAGAAACAGTATATCAGTTTCTATGTAAAAATTCAGATAATGCCACAAAACGTATCTTTGCATAACAAGGCAACAAAACGTTGCTTTTTTTATAATTTACTCAGCGTGCTGTTGTGATAAAGAGAGGAAAACGTTACATCTTCCGCAAACCAGGACGGAGGAGTAAAGGAATCTGCCATCTCTACGGAAGGAAATTCCACCTCGGCCAGAATGAGAGGGGCAAGATCTCCTTTAAAACAGTCAAGCTCAATCGTCAGCCCGCCTTCCAGTGGAATCAGATAACGCCTCTTCTGAATCAGCCTTCCATCAATTTTAGTGAGAAGATGTTCATATGCCTCTTGTGTAAGAGGAAGATTATACTCCTCGCGGACCATCAGGCCTTTGGATTTATAGGTCAGTGTGTAATCGTCATCCGAGCGGCGGATACGCACAACCGGACTGGTATTCAGATATCCCTGTTCCATCTCATGATACGGATAATCATCCAGAGAGAGTGGACAGGACTCGATGAGGTATTTACGTTCGATTTCCATATATGCTTCCTCCTTCATAATCAGTATGCTCTGTTCTTTCAGTATAAATGTACTGTAGGGGGAAAACAAGGGGGAAAGGACACCGGTTGCTTTTTTTTATGGAGTCTGCTAGAATCAAAATCGAATAAGGAGGAGAAAATCATGAGAAAAAAAGCCTGTGCTTTAGCGGTTGTATTACTTGCGGGCGTACTGGTTTGTGTCGGATGCGGCGGAGACTTTGACGCAGCAGGGTATGTACAGGCCGTACTCGATGAGAGACTCCAGGGGGAATTTACGGAGGCATCCAGAATCATGGATACATCCGAATATGAATTGAAACAGGATTATGAAGCAGCTGTCGACCAGTTTGTTTATGCATATCTGACATCCGGCTATGAAGAGCTCAGCGACTATACGTTGTATGAATATGAGACGCTTGTAAAAGAGATCTTTGGCGTGATGAAATATGATGTGCAGAAGGCGAAGAAGACCAGCTCCAAAGAGTACGAAGTTTCTGTGGAGATCCAGCCGGTGGATCTGTTTATCAATTATGTGCCTGCATTACAGGATGCAGCCAATGAAATTGAGCAGTCCGCTCAGAATGGAGGATATGAAGGAACGGATGAAGAAATTCAGGATATGATGCAGTACGACTATTTGTTCAGAGCGTATGATCTTCTGGAAGAATCGTACCTGAATATGCAGTACTCGGATCCGGAGACCGTGATTGTAAAGGTGGAGGCAGATGACGGAAATACCTATTCTGTCAGCGAGGAAGAATACCAGGCACTTCTGGAACAGTTTTTCCGTATGGACGAAGTGGGAAGCGGAAGCTAAGAGTCAAAACTCTGGTTTCCGGCAGAAAACGGCGAAAATCTGAGGAAAAGTAAAGGTAGGACTGGAAATCCGCACAAGAATATGGTATACTCATACAATCAGTGTAATGTAGATAAGTCTGCCGACTTTTCGCATATACGATAAGATTTAGGAGGAAATGTAAATGAGTTTACAAGTAGAGAAACTGGAACACAACATGGCGAAACTGACAATTGAAGTTTCTGCCGAAGAACTGGAAAAAGCACTCCAGGGAGCTTACAACAAGCAGAAGAAAAACATCAGCATCCCAGGATTCCGTAAAGGAAAAGTGCCGCGCCAGATGATCGAAAAAATGTACGGACCGGAAGTTTTCTACGATGATGCTGCAAATCAGCTGATTCCGGAAGCATACGGAAAAGTATATGATGAAGAGGATCTTGAGATCGTATCACAGCCGAAGATTGATATCGTACAGATTGAAAAAGGCAAACCATTTATTTTTACAGCTGAGGTAGCTTTAAAGCCGGAAGTTACATTAGGAGAATACAAAGGATTAAAGGTTGAAAAGATTTCCAACCGCGTAACACAGAAAGAGATCGAAGCAAAACTTGTTGAAGAGCAGGAAAAGAATGCAAGAACAGTTTCTGTGACAGACCGTCCGGTTCAGGATAAAGACGAAGTTGTACTTGACTTTGAAGGATTTGTTGACGGTGTTGCTTTTGAAGGCGGAAAAGGAGAAAACTATCCGCTTACAATCGGTTCCGGAGCATTTATCCCGGGATTTGAAGAGCAGTTGATCGGTGCAAACCTGGAAGAAGAAAAAGAAGTGAATGTAAAATTCCCGGAAGAGTACCATGCAAAAGACCTGGCAGGAAAAGAAGCAGTCTTCAAATGTACAGTGCATGAGATCAAAGTAAAAGAACTTCCAGAACTGGATGACGAGTTCGCATCCGAAGTTTCCGAGTTTGAGACTCTGGACGCTTATAAAGCTGACATCAAGGCAAAGATCAAAGAACAGAAGATCGCAGAAGGCAAGAGAAAACAGGAAGACAAGGCAGTAGAGGAAGCTGTTGCAAACGCACAGATGGATATTCCGGATGCTATGGTTGATACAGAAGTAAGACAGATGGCGAATGATTTTGCACAGAGATTACAGCAGCAGGGACTGACTCTTGACCAGTACTTCCAGTTTACAGGAATGACAGCTGAGAAGATGACAGAAGAGCTGAAACCGCAGGCATTAAAGAGAATTCAGACAAGACTTGTTCTGGAAGCGATCGTAAAAGCAGAAAACATCGAAATCAGCGATGAAAAGATTGATGAGGAAATCCAGAAAATGGCTGACGCTTACAAGATGGAGGCGGATAAGCTGAAGGAATTCATGGGAGAAAAAGAAAAAGAACAGATGAAACTGGACATGGCTGTTCAGGAAGCAGTTACATTCCTTGTTGATAATGCGGTAGAAGAATAAGAGACATAAATAATAAGGAGGCATGTTGCATGAGTTTAGTACCTTATGTCATTGAGCAGACAAGCCGTGGAGAGCGTTCATACGACATCTACTCAAGACTTTTAAAAGACAGAATCATTTTTCTGGACGGTGAAGTAAATGATGCTTCAGCGAGTGTGATTGTTGCACAGCTCCTGTTCCTGGAAGCAGAAGATCCGGGTAAGGATATCAACTTATACATCAACAGTCCAGGCGGTTCTGTGACGGCAGGTCTGGCAATTTATGATACGATGCAGTACATCAAGTGTGATGTGTCTACGATCTGTATTGGAATGGCTGCAAGTATGGGATCATTCCTTCTTTCCGGAGGAACAAAAGGAAAACGTCTTGCACTTCCGAATGCTGAGATCATGATTCATCAGCCGTCAGGCGGTGCACAGGGTCAGGCGACAGAGATACAGATTGCAGCAGAGCATATTCTGAAAACCCGCCAGAAGTTAAATGAAATTCTGGCAGCAAATACCGGGCAGACACTGGAGACGATCAGCCGAGATACTGATCGTGACAATTTCATGTCTGCTGAGGAAGCAAAAGAATACGGTTTAATTGATGAGGTCATCACGAGCCGGTAAAGGGGAAACAAGGGGCTGTCCCATGTGCTTGGGGCATCCCCTTTCCGTGTTTCATAATATAATGCGGAAAGTATATAAATGAGGTGTGAGAATGGCTTTAAAAGAAGATGTGGTAAGATGTTCCTTCTGTAATAAGACACAGTCACAGGTGCGCAAGCTGATTGCGGGACCGAACGGTGCTTACATCTGTGATGAATGTATTGAGATCTGTGCCGAAATTATAGAGGAAGAATTCGAATATGAGAGCGAAGATAACGGGCTTGGAGAGATTAATCTCTTAAAGCCGGAGGAAATAAAGAGCTTCCTGGATGACTATGTTATTGGTCAGGAGGAGGCAAAGAAGGTTCTTTCCGTTGCTGTTTACAATCATTATAAACGGATCAAAGCGGAAAAGGATCTGGGAGTGGAGCTGCAGAAAAGCAATATTCTTATGCTTGGACCAACCGGAAGCGGAAAGACGCTTCTTGCGCAGACACTTGCAAAAGTGTTGAATGTGCCGTTTGCGATTGCAGATGCCACAACATTGACAGAAGCAGGATATGTCGGAGAAGATGTGGAAAATATTCTTCTGAAGATTATCCAGGCTGCTGACGGTGATATTGAAAGAGCAGAATACGGAATTATTTATATCGATGAGATCGACAAGATTACGAGAAAATCTGAAAATCCATCCATCACAAGAGATGTATCAGGAGAAGGTGTACAGCAGGCGCTTCTGAAGATCATTGAAGGTACGATTGCATCCGTGCCTCCGCAAGGCGGCAGAAAGCACCCGCATCAGGAACTGTATCAGATTGATACTTCCAACATCCTTTTCATCTGCGGCGGAGCATTTGAGGGAATCGATAAGATCATCGAAAAGAGAATCGATCAGAAGTCTATCGGATTCAATGCAGAGATCGCATCCAACCATGAGGATAATCTGGACAGACTGTTAAATCAGGTACTGCCGCAGGATCTGGTTAAGTTCGGTCTCATTCCGGAATTTGTCGGACGTGTTCCAGTAGTTGTTGCACTTGAATCTCTTGACAGGGAAGCTCTGATTCAGATTCTGACAGAGCCAAAGAGTTCGATTGTGAAGCAGTATCAGAAGCTGATGGAGCTGGACGGAGTCAGCCTGCATTTTGACAAGGAGGCTCTGGAGGCCATTGCGGACCGTTCCATTGCAAGAAATACCGGGGCCAGAGGATTAAGGGCAATTATGGAAAATGTCATGATGGATATCATGTACAGAGCCCCATCGGATGAAACGCTGAAAACCTGCATCATTACAAAAGATGCTGTAGAGGGGAAGAGCCTGCCAAAGACCGAGCATGAAGAACGCAAATCTGAAAGTGCATAATAGACAGAATAAGAAAGGTGCAGGTAATTCTACCTGCACCTTTTATAAAATACGGAGGAATTAATGACAGAACAAATCAATCAAATACCAATGGTGCCGATTCGGGGACTCACTGTCTTCCCGGGGATGGCAGTGCATTTTGATGTTGTCAGGATCAAATCCATGGAAAGTGTTCAGCAGGCAATGCTTGCAGGGCAGGAAGTGTTCCTGATCAGGCAGAAAGAAGAAAAAGCTGAAGAGCCGGCGAAAGAAGAGCTTTGCCGTACCGGTGTGTTGGCTGAAATCCGGCAGGTCGTGAGAGTACCTCAAAAAGGACTCAGAGTGATAGTTTACGGCGAAAAGCGTGCAGTGTTAAGAGAGATGCGGGAAGCGGAGGGATACTGGGAGGCAGATATTTCCATCTGTCCTGAAAAGCGTCCCGAGCTTCCGGAAGGCGTTTCCCTGGAAGGAATGAAAAAGATTCTGATGGATGCCCTGAAGCTGTATGTGAGAAAGACGAAACGTGTTCCGGAAGGAGTGATCCGGGATATTCTGAAACTGGACGATGTCTATGAAATGGCAGGAGAAGCAGCAGCCGGGATCGGACTGGATTCCGCTGCCCTTCAGAAACTGTTAGATGAGGATGATCTTTTGGAGCGATTCTATCTGCTCGTTGCCAAAATCGAAGAGGATACACGCGCTGCAGATATCACTGCGGAGATTGAAAAGAAAGTCAGAGAGCGGATTGACAAAGGCCAGCGGGAATATATTCTGAGAGAACAGTTAAAATATATCCGGGAGGAACTGGGAGAGGACGGGACACTGTCCGATGCGGAAGAGTTTGAAAAAGCAGAGAAGAAAATGCAGGCTCCGGAGGAAGTACACGAGAAAGTGACAAAAGAAATCCGCCGGTTTAAAAATGCGGTAAATAACCCGACCGAGGCAGGAGTCATCCGTACTTATCTGGAGACGATGCTGGAAATGCCATGGGATAAAAGGGCGGATGAGTATACCGACATGGAGCATGCCAAAGCGATTCTCGAGGCAGAGCATTATGGATTAAAAGAAGTCAAAGAACGGGTGTTGGAATATCTGGCAGTCCGGGAACTGACAAAACGAAGCGGATCTTCCATTTTGTGCCTTGTGGGACCTCCGGGAACCGGAAAAACATCCATTGCAAAATCCCTGGCGGAGTCCATGAAGAAACCCTATGTAAGAATCTCCCTGGGAGGTGTCAGAGATGAGGCAGAGATCAGGGGCCACAGGAAGACATATGTAGGAGCGATGCCGGGAAGAATTGCAGATGGACTTCGGAAAGCCGGAGTAAAAAATCCGGTGATGCTTCTGGATGAGATTGACAAGGTGAGCTCAGATTATAATAAAGGGGATACGTTCTCCGCTCTTCTGGAAGTTCTGGATTCAGAGCAGAACAAAAAGTTCCGGGATCATTATCTGGAAGTGCCGTTGGATCTTTCGGAAGTTGTCTTTGTAACAACAGCCAATACGCTTCAGACGATTCCAAGACCGCTTCTTGACAGAATGGAAATCATTTCGGTTTCCAGCTATACGGAAAATGAAAAGATGCACATTGCAAAAGAGCATCTGATGAAAAAGCAGCTGGAACGCCATGGGCTGGAAGGTGGACTTCTCAGTATTTCGGACGGAGCTCTGTGGAAAATCATCCGCAATTATACGAAAGAGGCGGGTGTCCGTACACTGGAGCGTACCATCGGCGAGCTGTGCAGAAAGGCGGCCAAGGAAATTCTGGAGTCCGGGAAAAAGCGGGTACGCATCACGGAACGTAACCTGGGACAGTATCTTGGAAAGGAAAAATACCATTATCATATGGCAAACAGCCAGGACGAAGTAGGAATTGTGACCGGTCTTGCATGGACAAGTGTTGGAGGGGATACACTTCAGATTGAGGTTAATGTTCTATCAGGAAAAGGGAAACTTCTTTTGACAGGACAGATGGGGGATGTCATGAAAGAGTCCGCTCAGGCCGGAATCAGTTATATCCGTTCCATCAGCAACCGTTGCGGAATCGAGGATGACTTTTTTGAAAACCATGACATTCATGTACATATTCCGGAAGGGGCAGTGCCAAAGGATGGACCGTCTGCGGGTATTACGATGGCCACGGCGATCCTTTCCGCAGTGACCGGGAAAAAGGTTCGCGCGGATGTGGCGATGACAGGAGAGATTACGCTTCGAGGAAGAGTGCTTCCGATCGGAGGATTAAAAGAAAAACTGCTGGCAGCGAAAAACGCAGGTGTGCGGTGTGTGCTTGTACCATCCGAAAATCAGGCGGATGTGGAGGAAATCTCTAAAGAAATCACAAAAGGACTGGATATCCGGTTCGTTTCCCGGATGGAAGAGGTATTAAACACGGTACTTGTAGAAAAAATAGAATAGGAGGGATAAGAATGGTAATTAAAGAGGTTACTTTGGAGACTGTGTGCGGAATTACCAGTAAACTTCCGGCCAATGATAAGCCGGAAATTGCATTTGCGGGCAAGTCCAATGTAGGGAAATCCTCTCTGATTAATGCCCTGATGAACCGGAAGTCTATGGCCAGAATTTCAGCCACACCTGGAAAGACTCAGACAATCAACTTTTATAATATTAACCGGGAGATGTATCTGGTTGACCTTCCGGGGTACGGATACGCTAAAGTTTCTGAGAAAGAAAAGGAAGCATGGGGAAAAATGATTGAGCGGTACCTGCATCAGTCTACCATGCTCAAGGCGGTGTTCCTTTTGATCGATATCCGACACGAACCGTCTAAAAACGATAAGATGATGTACGACTGGATTTTGCATCAAGGTTATGAGCCGGTAATTATTGCTACGAAGCTTGATAAGATCAAGAAAAGTCAGGTATCAAAGCAGCTCAAGGTGATCAGAGAAGGGCTGAAGCTGGTAAGCGGCACGAAAGTGATTCCGTTTTCCGCAAAAACCAAGCAGGGAAGAGAGGAAATCTGGGAGTTTGCCGAGTCCAGGCTGTTTGAAGTTGACAGTAAGGAGGAATAGGATGCGGGAAGACGCAGACGGAATGAAAAAAGATACAAGGCCGTACTGGAAAGTTGCCGCGAGCCTCTTTTTCAGTCTTCTGGGGACGATTTTGTTTATCGTGATCGGTGTTCAGGCGATCGGATTTTTCATGCCTTTTGTCATTGGGTGGTTTATTGCGTATCTGGCCTATCCGCTTGTGGGGTGGATGGAGAGCAGAGTGAAGATTAAGAAAAAACTGGGATCTGCGCTGATCATCATTCTGGTGATTGCCATTGTGGCAGGCCTCGGATATCTGGGAATTGTAAAGCTGATCCGGGAAATCCAGATGGCACTCACCAATGCGCCGGATCTATATCAAGATTTGGAAGCAGGATTACGAGAGATCGGAGCCCGATTTCAGGGAGTTTATAAAATGTTGCCGGAGAATATCCAAAGCGGCTGGAACAGTCTGATTCAGAATATGGATGAAAAAGCGGGAAGTGTGATTGCAGGAATCGGGAACCCGGCTGTGGAAGCAACAGGGAACGTGGTGAAACGGATTCCAGGTATTCTTGTGTCTGTTATTGTAGCTCTTGTTTCGGCCTATTTTTTCACAGCCCAGAGAGAAGAGATTATACAATGGAGTAAAAAAGTGGCGCCTAAGGCGATCGAAGCGAGAATGTCCATTGTAATGTACAACTTGAAATATGCGGTGGGAGGCTATTTTAAGGCACAGTTTAAAATCATGGTGGTTGTTGGCTTGATACTTCTGTGCGGATTTCTGATTCTAGGAGTGGATTATGCGTTTCTTCTTGCTATTCTGATTGCCTTTTTGGATCTTCTGCCATTTTTTGGAACCGGAACTGCATTGATTCCGTGGGCTGTATATAAATTTTTTGTGATGGATATCAAAACGGCGGTGGCACTTCTGATTATTTATGGCATTACGCAGCTGGTCAGACAGATTATCCAGCCGAAACTGGTAGGGGACAGTATCGGGCTCAGCCCGCTTCTTACATTGCTTCTTCTGTATGCCGGATATCGGGTAGGAGGTCTGCTTGGAATGATTGTGGCAGTTCCGATTGGAATGATTATTTTGAATTTGTATAAAGCAGGGGCTTTTGATTATATTCTGGATGACGTCAAAATCCTGATCAGAGGAATTGCATCCTTGCGGGAACCGTAGTACAGGCAGAGATACATGAAACAATGTGACAGGTGATTTTCAGTACAACTTGAAAATTGCCTGTCCTTTTTTTCGGCATTTGGCCGAATTTAGGCAGTGGGGACAAGTTTCATTGCTGGAAAAACGGGAGAATGATATAATAGTACCAAAATGGAAACGTTTCATAAAGGAGGAAAGCATATGGCATTCGACGTTCAAAATACAAAACAGATGATCGAAAATGGGAAAGCAGTACTTGGAATCGAATTTGGATCGACGCGGATCAAGGCGGTTCTGATTAATGAAAAGAATGAACCGGTGGCATCTGGAAGCCACGACTGGGAAAATCGTTATGCTGATGGAATCTGGACTTATACACTGGAGGATATCTGGACGGGGCTACAGGACAGCTACCGGAGCATGGCACAGGACGCATTGGAAAAGTACGGAGCGAAGATTACGAATCTTTCGGCAATCGGATTCAGTGGCATGATGCATGGATATATGGCATTTGATAAAGAAGGAGAGCTTCTCGTACCGTTCCGTACATGGAGAAATACAATTACGGCGGACGCATCGGAAAAGCTGACAGAGTTGTTCCAGTACCACATTCCTCAAAGATGGAGTATTGCTCACCTTTACCAGGCCATTTTAAACGGGGAAGAACATGTCAAAGACGTAGCGTTTTTCACAACTCTGGCCGGATATGTTCACTGGAAACTGACCGGTAAAAAAGTGCTTGGGATCGGGGAAGCTTCCGGTATGTTCCCGATCGATGTCAAAGAAAAGCAGTTCCATAAAGGGATGATTGAAAAATTTGATGTCCTTGTTGCAGAGAAAGGATATCCGTGGAAATTAAGCGAAATTCTTCCGGATGTACTGCTGGCAGGCGAGGATGCAGGCGTTCTGACCCAGGATGGTGCAAAGCTTCTGGATCCGTCAGGAAGCCTGAAGGCAGGAGTACCGCTTTGTCCGCCGGAAGGTGATGCCGGAACAGGAATGGCGGCAACAAACAGTGTAGCGCCGAGGACTGGAAATGTATCGGCAGGAACATCTGTTTTTGCAATGGTTGTACTGGAAAAAGAACTTTCTAAAGTATATCCGGAGATTGATCTTGTGACAACTCCATCCGGAGATCCGGTAGGAATGGTACACTGCAACAACTGTACTTCCGACTTGAATGCATGGGTATCTGTGTTTAAAGAGTTTGCAGAGATTTTCGGAATGGAGATTGATATGAATGATCTCTACGGAACCCTGTACCGCAAAGCGCTGGAAGGAGACAAAGACTGCGGAGGACTTCTTGCATACAATTATTTTTCAGGAGAACATATTACGAATTTTGAAGAAGGACGTCCATTATTTGTCCGGACGCCTCAGAGCAGCTTCAATCTTGCGAATTTTATGAGAGTACATCTTTACACTTCTCTTGGTGCACTGAAAGTGGGAATGGATATCATGCTCAAAGAAGAGCATGTAGAGCTTGACCGGATTCTTGGACACGGCGGACTTTTCAAGACAAAAGGAGTTGGTCAGAGTATTCTGGCTGGAGCAATTGACACTCCGGTTTCTGTCATGGAAACCGCAGGAGAAGGCGGAGCATGGGGAATTGCCCTGCTTGCATCCTATATGGTGCACCGTCAAGAAGGTGAAAATCTGGCGGATTTCCTGGCAGAAAAAGTATTTGCCGGAGAAAAGGGAATGGAGATGCAGGCAGATCCGGAAGATGTGGCAGGATTTAATACATTTATTGAACGGTACAAAGAAGGATTTCTGATTGAAAGAGCGGCGGTAGACCATCTGAAATAGACGTGTTATACTATCTGTAAAAAGGAAAGAAGGACAAAAAAGAACGACATGCCGAAAGTACAGATGACAACACTGGGATATATCGAAAAAGAGGATGCTTATCTCATGCTCCACCGTGTAAAAAAAGAGCAGGACGTCAATGAAGGAAAATGGATTGGAATCGGAGGGAAATTCGAGTACGGAGAGAGCCCGGAAGAATGCATGAAGCGGGAGACAAAAGAAGAGACCGGGCTGACTGTGACATCCATGAATTTCCGTGGAATTTTAACCTTCATTTGTGATAAACAGGATCCGGAATACATCTGTCTCTATACGATAGATGCATTTAGCGGGCAGATTAGGGAATGTGACGAAGGCGTTCTGAAGTGGGTGCCAAAAGACGAGATTTCCCGTCTGAATCTTTGGGAGGGAGACCGGATTTTCTTTGACCTGATTCAAAAAGATGCACCATTTTTCTCTTTGAAACTTCGCTATGAAGGAGATCAGCTGATCGAAGCGGTTCTGAATGGAGAAAAAGATCTTGTGAGCGAGAGAAAAATGTGATATAGTTAAAAAAGCTGAATAAAGACTAGATTTTAGAAAAAGATAGAGGCGCGGGATTCATCAGTATTCTCCGATTTGCGGACGTACCATCCACGGAGAAGAAAGGGGAGACCGCCGAAGAAGACAGACCAGGACGTACGTCTGTTTTCTGGGATGTTGCAGAAGATGTAGCATACTGTCACTGATTGTGGAGCGCTATCGTGGAATCGGACAGATATCTGAGCCGTGAGTGTGTTTTGCATATACTCACGGCTTTTTTATTTTCCGTCAGCTTAGAAAGAAAAGGGAGAGAAAACATGAATCGAAAGAGAAAGATCTGTAAAGGTGTTCTGCTTGTACTGGTCCTGGTATCCGTATGTTCACTGACCGCTTTTGCAGGAGAGGGGGAGCCGGCAAAACCGGCCATGTATGCATCATTCTGGGCACTTGTCCCGCCGATTGTGGCGATCGGACTGGCCCTGATCACAAAAGAAGTATATAGTTCACTCTTTATTGGAATTATAGTCGGAGGTATTTTTGCTTCCGGATTCCAGTTTGAAGGCACGGTCAACTATGTGCTTAACGAAGGAATTATCAGCGTGCTGACCAGCGCAGATAATGTGGGGATTATTGTATTCCTTGTCGTGCTGGGTGTCATCGTCAGCATGATGAACAAAGCAGGAGGTTCAGCGGCATTCGGAGAATGGGCAGGAAAGCGGATCAAAACAAGAGTAGGGGCACAGATTGCGACAATTGCGCTTGGAGTTTTGATATTTATTGACGATTACTTTAACTGCCTGACCGTCGGAAGCGTAATGCGTCCGGTAACGGACAGACATAAAGTTTCCAGAGCCAAACTGGCCTACCTGATTGATGCCACAGCAGCACCGGTATGTATCATTGCGCCGATCTCATCGTGGGCGGCAGCAGTGTCCAGTTATGTGGAGGGCGAAGACGGATTTTCCATCTTTATTCGGGCAATTCCGTATAACTTTTACGCACTTTTGACCATTGTCATGATGATCGGCCTGACTGTAATGAAAGTAGATTTCGGATCAATGAGGCTGCATGAGAAAAATGCGATCAAAGGCGATCTGTATACGACACCGGACCGGCCGTTTGCAAATATGGAGAATCAAAATCAGAAAAAGACAAAGGGAAAAGTAATCGATCTTGTCATTCCAGTTCTGATCCTGGTAATCTGCTGTATCATCGGAATGATCTATACAGGCGGATTCTTCAGCGGGACAGACTTTGTCACAGCATTTTCCCAGTGCTCAGCATCCGAAGGACTGGCAATCGGAAGTATCTTTGGACTTCTGGCAGCCATAGTGCTTTACACTGTAAGACGCGTACTGACCTTCAAAGAATGTATGGACTGCGTACCGGAAGGATTCCAGGCAATGGTACCGGCAATTCTGATCCTTACCTTTGCATGGACACTGAAAGCAATGACAGACCATCTCGGGGCAGCAGAATTTGTCGCAGGCGCTATGCAGGCATCTGCACAAAACCTGATGAATCTGCTCCCGGCTATCATCTTCCTTGTAGGATGCTTTCTGGCATTCGCCACAGGAACAAGCTGGGGCACATTCGGAATCCTCATACCAATCGTTGTTGCAGTATTCGAAAACTCAAACCCGGAACTGATGATCATCTCGATTTCCGCATGCATGGCGGGAGCCGTATGTGGAGACCATTGTTCACCAATTTCCGACACAACCATCATGTCGTCCGCAGGAGCACAGTGCAACCACGTAAACCACGTATCCACTCAGCTTCCATACGCCATAACAGCAGCAACCGTCAGCTTTGTCACCTACATTATCGCAGGTTTCACACAGTCCGCATGGATCTCACTGCCGGCCGGCATCATCATGATGCTCATCGTACTGCTTGTCATCCGCAAAAAACACGGGACCAACGACATGGCAGAATAATATCTTTAAGACATCTAAAGACATTTTTTTGGGGACGTGTTCCGATGATTCGGAACACGTCCCCTTTGACAAATTTGTATTGAAAACAGCGGGGTTTAATGGTACAAATTCAAAAATTCGTATAAATTGTGCGTGACATATTTGGATAATACTCCAACTTGTATTGTACAGGTTAATGGGTTATAGTGGAAACAGAATGAAAGAGAGGCTTTGGAATGCAGAAGAAGTATGAAGAGGTTATTGCGTGGATCAGAGGGGAGCTGCGTGAGGGCAGGCTGAAGCAGGGGGACAAGCTTCCATCCGAGAATGCGTTGCAGGCGAGGTTTGGTGTGAGTCGTCAGACGATCCGGAAGGCGCTTTCAGTGCTTGAGGAGGATCAGATCGTGAGGAGTGTCCAGGGAAGCGGGACGTATATTGAGATTGGAAAGCAGAAGCGGCAGCGATCGATGCGGATTGCGGTGATGACGACATATGTGGATATTTATATTTTTCCGTTGATTGTAAAGGAAATTGAGCGGGTGTTGGCAGATGAGGGATATTTTCTTCAGATTGCGGTTTCCAACAACGCAATTGAGAAGGAGCGGATGCTTCTGAAGGAGTTCATCCGGGAGAGATCGATTGATGGATTGATCGCGGAGACAACAAAGAGCGGGATTCCAAATCCGAACCTGAAGCTTTACAAGGAACTGGAGCGGATGGGTATTCCGATTCTGTTTATTAATAGTTTTTATCAGGAACTTGACATTGCGCATGTCAGTCTGAATGACAGAGCGGCCGGGCGAATGGTGACGCAGCATCTTCTTGACTGCGGCCATATCAATATAGCGGGAATTTTCAAGGCGGATGACGGTCAAGGCCACCAGCGGTATGCAGGCTATGTGGATGCAATGATGGATGCAGATATTAAGGTAAAAGGAAAACAGGTTGTGTGGATCGATTCGGATGAGATCGCAGAGATGAGGGACGACTGCAGTAGAATTCTGAAGCGGATTAAAGGCTGTACGGCTTGCGTCTGCTATAACGATGAGGTTGCAAATAAGCTGGTTGGTATTTGCATGGATCAGGGAATCCGGATACCGGATGATCTTTCCATTGTGGGAATTGACAATTCTGATCTTTCGAGATTTTGTGAGATTCCGTTTACATCAGCCGACAATCCGGTGCAGGAGCTTGGAAAGATTGCGGCTGAGATGATGGTTGAAAAAATCCAGGGAATCGGTGACATCGAGACGGTCGAGTTGATGCCGGATCTGGTCATGCGAAATTCCGTGAAAGTGATTACACATATTTAATATATCAATAAAACAGGAGGAGAAAACCATGTTAAAAAAGAAAAATTACAAGTTCTGGTTCTGTACAGGATCTCAGGATCTTTACGGAGACGAGTGTCTGGCTCATGTGGCTGAGCATGCTCAGAAGATCGTGGAGGCGTTGAATGCATCCGGAGTTCTTCCATATGAGATTGTATGGAAACCGACACTGATCACAAACGAGCTGATCAGAAAGACCTTTAATGAGGCAAATACAGATGAGGAATGTGCGGGTGTCATCACTTGGATGCATACGTTTTCGCCGGCAAAATCCTGGATTCTCGGACTTCAGGAATACAGAAAGCCGTTACTTCACCTGCACACGCAGTTTAATCAGGAGATTCCATACGACACCATCGATATGGACTTCATGAATGAAAATCAGTCTGCCCATGGAGGACGTGAGTTCGGTCATATCTTTACCAGAATGGGAATCGAGAGAAAAATTGTTGTGGGACACTGGTCTGACAAACAGGTGCAGGAAAAAATCGCATCCTGGATGCGTACGGCTGTGGGTGTGATCGAAAGCAGCCATGTCCGTGTCATGAGAGTGGCTGACAATATGAGAAATGTAGCCGTAACGGACGGAGATAAGGTAGAGGCACAGATTAAATTTGGATGGGAGGTAGATGCTTACCCGGTCAATGAAATCGCAGAAGCAGTAGAAGATGTAAAAGAAGGAGAAGTAAGTTCTCTGGTAGAAGAATATTATGACAAATATGATATTCTTCTGGAAGGAAGAGACCCGGAAGAATTCCGGAAACATGTTGCCGTACAGGCACAGATCGAGATCGGATTTGAACGGTTCCTGGAAGAGAATAACTACCAGGCAATCGTGACCCATTTTGGTGATCTGGGAAGCTTAAAGCAGCTTCCGGGCCTTGCAATTCAGAGACTGATGGAAAAGGGTTACGGATTTGGCGCGGAAGGAGACTGGAAGACCGCAGCCATGCTCCGGATTATGAAAATCATGACAGAAGGAATGAAAGACGCGAAGGGAACCTCCTTTATGGAAGACTATACTTACAATCTGGTTCCTGGAAAAGAAGGCATTCTGCAGGCCCACATGCTGGAAGTTTGCCCGACTATTTCGGAAGGGCCGATCAGTATCAAAGTGCAGCCGCTCAGCATGGGCGACAGGGAAGATCCGGCGCGTCTTGTGTTCACGGCAAAGGAAGGTCCGGCGATTGCCACATCACTCATTGATCTTGGTGACAGATTCCGGCTGATTATTAACAATGTCAACTGCAAAAAAACAGAAAAGCCAATGCCGAAGCTTCCGGTTGCAACCGCATTCTGGACACCGGAACCAAATCTGCAGACAGGTGCGGAGGCATGGATCCTTTGCGGAGGAGCACACCACACGGCATTCTCCTATGACATTACAGCAGAGCAGATGGGAGACTGGGCGGATGCGATGGGTATCGAAGCAGTCTATATCGATAAAGATACCAATATCCGGAATCTGAAAAATGAACTCAGATGGAATGCTGCAGCATATCGTAAATAAGGAAGAATAGGAAATACAGGCCGTATCTTCGGATTAGGCCTGTATTTTTTTTGATGTCATTTCACAAAAAAAGAGAAAAAAGATTGAAAATTTTGTGGAGAATCACGGGAAAGTGGTGTGTGATAAAAAAGTCATGTAAAGGAGATGAGAGCAGCAAATGATAAAAATTTTTCTGGTAGAAGATGAAATGATTATCCGAAGAGGGATCAAAAACAGTATTGAATGGGAAAAAGAGGGATATCAGTTCGTAGGAGAGGCAAGTGACGGAGAACTTGCTTTTCCCATGATTCTGCGTGAAAAACCGGATATTGTACTGACAGACATCAAAATGCCGTTTATGGACGGGTTGGAATTAAGCCGGCTGATCAGAAAAGAGCTTCCTGAGACCAAGATTCTGATCCTGAGCGGATACGATGAGTTTGAGTATGCGAAAGAGGCGATCCGGATCGGAATTACGGATTATCTGCTGAAACCGATTTCATCCATGCGTCTTCTGGAAGTGCTGGACGATGTTCGGAGAAAAATAGAACAGGAGAGAGAGGAAAAGGAACTTTTGGCGCAGTATCAGAAAGAGATGCAGGAAAATCTGGAACACGAGAAAGAAAAGTTCCTGAATGTTCTTCTACAAGGGACCCTGTCTGTCGGGGATTCGATTCGACAGGCTTCCCAGTACCAGATGAATCTGACTGCTGGCATGTACAATTTTCTTTTGTTTAAAATCTGGACAGACGGCGGTCGGCCGGAGGAGAGTTCCTGTATCGTAGATGCATTTAATAAGATTGAAACAATCGCCGATCATATGCCGGGGATCTGCCGGTTCCAGAGAGGAATCGAAGGATGGGCATTTTTGATGACCGGAGAAGATATATCAGAACTGACGCAGAGGGAAGAAGAGCTGACTGAAAAGCTGAAAGAGACCATGAGTCAATATCCGGGGTTGGAGTTTTTTGGCGGCATAGGACAGCAGGTACAGCGAATGAGGGATCTTCAGACTTCGTTCAGGGAGGCAGAGTATGCGTTTGCAAGAAGATTTATGGAGGAGCCGGATCAGATTCTGAGAAGAGAAGACGAAACAAAAACAAATAACGGGCTGGAAGGAATTACCGATCTTGGAAGAATGGTGACAAACCGCGGCATGCTCGAAAAGTATCTGAGAAACGGAACACAGGAAGAACTGGGAAGCTTTCTTCAGACTTATTTTGAATCTATTCCAGCGGCAAATATGAATTCCATTCTGATGCGCCAATATATCGCGATGGATTTTTATGTGATCACAGCATCTTTTATCGAAAAGATGAATCTCTCCCGGGAAAAACTACAGGAAAAATCGGAAAAATTAAAACATGCAATTTCTGAAATGGCGCCTGTAGAGAAGATCAAACAGCTGATTTACGAGTATGTCTGGAGCATCCTTTCCCTGCGGGATCAGGCAAGCGGCCAGCAGTATTCGGATATTATTCGTGCAGCCAAGCGCTACATTGAGGAAAATTATATGTCAGATGAAGTTTCTCTGAACACGGTATCGGCAAGTGTCAATATGAGTCCGAGTTATTTCAGTTCGGTGTTCAGTAAGGAATCCGGCAAAACCTTTGTGGAATATCTGACGGAAGTGCGGATGGAAAAAGCAAAAGAGATGCTGATGTGCTCCCCGCTGAAAACATCGGAGATTGGCTACAAGGTGGGATACAAGGATCCGCATTATTTCAGTTATATTTTCAAGAAAACCCAGGGATGTTCCCCGAAGGATTACCGGCAAAGAAGGAAGGCGCAGATATGAAACGACATTTCAGACTGTCACTGAAAAAGAGGCTGAGGTTGATCTCGGTCACTGCATTTTTCCCAATGCTTTGCCTTGTAATTGCCCTTCTGGTGTCCCTTGGAAAAGCTACCCATGCTTATTCCGGGATCACAAGGAGTGTTTCCTATGCCAATGGGTATGTCAAGGAATTTAAAGAGCGTATCGACTACAGCATGTATCTTGCAGTGATCGGAAATAAAAGCGTAAAAGATCTGGAAAATGAGGAGACGACAGTCAACGGAATCAAGACTGTCAATCCATACAAATATATTCAGGAAATGATGAATGCCTGTGACGAGCTTGCGGATATGGCAACAGTGGACAGCAACCGGAACCAGATCAGTATGCTGAAAAGTAGCCTGAAATACCTGCGCGGTTATATTGCTACACTGGAAAGCAACATTGAGAAAAAGGTGTCTTACGATACAAATATGGCGTATCTGGACGACAATATCAGAAATCTGACCAGTCTGATCCAGGAGGGAATTCAGGACTACATTTACGCTGAGACAATGAATTTTAACAATGTCCGGGCACAGCTGGATGAGCAGAATACACGAACTTTAAAGATCAGTATTCTGATCTCTGTTATCACGGCCATCGTTTCCTGGCTGTTTACAGGCGCCGCGTCGAAAAATGTGATCGGGCCGATCCAGAAGCTCTGTAAACAGACGAGCCGGGTTGCGGAAGGTGATTTCACCGTCAAAACGAAAATTCAGTCTGATGATGAGATCGCGGTATTGACTGAGAGCTTTAATGATATGACAAAAGAAATCGGCGCGCTGGTGGAAGATATCAAAAAGCAGCAGGTCAATTTGAGGATTACAGAAATCAAGCTTCTGCAGGCTCAGATCAACCCGCATTTTCTGTACAATACACTGGATGCGATCGTGTGGCTTGCGGAGGAAAAAAAGACGGATGAAGTGGTATCCATGGTGACTTCACTTTCAGAGTTTTTCCGGACGACGCTGAGCGCCGGACGGGATTTTATCACAGTGAAAGAAGAGGAATCCCATATTAAAAGCTATCTGAAAATCCAACAGTTCCGGTATGAGGATATTCTGGAGTATGAAGTTCTAATCCCGCCGGAAATTTATGAATACAAAATTCCAAAACTGACCTTGCAGCCGCTGGTGGAAAATGCGCTTTATCACGGCATTAAAAATAAAAGAGGAAAGGGTAAAATCCGTATCACCGGAAAAAAAGAAGAGGAAAATCTTGTGTTTCAGGTGATCGATAATGGAAAAGGAATGGATGCTGAAACATTAACTCATCTAAGAAACAAGATGGAAAAAGAAGAGCGGTTCGACAGAAAGGACAGTGGATTTGGGCTCGCGAATGTTAATCAGCGTATCCGTCAATATTACGGAAAAGAGTACGGACTCTATTTTGAAAGCGAGGAAAATCAGGGAACTATGGCGACGGTAGTGATTGCGGCAAAAGAAATCGAACCTTTTTCGTAAAAAAACAAACAGAAATAAAAAAATCAAAAGAATTACTACTTTCTAAGAATGATCGTCTGTTTCAAAAAAAGATGCATTCCTTTATGATGAGTACAGGATGAATAAGAGATCGAAATCTCGACAACAAAAAGGAGGAATTTAGGATGAAAAAGAAAGTATTGGCAGCATTTGTATGCATGGCAATGGCAGCAACACTGGTAGTTGGATGCGGCGGAAGCGGCGGCAGCAGTGATAGCGGAAGCACCGACGGCGGCGGAAGTGATAGTAGTTCTGATTTAATTACAGTCGGATTTTCACAGGTTGGTGCTGAGTCTGACTGGCGTACAGCAAATTCAGAGTCCATGAAAGAAACATTTACAGAAGAGAACGGATACAAACTGATCTTTGATGATGCACAGCAGAAACAGGACAACTAGATTACGGCAATCCGTAACTTCATCAATCAGGAAGTAGATTACATTCTCCTGGCTCCTGTAACAGAAACAGGATGGGATACTGTACTTCAGGAAGCAAAGAATGCACAGATCCCGGTCATCATCATTGACCGTATGGTAGATGTATCTGACGACAGCTTATATACAACATGGATCGGAACTGATGCACTCTGTGAAGGACGCAAAGCAGCAGAATGGCTCAACGCGTACGCAACAGCAAAAGGCTGGGATGCAAGCGAACTCAATATCGTAGATATTCAGGGAACCATCGGATCTACCGCACAGATCGGACGTACACAGGGTCTGGAAGAAGGCGTTGAGAAATACGGATGGAACCTTCTGGCTCAGCAGTGTGGTGAATTCACACAGGCAAAAGGACAGGAAGTTATGGAATCTCTGTTAAAACAGCACGACAACATCAACGTTGTTTACTGTGAGAACGACAACGAAGCATTCGGAGCAATCGATGCAATCGAAGCAGCAGGAAAGAAAGTCGGAACAGATATCAAGAATGGAGAAATCCTTGTAATTTCCTTCGATACAACAAGACAGGGACTGACAGATACACTGGATGGAAAAATCGTATGTGATGTAGAATGTAACCCGCTCCACGGACCACGTGCTCAGGAACTTATCGAAAAACTGGAAGCTGGCGAAGAAGTTGAAAAACTTAACTATGTAGAAGAAGAAATCTTCACACATGACGATACAGTTGCAAGTGTAACAGCTGTAAACAGCATGGAAGAAGAACAGGAATATGCAGTTACACCGATTACACAGGAAATCATCGACGGACGTGCATACTAAAAAATAAAAAGAGAGAGCTTTAAGCGAAAGGCGTGGCAGGAAGGACGAAAGACACCAATGCTGCCACGCTCTCTTTTTGGCAAAATACAGGGAAAATCAGAAAAGAAAGCAGGTGAGCCTTGAGATGAGTGAAGCTATTGTATTGTCAATGAAAGATATATCGAAAACATTTCCGGGGGTAAAGGCTCTCTCGCATGTGGATTTCACATTGAGAAAAGGAGAAATCCATGCGCTGATGGGCGAAAACGGAGCCGGAAAATCCACACTGATCAAGGTGCTGACAGGTGTACATGAGTTTGAAAACGGAACCATCCACATTGACGGAATCAGTGAGGCGATTGTCAATAAATCTCCTCAGGACGCACAGTCCAGAGGAATCAGCACCGTGTATCAGGAAGTAAATCTCTGTCCGAACCTGACCGTGGCGGAGAATCTGTTTATCGGTCATGAACCGAGGAAACTTGGTATGATCGACTGGAGAACGATGAACAAAAAGTCAGCAGAGCTTTTAGAGTCCCTGGGAATCGAGGTTCTGCCTACCCAGCTGTTGTCAGAATGTTCGATTGCCACACAGCAGATGATTGCGATTGCAAGGGCAGTCAATATGAAATGTAAAGTACTGATCCTGGATGAACCAACCTCTTCTCTGGATGACGATGAAGTAGAAAAACTGTTCGTTCTGATGAGAAGACTCCGGGATGAAGGGGTCGGAATTATTTTCGTCACACATTTTCTGGAGCAGGTGTATGCAGTGTGTGACCGGATAACCGTTCTGCGAAACGGGGAACTGGTAGGCGAATTCAAGACAAAAGAACTGCCTCGCTTCCAACTTGTTGCAAAGATGATGGGAAAAGATTTCGACGATCTTGCCGACATCAAGAGCGGACATAAGATGATGGAAAACGGAGAGCCGGTTATCGAGGCAAAAGGACTTGGACACAAAGGGACTATCCGTCCATTTGACATCACAGTACATAAGGGCGAAGTGATTGGTCTTTCCGGACTTCTTGGATCAGGACGTTCGGAACTGGTACGCGCCATCTACGGAGCGGACAAAGCGGACAGCGGAATGTTGAAAGTGAAAGGCAAAGAGGTGAAGATCAAATGCCCATTGGATGCCATGAAACTTGGCATGGCATATCTTCCGGAGGACCGGAAAAAGGATGGTATTCTTGCAGATCTCTCTGTACGTGAGAATATTGTTATTGCCCTGCAGGCAAAACGGGGCATGTTCCACCCGATGAGCAGAAAAGAGATGAATGAAGCAGCGGATAAATATATTGAGATGCTGCAGATTAAGACGGCAAGCAGGGAGACACCAATCAAGAGCCTCTCTGGAGGAAACCAGCAGAAAGTGATCATTGGAAGATGGCTTCTGACAAATCCGGAATACCTGATTCTGGATGAACCGACACGAGGAATTGACATCGGAACGAAGACTGAGATCCAGAAGCTGGTGCTTGATCTGGCAGAGCAGGGAATGGCAGTGACCTTTATCTCGTCCGAGGTCGAAGAAATGCTCCGGACATGTTCCAGAATGGGAATTCTTCGGGATGGAAGAAAAGTAGGAGAACTTTCCGGAAACGAGCTGTCCCAGGACGGCATTATGAAAGCAATCGCAGGAGGTGACAGTAATGAATAAAACATCCGGTCTGAAAAAAATTACAGGGATGAAATTGTTCCTTCCTCTTGTATGCCTTCTGGCAGTGCTGATTGCCGGTGGAATCGTCATCCCGGATTTCTTTTCTGTCTCTGTGAAAAACGGGGTTCTTTCCGGTTATCTGATTGATATCATCAACCGTGCGTCCGAACTTGTTATTCTGGCTATAGGTATGACACTTGTAACAGCAGCTTCGGGAGGACAGGATATCAGTGTTGGCGCCATTATGGCGGTATCGGCAGCGCTTTGCTGTCAGGTGCTTTCCGGCGGAGAAGTATCGGTAGAAAGTCTGCAGAATCCGTTTATCCTTGCAGTGCTGGCAGCCCTTGCAGGTTCTGCGCTCTGCGGTGTGTTCAACGGATTTCTGGTAGCAAAATTGAAAGTGCAGCCGATGGTTGCGACTCTGATTCTCTACACAGCGGGCCGTGGTATCGCCCAGCTTGTGACAAATGGACAGATTACCTATATCCGTGTGGAGTCCTATAAGGTGCTCGGCGGCTATATTTCCAAATGCCCGATTCCGACTCCGATTTTTGCAGCGATTATCATGGTTATTCTGGCCTATATTATACTGAAGAAGACGGCACTTGGCCTTTACGTGGAAAGTGTCGGTATTAACGGGGAAGCGTCAAGACTGGTCGGCTTAAACTCCACCATGATCAAGTTTCTCACTTACGTAATCTGTGGTATCCTTGCAGGTATTGCAGGTCTTGTGGCATCCAGCCGAATCTACTCCGCGGATGCAAACAACATCGGACTGAACCTGGAAATGGACGCCATTCTTGCTGTAGCACTTGGCGGAAACATGTTAAGCGGAGGTAAATTTACACTGATGGGCTCCGTGATCGGTGCCTACACCATCCAGGCTCTTACGACGGTGCTCTATGGTATGAATGTTTCAGCGGACAGACTTCCGGTATACAAAGCGGTTGTCGTTATTGTCATCGTATTAATGCAAAGCCCTGTATTTAAGAGAATGGTGAACAATATGAAGCTGAAAAGACAGTCCAAAACAGCAGCGGAAGGAGGAAGCCACTGATGAAGAAAATGAAAGCGACAGGAAAAGCATTAAAACAGAAAAAGAATCTGACCGGAAGCGGTTTCCTTCTGATTATCACCATCGCACTTTTTATTGTGATGTATGTGGCAGGTATGATTGTATTTGGAGAAAAAGGCTTTGCAAAACCGCAGATGTTCTTTAATCTCTTTGTATCCAACGCAGGGCTGATTGTCATTGCGATGGGTGAGACTATCATCATGATTACCGCAGGAATTGATATTTCCGTAGGATCTGTCACCGCTTTGGTATGTATGGTAATTGCAAATCAGATGGAAAATCATGGTGCAAGTGCCTATACGGCGGTTGCCATCTCTCTTGCCATCGGGCTTGCATATGGTCTGGTACAGGGAATTCTTGTATCGTATTTTGAGATCCAGCCGTTTATTGTAACACTGGCCGGAATGTTCTTCGGACGTGGTATGACAGCAGTAGTCAGCACGGACATGATCTCGATCACAAATGAGACTTTTCTTTCCTGGGCACAGTTCCAGATTCCGCTTCCGATCGGGTCGACAAACCGCCATGGGGCATTTATCCCCGCTTACATTTATCCGACGGTTGTCATCGCAGTCATCATCGTCATTCTGGTTGCCATTTTGATGAAATTTACAAAATTCGGACGTTCTGTTTATGCCATCGGCGGAAACGCACAGAGTGCCTTGATGATGGGGCTGAATGTAAAAAGAACAAAATTAAAAGCCTATGTTCTTGGAGGACTTCTCTCCGGATTCGGCGGATTTTTATTCTGCCTCAACAGTTGTGCCGGATTCGTAGAGCAGGCAAAAGGACTAGAAATGGATGCGATCTCGGCGGCGGTTATCGGCGGTACGCTCCTGAGCGGCGGTGTCGGAACCCCGATCGGTACGCTCTTCGGCGTCCTGATTAAAGGAACGCTTACAAGCTTGATCACCACCCAGGGAACTTTGTCAAGCTGGTGGGTAAGAATTGTTCTTTCCGCATTATTATGCTTCTTTATTGTACTTCAGTCCATCCTTGGAAAAGTCAAAGAGAAGAAATAACAGATCAGTCAGGAAGCATTACAAAGAAAATGAAACAGTCTTTGTAATGCTTCTTTTCATACAGAGAAATTAGGTGTAAAATAAAAGGCAGAAATGTTTGAAAGAAAGGGAGCCGAAAGGCGTATGGTAGATGAATGAAAAAGGAAAATTTTGGTCAGACTAAGGCAGGAGTGCAGGCCTCTCTTTACACAATGGAAAACAAAAATGGAATGGAACTGAAGGTAACCGACTATGGAGCAACACTTGTAAGCCTCATGATAGGGGACAAAAACTGTCAGAAAAAGGATGTAGTACTTGGATACGATGATGTGTCCGGATATGAGTCGGGAACAAGTTTCTTTGGCGCAACTGTTGGAAGAAACGCAAACAGAATTGCAGGTGCCTCCTTTGAACTTGGCGGAAAGACCTTCCATTTGGATGCAAATGAAAAAGGAAACAACCTGCACAGCGGACTGGACTTTTATAACAAGAGACTGTGGGAAGTAAAGCAGTCGGATGCGCAGAGCATCACTTTTGCACTGTTCAGCCCGGATGGGGATCAGGGATATCCGGGGGATGTTAGAATTGAAGTTACTTATACTCTGACAGACAGCAATGAGGTTAAGATTTCTTACCGCGCGATTCCGGGAGAAGATACAATTTTAAACCTGACCAACCACAGTTATTTTAATTTAAATGGAGCGGGAGAAGAAACAATTCTGAATCATGTCGTACGCCTTGATGCCAATGCATTTACGGAGACGGATGATGAACTGATTCCGACCGGAAAGGTGATTGAGGTGACCGGAACGCCGATGGACTTCCGTCAGGAAAAAGCAATCGGAGAAGATATTGGGGCAGACTACGCACCGCTCAAACTTGCAGGCGGCTATGATCATAACTGGGTGCTTGCAAATCAGGGAAAATTTGAGAAAGTGGCAGAGGTGTATTCACCGGTGAGCGGAATTTTGATGGAAGTACTGACGGATCTTCCGGGAATCCAGATGTATACGGGAAACGGCATTGAAAGTGAAAACGGAAAAGAAGGAAAACATTACGGAAAACATGCGGCAGTTTGCTTTGAAACGCAGTATTTCCCTGATGCGGTACATCACGAAAACTTTGAGGCGCCGGTGTGCAAAGCGAGGGAGACTTATCAGACAACAACAGTATATAAATTCAGAATTCGTGAATAAAAAGCTCTTTTCTTGCATTTTGAAAAATATGTGATATAATAATGGACAGCTGGCGTAGTAAGGCAGAAAAGAATGACAACAAGTGACAGTTTTCATTAGGAGGATTTATTATGGCAAGAAAACGCACATTGGCAAAGGTAACTGCAAAGACAGAAGCTGCAGCGGCAGAAGCTGCAAAAGCGGCAGCAGAAAAAACAGAGACTGTGAAAGAAGCAGCAGTAGAAAAGACAGAAGCTGTAAAAGAAGCAGTAGCTGAAAAAACAGAAGAAGTAAAAGAAGCAGTGAAAGAAGCAGCAGAAAAGACAGTTAAAACTGCAAAGAAAACAGCTGCGAAAAAAACGACAAAGAAAGAAATCAAAGTAAGGACATTTGTTCAGTATTTTGGAAAAGAAGTAGAGGAAAAAGATATGATCGCCGCAGTCAAAAAAGACTGGACAAAGGTAAACGGAAAAAAAGTGGGAGATATCAAAGATATCACACTTTATGTAAAGCCGGAAGAAGCAGCAGTTTACTATGTAGTAAACGGTACAGACTCTGGAAAAGTGGCATTTTAATGTACGAAAAAGTAGAAATGATACCATATGGTCAGCGGACGGTATGGTATCTTTTTTTATGTCCGGATCACGAAATCAACAGATAATTTATAAATAAATAAAATAAAGAAAGAAAAAAAGGGAAGAATAAAAAAATATATTGACAAAAAGAAACGGAGATGGTAAGATTAAGACAAGATAAAGAAATAGAAATCAGAAAGGATTTCAGAAAGGGAGGTACGGACCACCGAAAACAAATTTATAACTCATATAATCTGAGAAAGGGAAGGTTAACGAATGACTGAAGAACCAACAAAGTGAGGATGGGCGTTGATGATCAGACAAGCATCGGCGTCCATCTTTCGTGTTGCGGGAAGATCAGTTTTGTATTAAAATACAAGTAGGAGGGAAACGAAAAGAGTATTAAATAATATACAAAGGAGAGACAAAGATGGAAAGAGTATTTGAAGTAGCAGATCAGATAAGCCGGTTGCTCTTTGAAGATGGGCTGAAGAACATGGATTTCTCATGGATCTTTTCAGAAGGAGGAACAGTGGCAGTAGCTGTGGCTGGAGTGATCGCGCTACTGATGGTTTTCTTTGGAGCAAAGTGTAAATATGTTCTGTTTGCTCTGCAGGGACTTCTGCTTGGCGTGACTGCGGGACTTGCGGCATCTTGGTATCTGAATCTGGACGGATGGATCATGATCGGCGTATGCGCGGCAACGGGAGTGCTTCTTGCAGTATTTGAGGCGGTATTCCGCAAATTCGGAGCATTTGTATTTTCGTTTACAGCAATTTTTGTAAGTGCCTTGGCACTTGCGGGTGGCAGAGGCTATATCGCACTTGGAATTGCGGCAGCCGCGGCACTGATCTTTGCGATTCTGGCAGCTGTTTTTGGCGATCCGATGATTATTCCGGTTATGGGAATCGGAGGAGGCGTACTCGGAGGAATTGTAGCATCCCGTTATCTGCCATTTGACAGTACAATTGCATTTTATGGAGCAAGCATTGTTCTGGCAGTTCTTGGAATCTGCGTCCAGTATGCTCTGAAGTCAAGCAAGATTGCAAAAATTGAGCGCAGCAAGGCAAAAGAGATTCGGGAAAAAAAATCAGTAGAATCCGAAATTGAAATGGCAAGAAATATTCTGGATTCGGATGAGACTGATAATACGGAAATCTAAAAAGGAAAGAAAATCTGGCTGCGGAAATCAGAAATTGCGGACATTATTACTGCCTTTCTGAAAAAAGGGTATAATAAGCCTGTAGGCAAAAGGGGGCTTGTGTATGAAGCTGGATATGCATTGTCATGTAAAAGAAGGATCCATTGACAGCAAAGTAGGAATTGAGGAATATATTGAAAAGCTGATCGATAACGGATATGATGGAATGGTCGTTACGGACCATGATACTTACAATGGATACCGATACTGGAAAAATGAACTGAAAGGGAAAAAGTATCAGGACTTCATGGTATTTAAAGGTATTGAATATGACACGAGAGATGCGGGGCACTTTCTTGTCATTATGCCGGAGGGGCGGAAAATGCGTCTTCTGGAGATGCGCGGGCTTCCGCTTGCCATGCTGATTGATCTGGTACACAAAAACGGTGGCGTGCTTGGACCTGCCCATCCATGTGGTGAGAAATATCTGAGTTTTACAAACACAAAGCGGTTTTATAAATCCCCGGAGCTGATTAAGCGGTTCGATTTTATTGAAGTATTTAATGCGTGTGAGTCGGAGGAATCTAACGAAGGTGCGGCCAGACTTGCAAAGAAATACAATAAACCGGGAACTGGTGGCAGCGATGCTCATAGGATGGAGTGTGTAAGTACTGCTTATACGGAGCTTGCAGGAACTGCCACATGTGAAACCGAACTGATCAATCTGATCCGCCAGAATCAGATTGTAAAAGCCGGCGGAAGATTTTATAACAAGACGATGAAAGATAAGATGGGAAAGGCAAACAAGCTTCTCGCATACAGCTTCTGGTTCTATAACAAAGGCGGAGAACTTTTAAAACGCAGGAGCAGGCAGAAAAAAATGAAAGTAGAAAGTCCGGTAGATCCGATTGATCCGATCGAGATTCCTTATCTGCGGGAGGCCAAAAAAGAGAAAATGCAGAAATTGAAAGACTAGTTGGAAAGGAGAAGGAATGGAGTACAAAGGATTAGTAAGACGGCAGAAAGAGTTTTTTGAGACAGGGAAAACGAAGAAACCAGGATTCAGGGTATTTTATCTTGGAAGACTTCTGAAGTGGATGGAAGAAAACGAAGCACGGATTCTGGATGCTTTGAATAAAGATCTTGGAAAGTCCAGCACAGAAGGATATATGACTGAGATCGGCATGGTAAAAGAGGAAATTCGATTTGCCATGAAACATTTGACGCTCTGGTCAAAGCCAAGAAGAGTCAGGACGTCGGTATCCCAGTTTCCGTCTGTCTCTTTCATTTACAGAGAGCCTTATGGCGTCGTACTGATTATGGCTCCGTGGAATTATCCTTTCCAGCTTACGGTGGCACCTTTAATCGGTGCAGTCAGCGCAGGAAACTGTGCCGTGTTAAAACCATCGTCTTACTCGGTGCATACGTCTGAGATGATTAAGGAAATGATACAGGAAGTATTTCCATCCAGCTATGTCACAGCTGTGACAGGAGGACGGGAGGAGAACGAGGCCCTTCTTAATGAAAAGTTTGACTATATTTCCTTTACAGGAAGCCCTAAAGTCGGGAAATCCGTAATGGAGAGGGCAGCCAGACACTTAACGCCGGTCAGCCTGGAGCTTGGTGGAAAGAGCCCTTGCATTGTTGATGAGACAGCGGATTTAAGGACAGCTGCAAGGCGGATTGTCTGGGGGAAGTTTTTAAATGCCGGTCAGACCTGTATGGCACCGGATTATGTACTTGTACAGCACAGTGTAAAGAAAAAGCTGATTCATTACATTATCAGGCAGATTCAGAAGATGTATGGTGCGGAACCGCTGGAAAATGAAGAGTATCCGGCGATTATAAATCAGAGACATTTTAAGCGTATCAGTGGGCTGATCAATGAAAACAAGGTTATTTACGGTGGAAAAACAGATAGTACCACGCTTCGAATTGAGCCGACAGTGATGGACGGTATCACCTGGGATGACGCCGTAATGAAGGAAGAGATATTCGGGCCGGTTCTGCCGATCATGTCTTACTATGATCTGCGGGAGGCGGCAGCTGCGTTTGAAGCGCAGTCAAGTCCGCTGGCTCTGTATCTGTTTACCAGGGACAAGAAAAGAGAGTCCTACATTCTCAGAAAGCTTTCCTACAGGGAAGGTTGCATCAATGATACGGCTGTCCATCTGGCAACACCGTATCTGCCGTTTGGAGAAGTAGGGCAGTCCGGAATGGGAAAATACCATGGAAAGGCAAGTTTTGATACATTTACGCATGAGAAAAGTATCCTTAAAAAGTCGGTTCTTGTTGACAGCCCTTTCCGGTACCCGCCGTTTCGGGATCATCTTAATATGATAAAAAAATTCATGTAAAAAGACCCTTTCCAGGTTACGCCTGATTACAGGCTGCCCGGAGAGGGTCTTTGTTTTTCATTTCTTTTAAAACAGCAGTCCAATATGGTAGAAGATCACTGCGAAAATCCATGCGATGATAAGCTGGAAGCAGACGAACGCGGCAGTGATGCTTGTCTTTCCTACTTCCCGGTGGATGGTTCCGATTGTTGCCATACATGGAACATAGAGCAGACAGAATACCATCATTGCATAGGCGTTGGCTGCGCCGAATCCCATGGAGGCGAGAACAGATATCATGCTGTCCATACCTGCGGAGGTCGTGATATTAGCAATGCCGAAAAGGACACTGCAACTGGAAACGACGACCTCTTTTGCGGCAATGCCAGAGATCAGTGCCACGGCAATCTGCCAGTATCCAAGTCCTGCCGGAGCAAGCACAGGGACGAGAGCCTTTCCGATGATGGCACCGAAACTTTCGGAAATATCGGATACAAATCCATGAGGGCCAAGGTTCATGACACCCCACATAATAATGGAGGCGATGAAAATGACGGTACCTGCTTTGGAGAGGTAGTCCTTCACCTTTTCCCATACATAAATTGCAATTGTATGAGCATTTGGAGTCTTGTACTCCGGAAGTTCGATGAGCAGTGCGTGTTCCGCCTTGCTGCCGTCAAACTTTGAGATGATGAAAGCTGACGCGATGGCTATCACAATGCCAAGCAGATACATGGAGTAGCAGACGAGCATGCTGTACTTTCCAAAAAACATGGAAGAGAACAAAACATAAATCGGAAGTCTTGCACTGCAGGACATAAACGGTGTAACTAAAATGGTCTTCAGCCGGTCTTTCCTGTGTTCCAGTGCTCTCGATGCCATGACAGCCGGAACCGAACATCCGAATCCAAGAAGAAGAGGGATGAAGGCACGACCGGAGAGGCCCAGATGGCTCATCAGATCATCCATGACGTACGCAACACGGGACATATACCCGCTGTCTTCCAGAAAGGCAAGAGCCAGAAACAGGATGAAAATATTTGGCAGGAAAGTCAGAATACCGCCCACGCCGGAGATGATTCCATCCACGACAAGAGACTGAATCAGTGGATTTGTATGGACTGCGGAAAGTCCGCCGGATACCAGATCCGAGAACCAGACAAGAGCCAGTTCAAAATATCCTTTTAGCCAGTCGCCGACTGTAAATGTCACAAAAAATACAAAAGCCATAATCAGGAGGAAAATCGGAAGGCCAAGATAACGGCTTGTCAGATACCGGTCAATCTTTTCAGTCATTTCCGCTTTTGCGCTTTTATTGACGAGAACCTCCTGTATAATCTCTTCGATAAAATCATATTTCTGATTGATAATTTCTTTCTCCAGACTTTCAGAAGCCACATCATCCAGCTGGACCGGATGATTTTCCATGACTACCGGGTCATGCTCCAGAAGCTTGATGGCGTGCCATCTCTTATTGACCAGATCAGGGTTCTGTTCAGAAAGACGTTCGATGAGAATGTCGATTTTGTCCTCAATCTCGTCGCTATATACCATGGCATACTCTGTATGGTGATTGTGCTGGTGGGCTGAACTCTCTTCTTTTTCCTGATGGTGATGGATCAGCGGATCCTGCCCGGTCAGCCCTTCGTGGTGTTTGACAGCATGCATCAGAATGGAAAGGCCGGTCCGCTTTCTTGCGGAAACCGGTATCGCAGGTATACCAAGCATTTCCGGGAGACGGTGAAGGTCGATCTCCATGCCACGTTCTTCCACGATATCCATCATGTTCAGTGCCAGAACAACAGGCTTGCCAAGCTCGATCAGCTGAAGCGTCAGATAGAGGTTACGCTCCAGAGACGAAGCATCCACGACATCGACGATGACATCAACATCGTCACTCATGATACATTCTCTTGATACGGTTTCTTCCATTGTATAAGAAGTCAGGCTGTAGATTCCAGGAAGGTCGATCAGTTTGAAACGGTCTCCCTCATATTCAGTCATGCCTTCTTTCTTTTCGACTGTTACGCCTGGCCAGTTTGCAACCTTTAAGTTGGCACCTGTATAGGCGTTGAACAGGGTTGTTTTTCCACAGTTTGGATTCCCTATAAATCCTACATTGATAATATCACCCATTACTCTGCCTCCTCCACTTCAATATGGTCAGCAATCCGCTTTCCGAGGGCAAATCTTGTTCCACGGAACCGAACAGTCATGGCACCCTTTTTATCATTATTTAAAATGGTAATCGGAGCCCCCTCGGTAAGTCCGAGAGATTCAAGCCTGCGTTCAAGCGAAAGCTCCAGCTGAATGGATCTGACAATATAGGTGTGCTGGTTTTTCCCCATTTTTAATGTCATATACATTCTCCTTTATTCGACAAATTATACGCACATTTTATATTATATAATAAATTTTACAAGGCGTAAATAAAAAAAGCCGGTTGTATTTTGTATATGAAGCATAGTTCTGCTTTAAGACTGTGCTCAGGTAAATGAAAAAAGTAAAAAACAGATTGCACTCTGATTTTTCTTGCACATCCATAGAGACCTATGATAAAATATGAGGAAAGGCAGTAGCAAGAAAAAGAGGAGGCGCAAAAGACATGGGAATGACAATGACGCAGAAGATCCTTGCAGCTCATGCAGGATTGGACATGGTGACGGCAGGACAGCTGATTGAGGCGAAGCTTGACGTCGTAATGGCAAATGATATTACCGGTCCGATGGCAGTGCCGGTATTTCGGCAGATGGCGGACAAGGTATTTGATAAGGACAAAGTTGTACTCGTACCGGATCATTTTACTCCAAATAAAGATATTAAATCAGCGGAAAATTCCAAATCGATCCGGGAATTTGCGAAAGAGCAGGGATTGACGCACTATTACGAGATCGGACAGATGGGGATTGAGCATGCACTCCTTCCGGAAAAAGGAATCACAGTAGCAGGAGAGTGTATCATTGGGGCAGATTCCCACACCTGTACATATGGTGCCCTTGGAGCATTTTCTACCGGTGTCGGAACAACGGATATTGCGACAGGAATGGCGACAGGAGAGCTCTGGTTCAAGGTGCCGTTCGCAATTCAGTTTGTACTGAAGGGAAAACCTGGAAAATATGTAAGCGGAAAAGATATTATTCTCCATATCATCGGAAAGATTGGCGTAGACGGAGCATTGTATAAATCTATGGAATTTGTAGGAGAAGGACTTTCTGAACTTTCCATGGACGACCGTTTCACCATGGCAAATATGGCCATCGAAGCAGGGGCAAAGAACGGAATCTTCCTTGTGGATGAGAAGGCAGAAGCGTATATGAAAGAGCATTCTGACAAAGAATATAAGATCTACACGCCGGATGCGGATGCCGAGTACGACGAAGTGATCGAGATCGATCTTTCAGAAGTACGACCGACGGTTGCTTTCCCGCATCTTCCGGGTAATGCACACACGATCGATGAGATCGAGGCCATGGAGCCGATCAAGATTGATCAGGTTGTAATCGGATCCTGTACAAACGGAAGAATGGAAGACATGAGAAGAGCGGCAGCGATTCTCAAAGGTCATAAGGTACATCCGGATGTGCGGGTTATTGTAATTCCTGGTACACAGGCGATCTACAAGGAATGTCTGAAAGAAGGAATCGCGGAGATTTTCGTGGATGCGGAATGTGCATTTTCCACACCGAGCTGCGGACCGTGCATGGGAGGACACATGGGTGTTCTGGCAGCAGGAGAAAAGTGCGTTTCCACGACGAACAGAAACTTTGTGGGACGTATGGGACATGTGGACTCTTTGATTTACCTTGCTTCTCCGGAGACGGCTGCGGCAAGTGCCATCAAAGGTTATATCGCAAATCCAGAGAAAGCAGGTGAATAGAAGATGGAAGCAAAAGGACATGTATTTAAATATGGAGACAATGTAGATACGGACGTTATCATTCCTGCAAGATATCTGAATTCGTTTGATCCGCAGGAGCTGGCATCCCATGCGATGGTAGATATCGATCCGGAGTTTGCAGGCAAGGTACAGCCTGGAGATATCATTGTTGCAAGAAAGAATTTCGGATGCGGCTCATCAAGAGAGCACGCACCGCTCTGTCTGAAAACCGCAGGAGTAAGCTGCATTATTGCAGAGACGTTCGCAAGGATTTTCTTCCGGAATTCTATCAATATCGGACTTCCGATCATTGAGTGCAAGGAAGCTGCTGAGGAGATTGAAGCAGGAGATGAAGTGGAGATCGACTTTGACAGCGGAAAGATTTATGACCGCACAAAAGGAACCGAATATCAGGGACAGCCGTTCCCGGAATTCATGCAGAAAATCATTTCTGCCGGAGGCCTTGTCAATTATACAAATATGAAACTGAATGGATAAATCCGTTCAATAATATGGAAAACAGATGGGCGAAAAGGGCGGCAGCACTTATAGAAGGCATGCCGTCCTTTTTCCGTAAGACTCTGTGAAAAACAAAATCTAAAAGAGAGAGGAAAACGAATGACAGAAAGAAAAGAAAAGGGAAGCGCAATGGCCCTTCTTCCGATAGGGGTATTTTTGATACTATTTCTTGGGTCTGGTTTTATCAGTGGCGACTTTTATGCAATGCCTGCTGTGCTGGCATTTCTGCTTGCGTTGTTTGTAGCTTTTGTGCAGGACCGTAAGCATGATTTTAACGAGAAAATTCATATTATTGCAAAGGGAGTGGGAGAGGACAATATCATCACCATGAGTTTGATTTTCCTTTGCGCAGGCGGATTTTCTGGTGCGGTAACCGCAGCCGGAGGAGCTGACAGTGCGGTGAATTTCGGGCTGTCCATCCTGCCGTCCCAGGTGGCGGTTGCAGGACTGTTTGTGATTGCATGCTTTATCTCAATTTCCATGGGAACGTCCATGGGAACGATTGCGGCTCTTGCACCAATCGCGGTGGGTATAAGCGAAAAGACCGGATACGAGGCAGCTATCTGTATTGGTGCCGTCATTTGCGGAGCAATGTTTGGAGACAACCTTTCTATGATTTCCGATACGACGATTGCTGCGGTTAAGACACAGGGATGTGAAATGAAAGATAAATTCCGGGAGAATTTTCTGATTGTACTGCCGGCGGCGGTAATAACTATCGGGATTTTGCTTGCGTTGACATCCGTACAGGAATTTCAGATGGAGGAGGAATTAACATACAGCATCTGGAAGATCATTCCGTATCTGGTAGTTTTAATCGGAGCTCTGATTGGAGTGAATGTATTTCTTGTGTTGATGACGGGAACAGTGCTTTCCCTGATTGTAGGAGTTTTCTCAGGGGAGATCGCAGTCTTCGAGATGTTCCAGGTTGTGGCACAGGGACCGGATGGAAGCGGTGGAATCATGGGCATGTATGACATTACAGTAATTTCCATTATTGTGGCATGCATTGTCTCACTTGTGCGGGAGATGGGAGGAATTACCTTCCTGCTGCAGATGATTAAGAGCAGGATCAGGGGAAAACGGGGTGCAGAGCTTGGCATCGCAGGACTTGCCTTTCTGGTGGATCTGTGCACGGCAAACAATACTGTTGCCATCGTCATGACCGGCCCGATTGCAAAGGATATCAGTGATGAATATGGCATTGAGCCAAGGAGATCGGCCTCTCTTCTTGATATTTTTACTTCCGTTGGACAGGGAATCATTCCTTACGGTGCCCAGCTTTTGTCAGCGGCAAGCCTTACCAGGCTGACACCGTTTGAGATTATGCCGTATCTGTACTATCCGGTTCTGATGGCACTGAGCGCAGTGCTCTTCATCTTATTTCGGAAAAGGAAAATCGATTGAATGTTTAGGTGGTTTGTGGTATAATTTCTGAAAATTGCAGATCAGAAAAGACAAGGAGGAAACACCATGGAATTGTTTTATAGAAGTACGAGAAACGAAAATGTCATGCTGACTGCTTCGGAGGCAATCTTAAAAGGCCTCTCCGATGAAGGAGGACTTTTTGTGCCGGATTATATTCCGAAGCTTCCTGTTTCGCTTGCAAATCTTGCCAGGATGAATTATCAGGAAACTGCTTACGTGGTGATGAAGCAGTTTTTTACCGATTTTACGGAAGAGGAGCTTAAGGGATGTATCCGTGCAGCCTATGATGATAAGTTTGACACGGAAGAGATTGCACCGATTGCCAAAGTGGATGGCATCTATTATCTGGAACTGTTCCACGGCCCGACGATCGCGTTTAAAGATATGGCGCTTTCCATCCTGCCGCATCTGATGACAACGGCTGCCAGAAAGCATCACGTTACCGATGAAATTGTGATTTTGACTGCCACATCCGGAGATACCGGAAAGGCGGCTCTTGCCGGATTTGCAGATGTGGAGGGAACGAGGATTATCGTCTTTTATCCAAAAGGAGGAGTCAGTGATGTGCAGCGGCTCCAGATGGTGACACAGAAAGGAAAAAATACTGCTGTTGTTGCTATTCACGGAAATTTTGATGAAGCACAAAGCGGTGTGAAAAAGATGTTTGAAGACGAGGATCTCAAAGGCGAACTTCAGAAAGCGGGATTTCGGTTCTCCTCCGCAAACTCCATCAATATCGGACGGCTCGTCCCGCAGATTGTCTACTATGTTCACGCTTACGGATGCCTCCTGAAACATGAAGAGATTCAAGAAGGAGAGGCGGTCAATGTCGTTGTTCCGACGGGGAATTTTGGAAATATTCTTGCCGCTTTCTTTGCAAAACAGATGGGAGTTCCGATTGCAAAGCTGATCTGTGCCTCCAATGAAAATAAGGTACTTTTTGACTTTTTCGAGACCGGAACCTATGATAAAAACCGGGAATTTATCCTGACAGAATCTCCGTCCATGGATATCCTGATTTCCAGTAATCTGGAACGGCTGATTTACCTGATTTCCGGAAGGAATGAGGCGAAAAACCGTGAACTGATGAAGGAATTAAACGAAAACGGGTGTTATGGAATTACCGGAGAGATGAAAGCGGAGCTTTCCGATTTTGCTGCCGGGTATGCATCGGCGGACGAGATGAAAAAGGCCATCCGTGATACCTATAAGAATACCGGATATGTGATGGATACCCATACAGCGGTTGCTGCTGCAGTGTACGACGCGTACCGCAGGGACAGCAACGATCCGGCAAAGACGATCATTGCATCGACGGCAAGTCCGTACAAGTTTGCAGGAAGCGTGCTTAACGCTATTCGGCCTGGAGAATATGAAGGGCAGAAAGGAATTGCCCTTGCCGATGAACTGAGTAGGCTTTCGGGGACAGAGATCCCAAAGGCGGTAGAAGAGATCAGAAATGCCGAAGTCTGCCATACGAGAGAGTGTGACGCGCAGAATATGGAAGCGGAAGTGAAAGAAATTTTAGGACTGAGGTGACAGGGATGGATTCAATATGGGGACTGATTGCCCTTGCCTGCGGATTATACTGTCTGGCCGGGTATTGGAAAATGATAAAAAAAGGAGAGGTTTTTCAAAGTGTTCTTCTTCCGAAAGAAGTGAACCTGAAAGACTGCAAGGATATCAAGGCATACATAAAAGAGGCGGCGCCGAAAGTGCTGATTTTAGGGATTGTAGTGACACTTTGGGGAATCTGTGATCTGGCGTGTACCAGCTTTGGCGTTGATAATCTGACCCTTTTCTGGGCTACATTTATAATTGTGCTTGTTGTACTTGCGTGGTTTGGAATTACAACAGGAAAACTACGGAAAAAATATTTTTCCTAAATGGATCATGTGAAAGACTTTGCGAAAACATTCGCAGAGTCTTTTTTGTTAAATATGTGCGGGAGATAGTGTGATGTACCGCCGATATGATATAATGAAAAAAAGCTAAGGGGACAGGGTATGGAGAAAACATATGGAATGATGGCGGCCGCTTCTGTGATCGAGGAGGTGCAGAAGGCTGTCATCGGAAAACAGGATTGTATCAAAAAGGTAATGGCCGCAATTCTGGCAGGCGGGCATGTCCTGATCGAGGACATTCCGGGAGTCGGCAAGACGACGATGGCGGTCGCATTTTCAAAAAGCATGGGCCTGGTTCGTCACAGGGTGCAGTTTACACCGGACGTGCTGCCGGCGGATATTGTCGGATTTTCTCTTTATGACAGGCAGACACAGCAGTTTGTCTATCAGCCTGGAGCGGTTATGTGTAATCTGCTTCTGGCTGACGAGATCAACCGAACGTCGCCGAAAACACAGTCAGCACTTCTGGAAGTTATGGAAGAGGGACAGGTGACGGTGGATCAAAAGACATACCCGGTGCCGGATCCGTTTATCGTAATTGCGACGGAAAATCCGTTTGGTTCTGCGGGGACACAGATGTTGCCGGAGTCACAGCTTGACCGGTTCATGATCTGTATTTCCATGGGATATCCGAATATTCAGTCGGAGATTGAGATTGTAAAGGGCAATCAGAAAGGAAATCCGGCGGATGCTGTCAAGGCGGTAGTCGGCACGGAGATGCTTCGTGAGATGCGTGGGGAAGTAGAGCAGATCTACGTGCATGATGCAGTTTATGAGTATATCGGACGACTTGTGGAGGCCACCAGAAATCACCAGATGATCCGGCTTGGAATCAGCCCGAGAGGTACGATTGCGCTGTCCAAAGTGTCGAAGGCATATGCCTACCTGGAGGGACGGACCTTCTGCATTCCACAGGATGTGGCGAAGGTGTTTCCGAATGTAGCAGTCCACAGGCTGTTTTTAAGTGCTAAGGCCGGAGCGGCCAGGATGGAGTCTTCTCAGGTAATTGAGGAGATTCTTACCATGACCACACAGCCAAAGGCCGGAAAAGGGAGAAGAGAATGAAAAAATGGTTGTATCTGGCTGCCGTGCTGGCAACGTTTTACCTGAATCTCGTCTATGAGTGGCCGGATGGCAGATATATTCTTGTGGTAGAGCTCATATTTCCGGTCATTTTGTATCTTCAGGCCAGAGTGATGGGAGCAAAGATCAAGATCTGCCCTCAAGGAGATTTTCGAATGGCGGAAGAAGGAGAAATGCTGAATATTCCGTTTGTAGTGGAAAACTGTGGGGCGTTTCGGATTTCGTTTCTCAGGGTACAGATTGAAAATAAAAAGCAGACAGTGCGGAATCTGAAAAAGGGAGAAAAGCATATCTTTCTTTTTCCATACCAGGCCAGTGCGTGTGGAAAACATGAAATAAAAGTGAAAAAAGCGGTGACAACCGATGCCTCCGGTATGTTTCTGATACGGATCCGGAAGTTTCAGTCTGTCCCTGCGGAGATTCACATTGTGCCTAAGGCGTATCCGGTGCTTGCCGAAATCAGCGAGGCGGTCCGTCTGTTTGTGACAGAAGGGGAAGAGTACGCAAAAGATCGGGGTGGGGATGATACGTCAGAGGTATTTGACGTCCATGAATATCAGCCGGGAGACAGAATTGCTCAGATTCACTGGAAGCTGAGTGCGAGAAACGATGAATTGTATATGAAGGAATTCAGTTTCCCGCTTGGAGCGGCAGTCATTTTTCTACTGGATCCGGGGGAGAAAAAAATGACAGAAGAGGCAGACAATGTGTTCCTGAATCTGGCAGCTTCAGCAGGACGGGCGATGGTGGAGGAATCCTGTCGGTTCTATGCGGTCTGGAAAGAAAGCAGGACACAGGTGTTCAAACGGTTTCTGGTGAAGAATGAGGAGACTTTTTACGACTGGCTTTTGGCACTTTCTTCGACACAGGTTTCTGAACTTGACAGACTTGATGAAGAATTGTACCGGCATGAATTTTTTGAACCATATCTGAAAGCGGTGAGGATTGGTGGAGATTTGTCCATTCAGTGCGGAGAAGACGTGCCGGTTTTCTTCCATGAGAAAATATTTGTAGAAGAGTTAAGCAGGACGGTATTGGAAATATAGGTGGTCAGGGAGTATGAACACAAAAACGATAGAAAGAAATCGATGGGAAAAAATCTGGATTCTTCTGTCTGCGGCAGCAGGGAGTATCGGCGTATACTTTGCTTTCGGATCGGTGTTTGATCCGTCGGCTGATATCCGCATGTACGGGATCGGAATGCTGATATTTGTGATCTGCTGGCTTCCATACGTGTGGATGAAAAAGTATGCATGGGCAGGATGTGCCGTAGGGATTCTTCCTGTGGCCTGTTTCTGGTTTGAGCAAAGAGAAGCCATACGGGAAGGTCTGATAGAAGAGATTATCGGAAAATCCATATTGCAGATTCAGCAGTATTTCCAAGAAATACAAAGTACAGTACAGATTCAGATGGATGAAGAAACCATGGCGGCGGGGCTTCTGGCGCTTTGTGGCCTGTTTCTGGCAGTCTGTGTGCTGGCAGGATCTGTCCGGAAACTGAGAGTAGCTGTGATATTTCTTTATGCGGCCGTCTTTTTATTCCCGTTTTTTACCGGAATGACGATCCGGACGGCGGGAGCGGCATTGCTTGGATGTGCAGTGCTTTGCCTTGTGATGGCAAGTCCGGTCAGTGCAAAACGTCCGCTTGTTATTGCGGCCGTTGCGTCTCTGGCAGTCGGCGTGCTGATTCCAAAACAACAGATGGAAACCTTTTTTGAGGATCCGACAGCATGGCAGGATCGGATTGAGGATTTCGTTGCGCGGACTGCATATGGCGGAATATCAGATGGGAAGCTTGGGATCTTCGATGAAATGGCGGAAAGCGGAGAGATACAGCTTGAGGTGACTCTTTCAGAGAGGCCGGAAGCCCCTGTCTATCTTCAAGGATATATCGGAACAGATTATCGTGACAACCGATGGGTGAAATCCCGGGAAACAGGCGGACTTTCCGAGGAAGAGATCAGCAGGGTGAAAACTGCAGAATATGAGACAGCACGGAGAAACAAGGACTGGCTGGGATACCAGAGCGTGACCGCGGAAATTACAAGAAGAGACGCAAGCAGGGCGTATCGGTATCTGCCGTATAAAAACAGTCAGACGGATGATTTTTACGGGGATACTTTCGTGGAAGGCAAGAGAAGAAGTTATTCGGTGGAAGCCGTTCTGACAGGAGATATCGGAGATATGGAGAGAAGCCCGGAAGATGTGGAATATGATCAGAATGAGGATGTGGAAACCTATACAGAATTCGTCAATGAAACTTATTTGCAGGTGCCTGGGGAATTTCGTGAAAAATGGGCGGATACAGCTCAGAGTCTTCAGGGACGCACGCTGCGCAGTACGGTTCGTGAAGTGGCCGATTATCTGGGGACTTTTGCAGAGTATACGAAAAGTCCGGGAAAGACGCCGGATGGAGAAGATTTTGCAGACTATTTTCTGGAAGAGAACCAGCAGGGATACTGTGTCCACTTTGCCTCGGCAGGGGTACTCTTCCTGCGGATGAACGGGATTCCGGCACGGTTTGTTTCCGGATATATTGCAAGGCCGTCAGAGTTTGAGGAGACAGAAGACGGGACTTATCGAGCGGAACTGGATGACAGTACAGCTCATGCCTGGGCGGAGGTCTATGTAGAAGGATGCGGGTGGCTTCCGGCAGAGATGACACCTGCATATCGGCAGAATTCGGCAGGAGGAGAAGTGATGGACGGGCCTGTAAGTGTAGTGGGAGAGACGGATCCGCAGCCACCAGATACGCAGACGCCGGAGTCGGATTCTCAGTCTCAGCAGACGTCGCCGCAGGATCCGCAGCCACACACTCAGGAAGGAACAGGACAGTCATCAGATAATCAAAACGGAACTGGAGAGAGGGAAGGAATATTTTCAGGCAGGAACTGGATATTACCGGCAACAGTTGTCTCTATATTCCTTTGCCTTTTGCTTGCTCATAAAAGGAAGTGGAGAAGTATCCGTATGCAGAAGGATCTTCAGAAAACATATTTGAGGCTGTACCGGATTCTTTATCAGATGTTGGAGTATGACAGAAAGAAACCGATTCCGGAGGATGAGAAAGAGATTTGCAGGATTCTGAAAGAAACCTATCATATTTCCGGTCAAAAAAGCAGAAAAATCATTGTACGGGTACTGGAGGTGGCGTTTGGAAACGGAGAACCCCAGAAAAGAGAGATCAAAGAACTGGAGAAACTCTGTACTTCTGTACGGGAGAAGAGTCTGGCCCAAAAAGGAATTTTCCAGAAATTTATCTTCGTCTTCGGAAAAGGATTCTAAATATATATTGAAAGATGAAAGCGGATACGTTATAATAAATTTAACCTGAAATGTTCGATAACTCTTGTAATTTTGAACCTACAATACTTTAAACGGGATTCCTATTATCTCTGTAATATGTCAGGCCTCATCATATCAGTGGAAGGCAGAAAAGCAGATGCGGTTGCCCACCTAGCGGACTGCTAGGAGTCAAAATACAGGAGTCGGCATTTTGGGGGTACATACGAAAGAGAAAGAGCAGTCGTGATACGGCTGCTTTTTACTTTGTACCGGAAGTTTTACGGAAGGAATTTTGGATTCCGTCGTGCTTAGTAAGCAGGGGTTCAAAAGGGAGGCAGTACGGAAACATTCATATAAAAATCAGATGAGACATACATTAGGATAAATGTGGGCGGACAAGGTGCGTAAGATGAAAAAACATTGGGAAGGAAATTTTTTATATTATTTTGGCGGGATTATTCTGAGTCTTTTTTTATGTGTAGGATTGATACATATGATTTCAGGTGGATATGAATCAGAGCCGGGGAAGAATACAGCTACAAAAAAAGAAGAGACAAAAGAGAAGAAACAGGAGGAGCAACAGGGACAAGAGGATCAGGATGGAACAGTCATACGAGTCCTTTTGAAGACCGGAGGATATGCGGATGAAGTGCATCCGAATGTATCTGTATCGGCCGAGGGAGGACTTGTTTTGGAAGGGGCTGAGGCGAAGCGGGAAACTAAGGGAGGCGAGACTGCGACGATCGCGCCGGATGATCCGTTGTTTGAGGGAGGAACTATCCGGGTTAAACCGAAAAAAGGCGGAGATAAAATTACAATCTCCAGTCTGAAGCGTGGGTATGGAGTGCCTTCCTACCGGGGAGAACTGGAATTGTTTTCCACTGCGCAGGGAATTGCCGTTATCAATGAGCTTCCACTGGAAGAATATCTGTATGCGGTAGTGCCGAGCGAGATGCCGGCTTCCTATGAGGGTGAAGCATTAAAGGCACAGGCGGTCTGTGCAAGAAGCTACGCTTACTGTCATATGGAGGGGCAGGCATATCCGGAATACAAAGCCAATGTAGATGACAGTACAGCCTATCAGGTTTACGGTAATTCTGCCGAGCAGGAAAAGACGATTACTGCGGTAGATGAAACAAGGGGAGAAAAACTGAAATATAATGGCACTGTTGTGAAAGCATATTATTTTTCCACCTCCTGCGGAAGAACGACCAGCGTGGAGGCATGGGGTACGAAGGTTACAGAGGCCAATTCCTATCTCAAAGGAACTAAGGTAGAGGAAAATGGAACCTGTTATGAAAAAGATCTTCCGTGGTTTTCATGGAGCTGCGATATTCCAGTTGAAACCATTTCCAATCTCTTTGGGCTGAACACAGGACAGGATGTTGGAACCATCTCGCAGATTGAAATTACAAAGCGAGGTGAAGGAGATGTGGCACTGGAGATGAAAGTTACCGGATCAAAGGGGAACGCTGTGATCCGGACAGAAAATAAAATTCGTAGTGCGCTTGGCGGAAGTGGCTATGAAATCCAGAAACAGGACGGGACAAAAGCAGCATCTGCCAAATTGCTGCCAAGCGCCTTCTTTACAATAGAAAAACAAGGGGAAAGTTTTCATATTGAAGGAGGCGGATACGGACACGGAATCGGAATGAGCCAGAACGGGGCGAATGAAATGGCCAAAAAAGGGAAAGATTATAAAACAATCCTTAGAATGTTTTATGATGGTGTGGAAATTACGGCGGATTGATGGTATGATAACAGGATAAAGATGAGATGAGGTGGGGTATGATCAAGAAACAGTGGGACAGAATTATGAGAATATTGGATCGGGCGGCACAGAGTCATGTAGGTGCATATGCTGCTCAGTCGGCGTTTTTCTTTGTCCTGTCTCTGATCCCGATTATCCTGCTTCTGATGACGATGGTGCAGTATACACCGCTGACAAAAGGCGATGTGATGAAAGCGGTTACAGAGGTCTTTCCGAAGACAGTCACACCCTTTCTGATCTCCATCATCAATGAAGTATACAGCCAGTCTAAGGCGATCATTCCGGTGACGATCCTTGTTGCGTTGTGGTCGGCAGGAAGAGGGGTGCTTGCGATTACATCAGGGCTAAACTGCATCTATCAGAGCAAGGAGACAAGAAACTATGTTTACCTGAGACTGCGGTCATCTGTTTACACACTGCTGTTCCTTCTGGTCATTATTTCTTGCCTGCTGCTCGCCGTATTCGGCAACCGGATCAGCATCTTCGTAGAGATGAACGTACCGGTACTGCAAAAAGCAGTCGAATTTCTGATCCGTATCCGTACTTCCCTGACCGTCGGAGTGATGATGCTCTTCTGTATGCTTTTGTACCGCTTCCTTCCGGATGTGAAGATCAAAACTAAATGGAAACATCAGATTCCCGGATCGGTCTTTAGTGCAATCGGCTGGCAGATTATCTCCTTGATTTTCTCCGTATACCTGGATATTTTTGAAGGATTTTCCACTATGTATGGAAGCCTGACAACCATTGTACTCGTCATGCTCTGGCTGTACTTCTGTATGTACATGATTCTGTTCGGCGGTGTGATCAATATTACCATTTTTAAAGATAATCTGGATAAAGTTTGAATGAAAGCAGACGCACACTTTTATTCTGGAGGAGTCAGTAAGGGGACATCGTAAAAAGTTGCTTCTTGTAAAAGAGCACAGTTTGTTTTAAAAAAGATGCCCAAAGTGCCGGATTTAAAGCAGTTTTCGAAAGTTCCGGACTTGACAAAGGGAAGTGGGATGTTTAAAATAAAGAAGATATAATAAAGGCTGTGAATGTGTCAGTAGGATATCTGATCTCCGCCAGAGAGAAGGAGCCGCAGGCTGGAAGCTCCTTTCGACTTGACAGATATGACGAATTTCCCACAGGAGCTGCATTTCTGAACAGAGAGTAAGAAATGACGTGTAGTGCACGTTACGCATACAAGAGAGCCTGTCTTTTTTACGGCAGGAATCAGGGTGGTACCGCGGATTGATTCTCCGTCCCTTTTGGGGACGGAGTTTTTTTATTTAAGCTAAGGAGGAAAATCATGAAAGAAAAGCTTCAGAGCATCAAAGAAGAAGCATTAAAGCAGATCCAGTCTGCCGATATGCCGGAAAAATTAAATGATGTACGTGTCAGGTTTTTAGGTAAAAAAGGAGAACTGACAGCAGTTCTCAAAGGAATGAAAGATGTAGCAGCAGAGGAACGTCCGAAAGTCGGACAGATGGTCAATGAAGTCCGCCAGGAAATAGAGGGACTTTTGGATGAGACAAAGAAAAAGATGGATGCAAAGATCCGGGAAGAAAAATTAAAAGCCGAAGTGATCGACGTTACGCTTCCATCCAAAAAAAATGTAGTGGGACATCGTCATCCGAACACAATCGCGCAGGAAGAGGTGGAGAGGATCTTCATCGGAATGGGATATGAAGTAATTGAAGGACCGGAGATCGAATACGATCTCTATAACTTTGAAAAGCTCAACATCCCGGCGGATCATCCGGCAAAAGATGAGCAGGATACATTTTATATCAATAAGGACATTGTGCTCAGAACCCAGACTTCCCCAGTACAGGCGCGTGTCATGGAGCAGGGAAAACTTCCGATCCGTATGATCTCTCCTGGAAGGGTATTCCGTTCTGACGAGGTGGATGCAACGCATTCTCCGTCCTTCCATCAGATCGAAGGACTTGTTGTAGATAAAAATGTTTCTTTTGCGGATCTGAAAGGAACGCTGGAAGTTTTCGCGAAAGAGATGTTCGGACCGGAGACAAAGACGAAATTCCGTCCGCATCATTTCCCATTCACAGAGCCAAGCGCCGAAGTGGATGTGACATGTTTCAAGTGTGGAGGAAAGGGCTGCCGTTTCTGTAAGGGATCCGGATGGATCGAGATCCTTGGCTGCGGAATGGTACATCCGCACGTGCTGGAAATGTGTGGAATTGACCCGGATGAATATACCGGTTTCGCATTCGGTGTAGGGCTTGAGCGAATTGCCCTTCTGAAATATGAGATCGATGACATGAGACTGCTGTACGAAAACGACATCAGATTTTTAAAGCAGTTCTAAGATAAGGGAGGAAAAAAGATCATGAATACATCATTATCATGGATTAAAGCATATGTCCCGGATCTGGACGTGACAGAGCAGGAATACACAGACGCCATGACACTGTCCGGAACTAAAGTAGAGGGATATGAAAAGATGGATGAAGATCTGGACAAGATCGTGGTAGGACAGATTGAGAAGATCGAAAAGCATCCGGATGCGGATAAGCTGGTTATCTGCCAGGTGAATATCGGAAGCGAGACAATCCGGATCGTAACCGGAGCGCCGAATGTGGAAGAAGGACAGAAGGTACCGGTTGTTCTCGTGGGAGGACGTGTAGCAGGCGGACACGATGGAAGCAGAACAAAAGGCGGAATTGAGATCAAAGCCGGAAAACTGCGCGGCGTGGACAGCTACGGTATGATGTGCTCTATCGAAGAACTTGGTTCTACAAAAGAAATGTATCCGGAAGCACCGGAAAACGGAATCTATATTTTCCCGGATGATGTGGAAGTCGGTGCGGACGCCATTGAGGTGTTGGGACTTCACGATGCGGTATTTGAATATGAAGTAACATCCAACCGTGTGGACTGCTTCAGCGTGATTGGAATTGCAAGAGAAGCAGCGGCAACATTCGGAAAGAGCTTCTATCCGCCGGTTGTCAAAGAGACCGGAAATGAGGAGAATGCTTCTGACTATATCAAAGTAACTGTAAAGAATCAGGACCTTTGCTCCAGATACTGTGCAAGAGTCGTAAAAAATATTAAAATCGGACCGTCTCCGAAGTGGATGCAGAGAAGACTTGCATCTGTCGGAATCCGCCCGATCAACAATCTTGTCGATATCACAAATTACGTGATGGAAGAGTATGGACAGCCGATGCACGCTTACGATCTGGATACAATCGCTGGAAAAGAAATTATTGTCAGAAACGCGGAAGATGGCGAGGCATTCACGACACTGGACGGTCAGGAGAGACATCTCGATAAAGATGTGCTGATGATCTGTGATGGTGAAAAATCTATCGGAATTGCCGGAATCATGGGAGGAGAAAACTCCATGATTACAGACCATGTACATACCGTTCTATTTGAGGCAGCATGCTTTGACGGAACGAATATCCGGAAGTCCAGCAAACGTGTAGGTCTGCGTACCGATGCATCCGGAAAATTTGAAAAAGGACTGGATCCGAACAATGCAAAAGCAGCGATTAACCGTGCATGTCAGCTTGTAGAAGAGATGGGCGCAGGTGAAGTGGTCGGAGGAATCGTGGATGTATATGGAAAGGTGAAAGAGCCTGTCCGTGTTCCATTTGACGCAGATGCCATCAATCGTCTTCTTGGAACAGAGATTTCCAAAGAAGAAATGCTTGGCTACCTTGCAAAAGTAGAACTTGCCTACGATGAAAAGACAAACGAGATCGTGGCTCCAACATTCCGTCATGATATTTTCCGCATTGCGGATCTGGCAGAGGAAGTGGCAAGATTCTACGGCTATGACAATATTCCGACCACACTTCCAAAAGGAGAGGCAACAACAGGAAAACTTTCCTTCAAGCAGAGAATCGAGGCTTCCGCAAGAGAAATTGCAGAGTTCTGCGGATTCAGCCAGGGCATGACATATTCTTTTGAAAGCCCGAAAGTATTTGATAGACTTCTGCTTCCGGAGGATGCGCCGGAACGTCAGGCAATCCAGATTTCCAATCCGCTTGGAGAGGATTACAGCATTATGCGTACCATTTCCCTGAATGGAATGTTGACCTCCCTTGCAACCAACTATAACCGGAGAAACAAAGATGTAAGGCTTTATGAGCTTGGAAATATTTATCTTCCAAAATCACTGCCTCTTACCGAACTTCCGGAAGAGCGGATGCAGTTTACACTTGGAATGTATGGAGAAGGCGATTTCTTCAGCATGAAAGGTGTTGTGGAAGAATTCTTTGAAAAGATCGGTATGCGCAAAAAAGAACAGTATGATCCAAATGCAGGCAAATCCTTCCTGCATCCGGGACGCCAGGCAAATATTGTCTATGAAGGAACTGTAGTCGGATATCTTGGAGAAGTTCATCCGGAAGTTGCGGACAATTACGGTATTGGAGGACGCGCATACGTTGCAGTCATCGATATGCCGGAAGTGGTTGCGCACGCAACATTTGACCGCAAATACAGTGGAATTGCAAAATTCCCGGCTGTGACAAGAGATATCAGTATGGTAGTTCCAAAAGAAATTCTTGCAGGTCAGATTGAAGCAATGATCGAGCAGAGAGGCGGAGACATTCTGGAAAGCTATAATCTGTTTGACTTGTACGAAGGTGCACAGATTAAAGAAGGATACAAATCCATCGCATATTCGATTGTATTCCGTGCAAAAGACAGAACCCTTGAGGAAGCTGACGTGACGAAAGCCATGAAGAAAATCCTCAATGGTTTGGAAAGCATGGGTATCGAACTGAGACAGTAAAGAGGAACTGGCATCATGATGAAAAAAGAAGACTTTTATTTTGAACTGCCGCAGGAACTGATCGCTCAGGACCCGTTGGAAGACCGCTCCGGATCCAGACTTCTTGTCCTTGACAAGGAGTCTGGTGAAATTGAGCACAGAACCTTCCGGGATATCAAGGAATATCTTGAACCGGGAGACTGCCTGGTCATCAATGACACTAAGGTCATTCCAGCCCGCCTGATCGGGTCTAAAGTGGGAACGAATGCAAAGATCGAGATCCTGCTTTTAAAGAGAAAAGAAAATGACATCTGGGAAACCCTTGTAAAACCTGGCAAAAAGGCAAAGCCGGGAACGAAAATCAGTTTTGGAGAAGGGCTTCTCGTTGGAGAAGTTATTGACGTAGTAGATGAGGGAAACCGTCTGATTCAGTTTTCCTACGAAGGAATCTTTGAGGAGATTCTGGATCAGCTTGGGCAGATGCCGCTTCCGCCGTATATTACACATCAGCTGGAGGACAAAAACCGCTATCAGACCGTGTATGCAAAACACAGCGGGTCCGCGGCTGCCCCGACGGCAGGACTTCATTTCACGCCAGAGCTTCTGGAAGAGATCAAAGAAAGTGGTGTGGAGATCGCTCATGTAACGCTCCATGTTGGTCTTGGAACTTTCCGGCCGGTGAAAGTGGAAAATATACAGGAACACCATATGCATTCGGAGTTCTACCGAATTGAGGCTTCCGAAGCAGAGAAAATCAACCGGGCAAAACGGGAAGGACATCGGGTCATCTGTGTAGGAACGACGAGTTGCCGGACCGTAGAATCGGCGGCAAAACCGGATGGAACACTGACAGAATGTAGTGGATGGACCGAGATTTTTATTTATCCGGGATACCAGTTCAAGGTGTTGGACTGCCTTTTGACGAACTTCCATCTCCCGGAGTCAACTCTGATCATGTTGGTCAGCGCGCTGGCAGGAAGAGAGCATGTACTTCATGCATATGAAGAAGCAGTAAAAGAACGCTATCGGTTCTTTAGCTTTGGCGATGCTATGCTGATACGGTAACAGCAGAATAAAAAAGAAAACTGGAAGCAGAAAA
>CAUWJP010000010.1:0-77875 GCA_963559135.1 uncultured Sellimonas sp.
TAAAAGAGTACACAAAACACTCAATTATACGCCGTACAGCCCAGTGTTTACAAGGAGTTGAGGGTACCCTACTAGAAATGGTGGATGAACCGACCTCCGCGCTGGACTCGATTTCTACTTCTAAAATTGAAGACCTTGCAGCAGATCTGAAAAAAGATTATACTATTGCTATGGTAACACACAATATGCAGCAAGCAGTACGAATTTCCGATAATACAGCATTTTTCCTTCTGGGAGAAATGATTGAGTACAACAACACGGAAAAATTATTCTCTATACCATCAGATAAGAGAACAGAAGATTATATCACAGGGAGGTTCGGCTAAATATGAGAAACAAATTCGATATGCAGCTTGACTCATTAAAAGAGCAGCTCACAACGATGGGCGAGCTCTGTGAGGTCGCAATCACAAAAGCGACAGAAGCGATACTGGAAGGAAAGGAAGAGCAGGCAAGAGAAGTCATTCAGGCTGATGAGGAGATCGATCAGGCTGAGAAGGATATCGAGAGACTTTGTCTGAAACTGCTTCTCCAGCAGCAACCGGTGGCAAGGGATCTGCGCCAGATTTCAGCGGCTCTGAAGATGATCACAGATATGGAACGTATCGGAGATCAGGCTTCTGACATCGCAGAGATTCTGCTTTCCACAGATATGAAAGTAGAAAAGAATAATAAAGACATTGGTGTGATGGCACAAGCAGCGGCTAAAATGGTCAGAGAAAGTGTACGGGCGTACGTAGAGCAGAACATGATGCTGGCCAAAAAGGTTATGACCGCGGATGATGAAGTAGACAGACTTTTTGACAAGATCAGACAGGAAATCATCGATTATATTACCAAAGAAGGCAACGATGGCGGCGAAGCAGCAGTAGACCTCATCATGGTTGCGAAGTATCTGGAAAGAATCGGAGACCATGCAACCAATATTGCAGAATGGGTAGAGTTCTCCATCACCGGAAATCACCGCATTGCTACAGAAGTTCACGAAAACAGAAATTCAGGAGAGACGAAATGATTTTTTGTGTAGAAGACGACAGGAATATTAGAGAACTGGTAGTATACACATTATCAAGTACAGGCATGGAAGCGGAAGGATTTGAAGACGGTGAAGTGTTTTTTAAAGCTTTGGCAGAACGGCTGCCAGAGCTTATTTTGCTTGATATCATGCTGCCTGGAGAGGATGGACTGACCATTCTGAAAAAGCTGAAAAACAATAAAAAGACGAAAGACATTCCGGTCATCATGGTGACGGCCAAGGGAACAGAGTACGACAAGGTATCCGGATTGGATGCCGGTGCGGATGATTATGTGACCAAGCCGTTTGGAATGATGGAACTTGTCTCAAGAATCAAGGCAGTTTTGCGGCGGACGAAGAAAAAAGAAGAGGTCGAGGTTCTCAAAGCGGGTCTGATCGTCTTAAATGAGAAGAAACATGAAGTCCTTGTGGACGGAGTACATGTTAATCTGACACTGAAAGAATATGAGATGCTTAAAAGGCTGATGCATAATAAAGGTATTGTCCTGACAAGAGACCGGCTTCTTGAAGAAATCTGGGGATATGATTTCGACGGCGAGACGCGTACGGTTGACGTACATATCCGGACGCTGCGCCAGAAGCTTGGAAAAGCGGGAGAAGAAATCGAGACTGTACGAGGTGTCGGTTACCGGATCACGGAGGATCAGGAGGAAGTATGAGAAACAAGATCCAGAGAAATATGGTGTTTATCATCGTGTTGACGCTCCTGGCATCCTATGCGTTTATTATCGGGATTGTCTACAGCCAGACATATCGGATCATGCGGCAGGACGCAAGACAGGAGGCGGCCTATATCAAGGAGGCTATCAACCTTCTGGGAAGTGGATATCTGCAGGAGATGGATGACGTCAATACGGATACAAGGGTGACGCAGATCGATCAGGAGGGGAATGTGTTATATGATTCCCAGGGGATCGACAGCAAGGATGAAAATCATGCCCAGAGAAAGGAAGTCAAAGAAGCGCTTGCGGATGGTGAGGGACAGGATAAGCGTATGTCCGAGACCGTAGGGCAGGAATTGTATTACTATGCCACGCTTCTGGATGACGGGACGGTTCTTCGGGTTGCAAAGTCCATGGACGGTGTAAGCAGCACGGCAGTAAGGATTCTTCCTTATATGTTTGGAATCGGTCTTGCTCTTGTAATTATTGCATGGAGACTTTCCAAATGGGTGGCGAATCGTCTCGTACAGCCGATCAATGAGCTGGATCTGGAACATCCGATCGATAATGATGTCTATGAAGAACTGACGCCGCTTTTGCTCAGCATGGAGAACCAGAAAAAAGAAAAAGAAAAAAATGAGCAGATGCGAAAAGAGTTTTCGGCCAATGTTTCTCATGAGCTGAAGACTCCGTTGACATCTATTTCCGGCTATGCTGAGATTATGAAAAGCGGGCTTGTAAAGCAGGAGGATGTACCGGGATTCGCGGAGCGGATTTATAAGGAGGCAAGCCGGCTGATTGTGCTTGTGGAAGATATCATCAAGCTTTCCAAGCTGGATGAAGGCGGTGTGGGACTGGAGAAAGAAAAGGTGGATCTTTACAGTATCTGTGAGGATGTCCTGATGCGTCTGGAAAATATGGCTCACCGTCATCATGTTTTACTGGATCTTAGTGGGGAAAAAGTTGAGTATGAAGGAGTGTACCGGGTTCTGGACGAGATGGTATGGAATCTGTGTGAAAATGCAATCAAATATAATAAGCCGGGGGGACAGGTACATGTCTGGGTCGGCAATACATTAAGTGGACCGAAGATCATCGTCAAAGATACCGGAATTGGAATTCCGAAGGAAGAACAGGAGCGGATCTTCGAACGTTTCTACCGGGTGGATAAGAGCCACTCCAAGGAGACGGGAGGCACAGGACTTGGTCTTTCCATCGTCAAACATGGAGCGGTCATCCACAATATTCATATTGGAACTGACAGTGAGGTTGGAAAAGGAACAGCTATTACCCTTTCTTTTTCAAAAAGCAATTCAGCGTTAGAGACTGAAGAGCAGTAAAACCGATCCCGGTTAGGACGGATATGATTCCATAAGATAGAAGTCCGAAAAGCAGTACGCACGTATTAATGAGATACATAGTAAGTGCGATATTGATTTTCGGATTTTTTTTGTTCAGAATCAATGCAATGACATCAAAGCCGACAGCCGTGGATTCGGAACTGATACAGAAATAATATCCGATACCTACAAGGAATCCGGCCAGAACCATACCGATGACCGGATGAACAAGGATGGAACATCCAAAGCCATGCAGGACCGAAAACAGGATGAGATAACAAAAACAGCTGAATACGGTTCCTGTAAAAAATTTCTTTCCAAGAAAGATATAACATAAGATCAGAAGCAGGATTGTAAAAAAATCTACAAGGTAAGTCAAGTCGATAGAAATCAGGTTTCCAAGAATCATGGAAAAACTTGTAACACCGCCGTTTACGATCTCGTTTGGGACGGTAATAAAGGCATATGCCCCGGTAATCAGGAAATTTCCCAAAATTATTTTCAAGCAGCGTTTTATGCTTTGAGGAGTAACTGGCAGTTTCATAACTATTCCTTCCATTCTTCAAAAATAGTACGGTAACGGGAAGCAAACATGCTTCCCTTTTGCCATATCAGGGTAAAATCATGCATAATAGAGAAATCTTCCGGCGTGATGTCAAACAGTGTGCCGTTCTCAAGCTCTTCCGCTGCGGCAGACTGGTACAAAAATGTGATACCAAGTCCGGCTGAAACAATGGATTTCAGTGCAGAAATATTTCCGATCTCGGAGACGCCGGAAAAATCGTGGATGGAAAGATTGCGCGCCTCCAGATGCTTTTCCAGAATCTCTCTGGTACCGGAGCCGGGCTCCCGTACAAGAAGCTTCTGATCCAGAAGATCGAGAAGAGAGCGGGGATGTCCGTCACCAAAAAGCGGTGCACCCGCAACGGCAATGTAAGGCTCTGAGGAAAACGTCAGGTAGTCGTACTGGGTTTTGTCAAAATATCCTTCTACAATGGCAAAATCGATCTCACCGTCTGAGATGCGGTCAAGCAGCTCGTGGGTGTTTGCGGTGATCATGGTCAGGACGGTGTCAGGATGACGCATCTGATATTCGATCAGAAACCGTGGCATGACATATTCACCAATCGTAAGAGTCGCCCCAAAGATCAGGGCCGGCTTTTTTTTCTGCATGGAAAGGAGTTGTTCCTTCAGGTAAACCTGGTCATGGCTCAAAGTCGTAAAGGCGTGGAGCAGATATTCTCCGGCCTCGGTCAGAACCGGCTTTTTGCCCTGAAACGTAAAGAGCCTTGTCTGATAATATTCTTCGATATAACGAATGTGCTGCGACACAGCAGGCTGTGTGATATGAAGCGCCTCGGCAGCCTTTGTGAAATTCATGTACTTACAGACTTCTAAAAATGTATAAATACGGAAATCCAACATTGTTCTCTCCTCCTTTCTTTTTGATCATAACATATATTTATGAAAAAATAAATATATATAATTTTTCATAATTCATTTCCTCTGGTATGATTACTTGCAGAAATGGGAAAGAGAGGAAACAATCATGAAAACAATTCAGGAATCTTATAAAGGTATTTTGTTCTGTCTGCTGATTTCCATCCCGGCATTCCTGCTTGGAAAGCAGTTTGAGGTGGTCGGAGGGCCGGTGTTTGCGATTCTGATCGGGATGTGCCTTGCGATGATTATTAAAAAGAGCGAGCCCCTTCAGCCGGGAATCAAGTTTACATCCAAGAAGATTTTACAGTACGCAGTAATCTTACTTGGATTTGGAATGAATCTGACGGACATTCTGGAAAAAGGCCGACAGTCTCTTCCGATTATTATTGCGACGATCACCACTTCCCTTGTGATTGCCTTTGTACTTCACAAGGTCATGCGGATTCCGTCCCAAATTTCCACCTTGGTCGGGGTAGGATCCAGCATCTGCGGCGGTTCAGCTATTGCAGCGACGGCACCGGTCATTGACGCGGACGATGAGGAGATTGCCCAGTCGATCTCCGTCATCTTTCTCTTTAATGTGATTGCGGCGCTGATTTTCCCGAAACTTGGAGCCATTCTGGGACTGAGCAATGAGGGATTCGGCCTCTTTGCCGGGACGGCGATTAATGATACCTCTTCCGTGACAGCGGCAGCAGCGGCCTGGGATGGTATTCACGGAAGCAATACGCTGGATGCGGCGACGATTGTCAAGCTGACAAGAACCCTTGCGATCATTCCGATCACCCTGGTTCTCTCCATCTTACAGATGCGAAAAGCAAAGAAAAGCGGAGAACAGGCAGGAGGAACCTTTGATCTGAAAAAGATCTTTCCATTTTTCATCCTGTTTTTCATTCTTGCTTCCATCATCACAACGGTATTTTCACTCCCGGTATCGGTGACTGCGCCGATCAAGGAACTAAGCAAGTTTTTTATCATCATGGCGATGGCCGCTATCGGTTTTAATACCAATTTGGTGAAGCTGGTCAAAACAGGCGGGAAGCCGATTTTCATGGGGCTTTGCTGCTGGATCGGAATTGCAGGAGTCAGCCTTATGATACAGCATTTCCTGGGAATCTGGTAAATGCGTAAAAGAAAACTTCGGAGCATATACTATAAGAACAATAGATGCTCCGGAGTTTTTTTATGTTTTTTCAGAAAGAATCGTGGAAAAAATACATCCTTTTTGCCTCGGCGGCCTGCTTTTTGCTGGCGGGAGGGATCTGGTATGTAAGAGAATATACCACCGTCGGAAACAGCGTCAACGGTCATGAGATGCCCATCTGTTCTGTGGAGACGGAGGAAAAACAAATGGCTCTGACCTTTGAGACGGCCTGGGGAGAGGAAAAGACAGGAGAGATCCTGGACATATTAAAAGAAGAGAAAATACGCGCCTCTTTTTTTGTGACCGTCGGATGGATGAGGGATCATCCGGATCTGATCAGAAGAATGAAAGAGGAAGGGCATGATATCGGAACGATGGGAGCCAGCCATGAAAATCTGTCGGAACAGCCGGCCGAGAAAATCAGGACGGAACTACAGGAAGCGAAAAAAGCAGCAGAAGAGGCAGAGATTTCCATGGAACTGTTTCGTCCTCCCTATGGAAGATACAGCGACACTTTGATCCGGACTGCTGTGGAGGAAGGTTTTTTTACGATCTGCTGGTCAGTCGATTCCCAGGACTGGAAAAACTATGGGAAAAACAGCCTGATCCGGGAGGTCTTTGAGAGTGAAGAGTTCCGAAATGGAGCTATCATACGCCTGAACAGCGAAGCGAAGCATACAAAAGAAGCGTTAAAAGAGCTGATTGAAAAAACAGAGGAAAAGGGATATGAGATCGTTCCGGTTTCGGAGATGATATTTCGGGAAAATTACCACATGGATGTAAAAGGAAGACAGATTCCCCGGATGACATAAAATGCCGCCTTTCTTCATACAATACCAGAAAACAACAGGAGGAATGTGTGCAGATGCATTTTGTAAAAATGGAGGGCTGCGGAAATGACTATATCTATGTGGATCAGGAAAAAGAGCAGATTACAAGTCCCCAGACCCTTGCAAGAAAAATCAGTGACCGGCATTTTGGCGTCGGCGCGGACGGCATGATTCTGATCTGTCCGTCCGATACGGCAGACTGCCGGATGGAAATGTATAATGCGGACGGTTCCAGAGGAACCATGTGCGGAAACGGTGTCCGCTGTGTGGCAAGATATCTTTATGATTATAAAAAGATCCGGAAAGAGAAGATCGCGGTGGAAACCGACAGTGGGATCCATACCGTTCGGATTCTGGAGGACTCCGGGAAGGCAACAGTCGACATGGGCTTCCCGGTCATTGAGGAAGAGCCTCATGTGATCTCGATGGAGGGCCGAAAGACGGAGATGATACTTGTTTCCATGGGAAATCCCCATGCTGTCATCTTTATGGAGCCGGAGGAGGGAAGCTGGAAGAACTGGGATATGAAAAAAGCGGAGACGATCAGTACCCATTCGGATTTTCCGGACGGGATCAATGTGGAACTGGTGCAGGTATATTCCGAAACCGGAATGAAGATCCGTGTGTGGGAGAGAGGAAGCAAGGAGACGCTTTCCTGCGGAAGCGGGGCATGTGCAGCTGCTGCTGCGGCCATCCGGACCGAGCGGACAAAGGAAAAAGTCAATATCGAAATGCCGGGCGGTATGCTGGAAGTAGAATGGAGAAAGATGGAGGGAATGTACTTGACTGGAGGGTGTCGGTTTGTATGTGAAGGAGAGTATCCTGGAAGCATCGCATAGCCGGAAATAACGAGCGTAGTACGAAATTGTACTACGGATCTGGAAAATCTCCTTTACGTGTTTCTTGAAATGTGTTATGATAGACGCGGCATGAGTTTAATACATTAAAGAAATAAAGAGAAGGAGACAAGGTATGTTTAAAATTAATGAAAATTATCTGAAACTTCCAGGAAGCTATCTCTTTTCAAATATTGCAAAAAAGGTAGCGGCATATACAGAAGCAAATCCGGACAAATCCATCATCCGTCTTGGAATCGGTGACGTGACACAGCCGCTGGCACCGGCGGTGATTGATGCACTGCACAAGGCGGTAGATGAAATGGCACACGCAGAGACATTTCACGGATACGCACCGGATCTTGGCTATGAGTTTCTGAGAAGTGCAATGGCAAAGAATGATTATGAGGCAAGAGGCTGCGAGATCTATGCAGACGAAATCTTTATCTCCGACGGAGCAAAGGGAGATTCCGGAAACATTCAGGAGATTTTTGACCAGGATAATAAAATCGCTGTCTGTGATCCGGTATACCCGGTATATGTGGATACGAATGTTATGGCAGGACGTACCGGAACCTATGATCCAAAGTCCGAAATCTGGAGCGATGTGATTTATATGCCGTGTACGGCAGAAAACGGATTTGTTCCGGAACTTCCAAAGGAAGTGCCGGATCTGATTTATCTGTGCTTCCCGAACAATCCGACCGGATCTGCCATTACGAAAGACCAGCTTCAGGAGTGGGTAGATTACGCAAATAAAAACGGATCTGTCATCATTTACGACGCGGCATACGAGGCATATATTTCTGAGGACAACGTACCGCATACCATTTACGAGTGCGAAGGCGCAAGAACCTGTGCTATCGAGCTGCGCAGTTTTTCAAAAAATGCCGGATTTACAGGAGTGCGTCTTGGAGCCACAGTGATTCCGAAGGATCTTAAATGCGGCGATGTAATGCTTCATTCTCTCTGGGCAAGACGTCACGGAACCAAGTACAATGGTGCACCGTACATCGTACAGAAAGCAGGAGAAGCAGTGTACTCTGAGGCAGGAAAGGCACAGTTAAAAGAGCAGATTGCCTACTACATGAGAAACGCAAAGACAATCTATGACGGTCTGAAAGACGCAGGTTATACTGTATCTGGAGGTGTAAACTCTCCATATATCTGGCTGAAGACACCGGACAATATGACATCCTGGGAATTCTTTGATTATCTGCTTGCAAAGGCAGGCATTGTCGGAACACCGGGATCCGGATTCGGACCAAGCGGAGAAGGATATTTCCGACTGACTGCATTTGGTACTTACGAAAATACAAAGGCAGCAGTAGAGCGCATCAAGAATCTGTAGGGCGTTCTGGAAAAAAAGAAAGAAGAAGCAAAAAAATAAGATCATTAAAGAAGGACATCTCCAAAAGAGGGGATGTCCTTTTAGGTGACATGAATCTGAAGTTCTGTGATGTGTTCATCCGGATCCGCGGACTGATGGATATCTACCCAGAGCAGTTCCAGAAACCATGATCCTGCCTTAAGTCCATGTTCTTCGGCGTAGGAGAGAAGTTTTGGGATTCCTTCGGCATTGTGGGCAGTGATTCCTCGGTAGCTATAGGAAAGATAACGTCCTTCCGGCAAGATGGACGGGCCGTCTTCGGCAATGAGAAATACTCCCTCGTAGTCGCTGTAATTTCCCTCCATGGCAGATGCGGCGGGCAGCAGAGAGCCGATGTGATTACTGCCGATAATATAGAGATTGTCCTGGGAAAGATTAAAGAGCTGTTTCATCAATACATCCATCTCTTCATCCTTCTGATAGCCGGAGTAAAGAATATGACAGGACCGCGCTGGAAGCCATTTTTCTGTGACGGTCTCAAGAGGTTGCTCTTCCGCTTTCTGGATCGTCGCAAGGCGCTCCTGCACATTAGACTGAAGCTTTGTAAGGTCTGCGATTTTCTGGCGGATCACATCCAGCTCATCCTGGAGAAGTTGCTCCGTCGTTTGAATACTCCGGTCATTTAAATATTCCCGGATCCGCTCCATGGGAAAATCAAGCCCCCTAAGATCCCGGATCACATTCAGACGCCAGATATCATTGAGTCGATAGAGACGGTATCCGTTTTCACTTCGCTTCGGTGTCAGAAGACCAAGTTCCTCATAGTAACGCAGCGTATCCACACTGATTTGATACAGCTTTGAGATTTCTCCGATTTTAAAATACTGCTTCATAACCGCCTCCTGAAAAACCATTGTTTCCCGTATTATATCAGGCTTTGGAAGAAGGTGGAAGAGAAAATGAAAAAAAGTGTTGACAATCAAAAATTTTTTGATATAATAGTCTTGTTCGCTGATAAAACAGCGATGCGGCAAATGCTGATGCGGATTGGTGTAATGGCAGCACAGCAGACTCTGACTCTGTTAGTAGAGGTTCGAGTCCTCTATCCGTAGTTTTCGGAGTGTGGCTCAGCTTGGTAGAGCGCTACGTTCGGGACGTAGAGGCCGCAGGTTCAAATCCTGTCACTCCGATCACCGGAAAAACTCAATTTTTGCCGATGAAAACAACATATGTAAAAAACGCTTTGAAAGACAGAAAGCAGCGATGCGGATTGGTGTAATGGCAGCACAGCAGACTCTGACTCTGTTAGTAGAGGTTCGAGTCCTCTATCCGTAGCTTTCGGAGTGTGGCTCAGCTTGGTAGAGCGCTACGTTCGGGACGTAGAGGCCGCAGGTTCAAATCCTGTCACTCCGATATTAGAGGAAGATGCTACAATACCTTATTGAGAGGTGTTGTAGCATTTTTTATAGTTGTTTTGTGAATTCAAAGAAAGAATTGTTTAAAATTTAAGATGCAGGTATAATAACTATATAGGATTTCAGCGAGACAAATTTAGATGTTCATTTCAGAAAGGGGATCAGATCATATGTGTACACAAAACGATCTCGAAAAACTTTTGAAGAAAATGGTTATAATTTATCGTAATATCTACAATCAGGATTTATGTGATATCTATTTATACGGCTCATATGCGCGAGGAGACTATAATGCGGAGTCGGATATTGACATTGTGGCAATCGTAAAAGGAGAAAGGCAGAAGATTCAAGATCAGTTAAAGAAGATTTGGGATATAGTCTCGGATTTGGAATTAGATTATGAAGTTATTATTTCTCCAACAGTAATTCCTTATAGTGAATTTGAGGCTTATAAAGACATACTACCTTATTACCGTAATATAGCTCAGGAAGGAGTGAAGCTTAGTGCCTGATTATCAAAAAGAACTCGTAGAGTACCGTTTGCAGACTGCTAAAGAAAAACTTCACTCCGCGCAGGTTCTTCTTGAAGCTGGGGAATATAAAGATTCCATTGGAAGATCCTATTATGCGATGTTTTCCGCTATCAGAGCCATACTAGCATTAGATAAAGTGGATTTTTCAAAGCACGCAGGAGTAATAGCCTATTTTCAGAAGGAATATGTCAAAACAGGAAAGTTTGATAAAGAGTATTCCAAATATATAAGCAGTGCTTTTCAGATTCGCAATAACTGTGATTATGCTGATTTCTTTTTGGTTTCCCGAAGTGATGCAGAAGAACAGTATAAAAAAGCAGAAAAATTTTTGGATGCGGTAAAGCAATATCTTGAAAGTATTTAAGCATGTCACAAAGATGAATTATGGAAAATGAAGTGTAGCAAGTGTTTTCAGTGGGAAGCTGGTTAAAATCAAATGACCGGCTTCCCTGTTTTTATGGTATACTGAAAATTATGAGAAAAGTGATCTAAAGAAATGGGTGAAACGATGAGAGAAAAGAAAGATATATCCTACACGATCCGCAGATCTGCGGATTTTCCAGTTATTATGATTGGGGAAGGAATTCTGGTAGGAGCCGTGGCAGGAGGCATCGTGCTGTTGTACCGGATCTGCCTGAATTATGCGGGGACATGGATGAGGCAGATCTTGGAGATGTGCAAAGGAGATCCAATCCGGTCGGCACTTTGGATCGGAGCGCTTCTTCTGATGGCGGTTGTGACCGGTTTTCTGGTCCGGTGGGAGCCGATGATTTCGGGCAGCGGCATACCGCAGTTAAAAGGTGAGATGGAAGGAAAGCTGGATCAAAGGTGGTACCGGATTCTTCCGGCAAAGTTTCTGGGCGGCTTCCTGGGACTGTTTGGCGGACTTGCACTTGGTCGGGAAGGCCCATCCATTCAGCTTGGAGCCATGGCGGGAAAAGGAATCTCACGTGTCCTGAAACGTGGAAAGACGGAGGAGAAGTTCCTTTTGACATGCGGTGCCAGTGCGGGAATGGCAGCAGCGTTTCAGGCACCTCTTGCAGGTGTCATGTTTACCATGGAAGAGATTCATAAGAATTTTACAGCACCGGTGTTTATCTCTGCTATGACCTCGGCAGTTGTTGCGGACTATATGACATCCCAGGTGCTGGGGATGGATCCGGTGTTTCAGTTTGATATCGCCGGAAATCTGCCTCAGAGATATTATGGGCTGATCATTGTCATGGGACTGGTCTTAGGCGTCTTAGGTGTGTTTTATAACTGGTTCACTTTGAAAGTGCAGAGCCTTTACAAAAAGGCTACGTTTCTGGGACCGGTTAGAAAAGCGATGATTCCATTTCTGCTGGCCGGGATTTTGGGATTTACGGTACCGGAGATTCTGGGAAACGGACACAGCCTGATCGATACGATGACGCATGAACAGATGATACTCCAGACGCTGATCGTGCTGTTCATTCTGCGGTTTCTGTTTTCGGCAGTGAGTTTTGGAGCCGGGGTTCCGGGCGGAATCTTTTTCCCGATGCTGGTGCTCGGTGCGTTCGCAGGCTGTATTTTCGGAACAGCATGCAGTGAGTTGTTTGGCGTCCCGGTAGAATATATCAACAATTTCATTCTGCTTGCGATGGCAGGATTTTTTACGGCGGTAGTACGTGCCCCGATGACCGGAATCATTCTGATTTTTGAGCTGACAGGATCTGTGAGCCAGATGCTCTCCCTGTCTGTTGTTACGGTCATTGCTTATATTACGGCCATGATGTTAAAGTCAGAACCGATTTATGAAAGCCTTCTTGCAAGAATCCTGAAAGGACAAAATGGGCAGAGGCCGGAAGAAGGAGGAGAAAAGGTACTGGATTATTATTCGGTGGCAGAAGGTTCTTCTGTAACCGGATGCATGGTAAAAGAGGTCAGCTGGCCAAAAGCGTGCCTGCTTGTATCGATCCGGCGGGGAGAGAAGGAACTGATCCCGAAAGGAAGAACGAAAATCCAGACCGGAGATGTCATTATCACGATGACGGATGAAGCGCACAGCGGCGAAGTGTGTGACCAGATGAAGCAGTTGTGCAGAAACGAGTAAAAGAGGCGATAAACGTTGGAGACGAAAAATGATTTCAGCAAAGGAAGTGTAGCGAAAAATATATGGAGCCTGGCGATCCCGATGACGGTGGCTCAGCTTGTCAATGTGCTTTACAGCGTCGTGGATCGGATTTATATCGGACACCTCCCGGATGCATCGACAGAGGCACTGACAGGGATCGGACTGGCACTTCCGGTGATTACCATGATCACTGCCTTTTCCAATCTGTTTGGAATGGGTGGAGCCCCGCTTTGTTCGATCGCAAGAGGAGCAGGAGACGTAAAACGGGCGGAGAAAATTATGGGAAATTCCTTTGCGCTACTTTTGATAACGGGTGTGATCCTGATGGCGTTCTGCTATCTCACCATGAGGCCGATGCTCTACCTTTTCGGAGCCAGCGACCAGACTTATCCATACGCTCAGGCGTATCTTTCTCTCTATCTGGTGGGAACACTATTTGTGATGATCAGCCTTGGCATGAACAACTTTATCAATGCCCAGGGCTTTGGAAAGATGGGAATGCTCACTGTCCTGATCGGAGCAGTGCTGAATATCGTGCTGGATCCGATTTTTATTTTTGGATTTCATATGGGCGTATACGGAGCGGCGGCAGCGACCGTGATTTCTCAGGGAGCATCAGCAGCCTATGTATTCTGGTTCCTGCGAGGAGATCATGTTCTGTTCCGGCTGAATAAAAAAGATATGAAGCTGGATGTAAAACTGATCCGGGAAATTACAGGACTGGGACTTTCGGGATTTGTCATGTCTGTAACGAATGGGTCAGTCCAGATTGTCTGTAATGCCATGCTTTCCCGTTATGGTGGAGATCTTTACGTCGGAGTCATGACGGTCATCAATTCTGTCCGGGAGATCATCACGATGCCGGTTACCGGGCTGACAAATGGCGCGCAGCCGGTGATCGGATTTAATTATGGAGCCAGGGAATACGACAGGGTAAAGAAAGCAATTCGGTTCATGGGTACGAGCTGTGTGATTTTCACCTGCGCGGTCTGGGCAATTCTGTTCGCCGCACCGCAGTTTTTTATCCACCTGTTCAACAGTGAACCGGAGCTTCTGGAGGCCGGAGTGGGTGCGTTCCGGATTTACTTTTTCGGAATCTTTCTGATGGCGCTTCAGTTTACCGGGCAGTCTACCTTTGTGGCACTTGGGAAATCAAAGCAGGCTGTATTCTTTTCCCTGCTTAGAAAGGCGATTATTGTCATTCCGCTTACCCTCTGCCTTCCGATGATCGGAGGACTCGGTGTAAACGGTGTATTCCTTGCAGAGCCGATTTCAAATCTGATCGGCGGCGTGGCATGTTTTGTCACCATGTATGTAACGGTCTATAGAAAACTGGGAAAAAGAGGAGAATGATCTGTTTTAGGTTGCAAAATGACAGGAACTCTAGTAAACTGATAATAAGTGAAAACAGTTAAAAAAATCAGAAAAAAGGAGAAAGTTTTGAAAAAGAACCGTCTCCGTCTTTCCGAATCCGGAAGGACATCTGACGTAAGGAGGTGTGACATGTGAGCGTTTTAACACCGGAAACAATGAGGGTTATCTGGCTTTTACTTGTTGTGATTCTTCTGGTGATCGAATTGATTACTGTAGGACTTACGACCATCTGGTTTGCAGCAGGATCGGCAGCGGCATTTCTCCTGTCTCTGACAGGTGCCGGGATCGGATGGCAGATCGGCGTATTTCTGGCCGTTTCCATCGTTTTGTTGATTTTTACGAGGCCGTGGGCGCTTAAGTATGTCAACAGAAACCGGGACAAGACCAATTACGAAAGTGTGATCGGAAAGACGGTGAAAGTGACACAGCGTATCAGCAACGCAGACCAGACAGGAGCGGCGGTCTATGACGGACAGGAGTGGACAGCAAGAAGTCTGGAAGATGACAGAACGATTGAAGAGGGGAAACAGGCTGTTGTTGAGAAGATTGTGGGCGTGAAGCTGATTGTGAGGGAAAAGGAGGAAAAGTAATATGTTAAAAGCATCTACTATCGCGAGTATTCTTGGAATTATTTTACTGATTCTGGTTGTAGTGATTCTGATCTCATGTGTCAAGATCGTACATCAGGCACAGGCACTTGTGATTGAACGTCTTGGTGCATACCAGGCGACCTGGGGTGTTGGAATTCATTTCAAGATTCCGATTATTGAGCGTGTGGCAAGACGGATCGACTTAAAAGAACAGGTAGTTGATTTTGAGCCTCAGGCAGTGATTACGAAAGATAATGTTACCATGCAGATTGATACGGTCGTGTTCTATCAGATCACGGACCCGAAGCTGTTCTGCTACGGCGTGGCAAATCCGATCATGGCGATTGAGAACCTGACAGCGACGACCCTTCGAAATATCATCGGAGATCTGGAACTGGATCAGACACTGACATCCAGAGAAACAATCAACACGAAAATGCGCTCGGAACTTGATCTTGCCACGGATCCGTGGGGAATCAAGGTCAACCGTGTGGAACTGAAAAATATCATTCCGCCGGCGGCGATCCGGGATGCAATGGAAAAACAGATGAAAGCCGAGCGTGAAAGAAGAGAGGCGATCCTTCGTGCAGAAGGTGAGAAGAAATCTACGATCCTTGTGGCAGAAGGAAATAAAGAGTCCGCAATCTTAAATGCCGAGGCAGATAAACAGGCGGCCATCCTGCATGCGGAAGCAGAAAAGGAAAAGATGATCCGTGAGGCAGAAGGTGAAGCGGAAGCAATCCTGAAAGTCCAGAAGGCAAATGCAGACGGACTCCGTTTCCTGAAAGAAGCAGGTGTTGACGAATCAGTCCTGACATTAAAGAGTCTGGAAGCATTTGAAAAGGCTGCAGACGGCAGGGCGACGAAGATCATCATCCCGTCCGAAATCCAAGGTGTAGCAGGGCTGGTGAAATCCCTTGTAGAAGTCGGGAAAACCGAGAAGACAGACGGAGAGTAACTGCGGAGGCAGAACCGGCAGATTAGAAACGAAAGAAGAAACGAAAGAGAGGTCCGTAAAAATCCGGGCCTCTCTTTTCCTATCTGGAAATGCTTTATTTTACTGTGATCAATTCATAGGATCTGGTGCCAAGGCCGATCTTTTCAGCGTGGGAGAGACAGTCTTCCCATCCGGCTTCCGGTGTTGTGTTGACGAAATGATCGTGGTGGTCGCAGAATCCATCCTCGTGCATCCGATCATCCAGAAGACTTCCCGGGAGAGGATTCTGTGCATTGCATGCATCCACACAGGCCTGATCCAGGGCAACTGGATCAAAACTTGCGAACATTCCGATGTCCGGAAGGATCGGCACATCATTTTCACCGTGGCAGTCGCAGTAAGGTGAAACGTCGATCACCAGATTGATATGGAAATTCGGACGTCCGTCCAGTACCGCTTTGGAATACTCGGCGATTTTCATATCCAGTTCCTTCACAGCAGAAGAGTTTTCATTATAGATGGCGTCAAAATTGCAGGAGCCAAGGCAACGGCCGCAGCCGACACATTTATTGTGATCAATGGAAGCACGGCGGTTTTCATCAAAAGAAATGGCTCCGTGAGCACAGTTCTTTGCACAGGTACGGCAGCCTACACACTTTTCCTGATTAACAGAAGGCTTTCCGCTGTTATGCATCTCCATCTTTCCGGCACGGGAACCGCATCCCATTCCGATGTTTTTGAGAGCGCCTCCAAATCCGGTTGCCTCATGGCCCTTGAAATGACTCAGGGAAATGAAAACGTCTGCATCCATGATGGCAGTTCCGATCTTAGCCTCTTTGACAAGCTCACCGCCCTCCACCGGTACATAGGTTTCGTCGGTACCTTTCAGTCCGTCGGCGATGATAACCTGGCATCCGGTAGAAAACGGGGTGAAACCATTTTCATAGGCGCTTTCGATATGCTCCAGAGCATCTTTTCTTCGTCCTACATACAAGGTGTTACAGTCTGTCAGAAATGGGCGTCCGCCAAACTCTTTTACAACATCGGCAACAGCTTTCGCCCAGTTCGGGCGCAGATAAGAAAGATTACACGGCTCGCCAAAATGGATTTTGATGGCCGTCATCTTACGGTCAAAATCGATCTCCCCGATTCCAGCTTTTCTGATCAGTTTTTTCAGCTTGTCCGGAAGATTTGTCCCCGGAAGGGCCCGGAGATCCGAAAAATATACTTTTGCTTTTTCCATGTCTTTGTATCCCTCCAAAATATAGTTTCCTTTCAAATTAAACTTCCATTTCCAGAATGTAATCATCCATCACGAAGCCATTTCCAATGTCAGTCACCTCAGAGCGGACATCGTGAAAACCAAGATGATGATAAACGTCCAATGTATGGCTGTTGTGCTTGTTGCAGGTCAGCCAGATTTTCTTAAGCCCTTTCTCGCGGCAGTAGTTCTTTAAAAACTCAACAGCCTGTGTGGCAAGGTGCTGTCCGCGGAAATCCTTGTGGAGATAAAGTTTGCTCAGAAACAGAGCATCCTCTTCCGGATGGATTCCTGCATAGCCTGCAAACGCATCGTCACAGAAGATGCGGTAATACTCATATCCGTCTTTGACCTGGTCTTTCAAGGCCGGATAACACTGGAACTTACCGACCATATAGTTAACCTGCTCCAGGCCGATGATCGGGACAAAATGCTCGTGCCAGATTTCGTTTGCAAGTGCCGCGATCTTGTCCAGAGCGACATCGGTCACAGCCTGTTCCATTCTGAATGTTCCCATAAAAATTCCTCCTTCGGGCTGTTTTTTCAACCCCTTATCTGTTATTATAAAGATAGTAAGAATTTCATGCAAGATAAAATTAGAGGTGACAGATAGCACATGGCAAGCTTTGTAACATTGAAAGATGTACGCAAAATTTATAAAATGGGGGAAGTGGAAATCCGTGCCGTGGACGGTATTGATTTCGAGATTGAAAAAGGCGAGTTTGCAGTGATTGTAGGGCCAAGCGGTGCCGGAAAGACGACCGTTCTTAATATTCTGGGCGGGATGGATACGGCCACCAGCGGAGAGGTGCGGATCGACGGAACGGATATTACGAAATTTAAGGCCCGGCAGCTGACCGGCTACCGGAGAGATGATATCGGATTTGTATTTCAGTTTTACAACCTCATCCAGAATCTGACCGCACTGGAAAATGTGGAGCTTGCGCTTCAGATCTGTAAAGATCCGCTGGATGCGGCGGAAGTGTTGCGGGAGGTTGGTCTGGGCGACCGTATGAAGAATTTCCCTGCACAGCTCTCCGGAGGTGAGCAGCAGAGAGTCTCCATTGCGAGGGCGCTGGCGAAGAACCCGAAGATCCTGCTCTGTGATGAGCCGACAGGAGCGCTTGACTATAATACCGGAAAAGCGATCCTGAAGCTTCTGCAGGATACCTGCCGCGAAAAGGGTGTGACAGTGATTCTGATTACGCATAACTCGGCGATTGCGCCTATGGCGGACAGGGTCATTCATATTAAAAATGGAAAAGTATCAAAGATAATCAGGAACGAACATCCGGTTCCTGTGGAGACGATTGAGTGGTAATGGCGGTGATAATATGAAAAAGACGGCATTAAGAAAAGAGTTCTGGATGTCGATCAGACGAAGCCCCGGCCGTTTCCTCTCGATCTTTCTGATCGTTGCACTGGGCGTCTCGTTTTTTTCCGGCATCCGTTCCTCGGAGCCGGATATGCGGATCTCGGGAGATCAGTTTTACGACGAGACAAACCTGATGGATCTGAAAGTACAGGGGACACTCGGACTTACGGACGACGATGTGAAGGCACTGTCTGAGGTAGAAGGAATCCAGTCAGCGGAAGGCGGATACAGCGTCGATGCGCTCTGTAAAGTAGATGAAAATGAAAAAGTCTTACATATTGCATCTTACTATGATACGGTCAACAAGACGACAGTATCCGAAGGAAGAATGCCTAAAGGAGATTCCGAGTGTGTCCTCGATGAGGACTTCATGAAGGCAAACGGCTATGAGATCGGTGATACGATCGAACTTTCCTCCGGAACGGAAGATCCGCTGACAGACAGTCTGAAAAAAGAAGAACTTGCGATCGTGGGAGCCGGCAGCAGTCCAGAATATATCTCCATTGAAAGAGGAAGCTCCCTGATCGGAAACGGTGAAGTTGCTGCTTTTGCGGTGGTAGCACCAGAGGCATTCGCACTGGATACATATACGGAAATTTATCTTCTTGTAGACGGCGCAGAAGCGGAAACATGCTATACAGACGGATACGACGATCTGGTTGCTGAAGTGAAAAAGCAGGTCGAGGATATTGCCGATGTAGAGTGCGTTCGCAGGACGGAAGAGATCAAATCAGAGGCGCTTCAGGAGATCGCAGATTCCCAGAGCGAGCTGGACGATGCGAGAAAAGAAGCCGATGAAGAGCTTGCGAAGGCAGAACAGGAATTGCAGGATGCCGAGCAGCAGATCACGGATGGACAGAAACAGATTGACGATGGAAAGGCAGCTCTTGCGTCCGGCAAGGCAGAGATCAGCAGTCAGGAGAAAGCTTTACAGAATGCTGAGACCCAGTATCAGAGCGGAGCGGCTGAGTTACAGTCAGGAAAAGCCACACTGGCAAGCCAGAAGGAAGCTCTTGCATCAGGAAAAAGTCAAGCTCAGGCAGAGTTTGCAAAGCAGGAGGCAGAGATTGCGGATTCCCAGAGCCAGCTGGATTCGGCGAAACAGCAGATTGATGCGGCTGAGCAGGAACTTGCCTCTCAGGAAGCAAAGCTGACTTCAGCAAGGGAAGAGCTGGATCAGAACAAAGCAGATCTTGCAGCCGGACTTGAGGGATTGAAGCAGCAGGAAGAAGGAATCATTTCCCAAATTGCTCAGGCGGAGCAGGAGATCAATCAGAAACAGCAGGAGCTGGATGCCCTGCAGGCACAGATTGATGAATTGGAAGCAATGATAGCGGCGGATCCGGATTCCGCTACAGAAGAGATGAAGGCTCAGCTTACAGAACTGAAGAGCCAGTGGGAGAGCGGAAACAGTGCTCTTGCAGATGCAAGAGCTGAGCTGGAGACAAAAAAAGCTCAGGCACAGGCAGCGCTGCAGGAGATCGAAACGCTGCGGGCGGCTCTTACAGAGTCACAGAGTGAGCTGGAACAAGCGGATCAGGTACTTTCGGAACAGGAAGCAGTCTTTAAGGAACAGGCTGCCGCAGCCAGAGAGGAGCTGGCTACCCGGAAGGCTCAGTGGGAAGCCGGTATAAAGGCGCTGGAAGAAGGAAAAGCGGCACTGGCAAGCGCAAAGCAGGTGACAGAAGACAAGTTTGCTTCAGGAGATGAGCAGATTGCCGCTGCTGAAGCAAAGATCCGTGCTTCCGAGGCTGAACTTTCTTCGGCGGCATCTCAGATTGCAAGCGGAAGATCCCAGATCGAGGCTGCAAAAAACACGATTACAGAGAAAGAAACAAGCCTGGCACAGGCGGAAGCCGAACTTGCAGACGGACGAGCTGAACTGGAATCCGGCCGGAAAGAATATGAAACACAGAAAGCAGATGCCGAGAAAGAACTGGCAGATGCTCAGATTAAGATCGATGATGCGAAAGTAGAAGTAGATAAGATCGAAGATCAGGAATGGTATGTAAATGACAGGGATGTTCTGGCAGAATATACAAGCTATGGTGAAAATGCAGACCGGATGCGTGCCATCGGAGAAGTGTTCCCAGAACTCTTCTTCCTTGTGGCGGCCCTGATCAGTCTGACAACCATGACAAGGATGGTAGAGGAAGAACGAACCCAGATCGGTACACTCAAAGCCCTTGGCTACGGAAAAGGAGCCATTGCAGGAAAATACCTGATGTACGCCTTTCTGGCGACCATGGGAGGAAGCATATTTGGCGTCCTGATCGGAGAAAAACTTTTCCCGTTTGTTATCATTTATTCGTATCAGATCATGTACACCCACCTTCCGCATATTGTGACACCGTACCAATGGGATTACGCATTGATGGCCACGGGAGCGGCGTTGGCATGTACTCTGCTTGCTACGTTCTATGCATGTTATAAAGAACTGACGGCACAGCCGGCCGAATTGATGAGACCACCTTCACCAAAAGAAGGAAAGCGGATTCTTCTGGAAAGAGTCACCCTGATCTGGAAGCATTTAAACTTTACGTGGAAATCTTCAATCCGGAATCTCTTCCGCTATAAGAAACGATTTTTCATGACTATCGCCGGAATCGGCGGCTGTATGGCCCTGATGGTAGTCGGATTCGGTATCCGGGATTCCATCATGTGTATTGGCACCATCCAGTATCAGGAGATTCAGGTTTACGATGGCATGATTTATCTGAGCAGCAGTGTGACAGAGGATGAGGTTCAACAGATCAAGAATGCCATGGATGGAATGGATAAGATGGACAGATACATTGAGATGGAGATGACAAGAGAGCCGATATCCTTATCCGTCGATGGAAGTACAGAAGATGTTTACCTATGTGTGCCGGAAGATAAAGATAAAATCGAAGACTTTATGAACTTCCGCAGTCGGACGACAGGAGAGGTCTATCATATTCAGGATGACGGCATCATTCTGACAGAAAAAATGGCCAATACACTGGATGTTTCCAGTGGAGATACCATTTACCTCGGTGCAGACGGGGAAGAAAAAGAAGTGACTATCACAGATGTCTGTGAAAACTATATGCAGCATTACGTCTATATGTCGCCGGAACTTTATCAGGAATTGTATGGAGAAGAACCGGAGTATAACAGCATTCTTTTCGATCTGAAAGACGCATCGGCACAAGAACTGTCACAGGCAGGAGAAGAGTTGTTAAAGTATGACGGTGTGATGAACGTTACTTATACGAACAGTATTGAGGATCAGTTAAATACCATGTTACAGAGCCTGGATCTGGTTATTGTGGTACTGATTGTTTCGGCAGGACTGCTCGCCTTTGTAGTACTGTACAATCTGAATAACATCAATATCACAGAACGGAGGCGCGAGCTTGCAACCCTGAAAGTACTTGGATTTTATGATATGGAAGTCAGCTCCTATGTATATCGAGAGAATATTATGCTGACGATATTCAGTATCGTAGTTGGTATTGTACTTGGGGCATTGCTCCACCGTTTTGTCATCACGACTGTGGAAGTGGACGCGGTCATGTTCGGAAGAGTGGTTAAGTGGCAGAGTTACCTCTACAGTGCACTGTTCACCACAGCATTCTCCCTGTTTGTCAACTGGGTAATGTATTATAAACTTAAGAAAATCGATATGGTGGAATCACTGAAAAGTGTGGAATAAAAAGAACTCCTTTCATGAGAGGCAGAAATATGAGCCGATCATGGAAGGAGTCTTTTTGTTATAGAGGAAATTTGGGATCATCAAAATTTAAGAGGGCTTTCCAAAGTTTAGGCGGGTTCTTCGTGATAGCCTGAAAAAATAATCTCAAAGTTTAAGATGGGCAGTCGAGAGGGGAAGCGCAAACCTCAAATTTAAAGGGGGATTCTGTAGGGGTGCAAAAAAGAATAATTAAAGTACTACACGAGCAGAGGTTCTTACTGCGCCTGCTGTGATGTGATTAAATAAATTCATCCCAGATGAAATACTAAACAGGATTTACTGTATCCATTTATGATCGGATTGTTTCTAGTTGCGCATAAAAATTGTGTTCGAAAATGTTTAAAGTTGCGGTATCCACGACCAAGTCTTTTTAAATCCGTTACTTTTCTATTTAATGATTTGATTGGATTATGGGATAAACGATTATTGTAAATGCGCCTTCGCCATGTCGTTCAACCCTTACAAAAGAATTGATTATATATTCTTGATTTCTGATCAGTAGGTTTGCAAAGTTAATAAAAATAGGATTGCTACTGTGAAGATATTTATCAATCAGGTCATCAAGATTTAATCTGGCCCCTATTGGATTTCCTGCATTATAAGCGTTGAAATGAACGTACATTTCTGTTAAGGTTCTTAATTCTTGTTGTTTTGGATCAATGTGAAAAAGAAAAGGCAGATATGGGAAAGATACCACTACCATGTTTTGTGAAGTTGTAAGAAGTTCCATAGGATCCCATATATCTGCCAAATCTCTGGAACTAAAACATCCCATTAAACTCATTCAGGAATTAACGATTGAGATTGATGAAATCAAAGCAGCCATCAAACGAATCATAAATGAAGAAATACAGTCGCCAATCCTTACTATTCTCAGTATCAGTTACTGGATGTGTGCAATGATTATCGTTGAGATTGGGAATTTCAGCCGCTTTGATTCCGCAGATAAGATACTTGCATATGTTGGACTGTCTCACTTTTCTTGCCTTTTCCATGCTTATTTGGTACCTTGTCTATATCCGAACAGCATTTGCCTAGATTTTCAAATACTACATTTATATACTCCAGACACATCGGCCGGTAATCGGATTACTTCTTACATTTCTCTATTCCTCTCTCAGGCAAACCACTTTTTCCCATGAAGAAAATATGCTACACTTACAGCAGATAGAAAGATTCTTTTCCAGTGGATGAGAAGTCGGGAAAGGATCGATTATGAGAAATAACAAAAGAAGAAGCAAGAGACACAATAAGAGAAGATAAAATGCCGAAACGAAGATTTTATCATGAAGCCTTCTGTGGACTGGTGTGTCAAAGAGCTGATGAGAAATCCAAAGGCAAGAAAGGGATTTACTGCAGCGCTTTTACAGATTAAGCCAGAAGAAATCGGTGAGACGATCTTGTTGGAAAATGAGCCTCCCAAAGAAGCAGAAGAGGCAAAGAGGACAGTAGAAGAGTTCCGTAAGCTTGTAGAAAGCACTGAAGAATAACATACAACATACAAAATACGAAAAAAAGCTATGAGACTGTAATGATGCAGCGAAGAAAATGCAGATCGGTACGTCTTGGAACTTTTTGGGACATCCCTGGTATGCAGTAGTGCGCGGGGAGAGAAACAACCGGAAAAAGTGGAAAAAGATAGGTTATCAGCACTCTTTTTGGAAGAGTGCTAATTTTCTATTGACTTTTTCAGATTCGAGTATTAAGATTACTGTTAGATGTGAAAAGAAGATATGCCAGCGGAGCTAAAATCCTATGAGAAGGAGAGCAGTGCTGGCACGATATATAATGAAGGAGTGATTATCATGTCAGTAAAAAAAGGAAGTCTTTCCATCAGCAGTGAAAATATTTTTCCTATTATAAAGAAGTGGGTATATTCAGACCACGACATTTTCTTCCGTGAGATGATTTCAAACGGATGCGACGCTATTACAAAGCTGAGAAAGCTGGATATGATGGGCGAATGCAGCCTGCCGGAGGATTACAAGCCGGAGATTCATGTTGTAGTCAATCCGGAAGAGAAGACATTGAAATTTATCGATAATGGTATCGGTATGACAGCAGAAGAGGTTGAGGAATATATCACTCAGATCGCATTTTCCGGTGCTACACAATTCCTTGAGAAATATAAAGATAAGACGACAGAAGATGATATGATCGGCCATTTTGGACTTGGATTTTACTCTGCGTTCATGGTAGCTGATGAAGTGCATATTGATACACATTCCTATAAAGAAGGAGCAGAAGCTGTTCACTGGGTGAGCGAAGGCGGCACAGAGTATGAGATGCAGCCAGGTAATAAGGAAGGCGTAGGTACTGAGATTACCCTGTTCTTAAATGAGGACAGCTTACAGTTTGCAAATGAGTATCGTGCAAGAGAAGTACTTGAGAAATACTGCTCCTTCATGCCGGTCGAGATTTATCTGGAAAAGGCCAATGCACCGACCGAGTATGAGACCATTGATGAGAGTGAACTGAAAGATACGGACGTCGTAGTTGAGCACATCCATGAAGATGCTAAGATGGAAGAGCGCGAGAATGAAAACGGCGAAAAAGAAATGGTAGAAGTTTCTCCGGCAAAAGAGAAAGTCAAAATCGAGAAACATCCGGTTCCGATCAATGATATTCATCCGCTGTGGGCAAAGCATCCAAATGAATGCAGCAAAGAAGACTACATCGAGTTTTACAGAAAAGTATTCCTGGATTATAAAGAACCATTATTCTGGATCCACCTGAACATGGACTACCCGTTCAACCTGAAAGGAATCCTGTACTTCCCGAAGATCAACACCGAATACGATTCCATCGAAGGAACAATCAAGCTGTACAACAACCAGGTATTTATTGCGGACAATATCAAAGAGATCATTCCGGAATACCTGATGCTCTTAAAAGGTGTGATCGACTGCCCGGATCTTCCGCTGAACGTATCACGAAGCGCTCTGCAGAACGACGGATTTGTAAACAAAGTGGCTGACTACATTTCAAAGAAAGTTGCTGACAAACTGACAGGAATGTGCAACACAGATCTGGAAAACTATGAGAAATACTGGGACGATATCAGCCCGTTCGTAAAATTCGGATGCCTTAAAGATCAGAAATTCTGCGATAAGATGATGGATTCCATCCTCTTCAAGAACCTGGATCATAAGTATCTGTCCATGAAAGAACTGATCGGCGAAGCACCAGAAGAAGAAAAGGCCGAAGAAAAGACAGAAGAAACGGCAGAAGAGAACAAAGAGCCAGAGAAGAAGACCATCTACTATGTGACAGACGAACAGCAGCAGAGCCAGTACATCAACATGTTCAAGAGTCAGGGAATGGATGCAGTCATCCTCTCTCACAATATCGACTCTCCGTTCATCACACAGTTAGAGCAGAGAAATTCACACATCCATTTCCAGAGAATTGATGCTGACGTTACAGAGCAGTTCAAAGAAGAAGTGAGTGCAGAAGAAAAAGAAGCATTCGACAAACGCGTAGAAGAAATCGCAGGCATCGTGAAAAAAGCGATGAATAACGAAAACTTAAACGTCAAAGTCGAAAAACTCAAAGACGAGAGCGTTGCATCCATGATGACCCTCTCCGAAGAGTCCAGAAGAATGCAGGAAATGATGAAGATGTACGGCATGAGCGGCATGGACGCCTCCATGTTCGGAACCGACACCACACTCGTACTGAACATCAACCATCCACTGGTACAGTATATCGAAAACAACAAAGACAACGAAAACATCAACCTCATCTGCCAGCAGCTCTACGACCTGGCAATGCTGTCCAATAAACCACTCAATCCAGAAGAAATGACAGCATTCATTAAACGAAGTAACGACATCATGATGATGCTCACAAAATAACATTTTTATTCAAAGGGGACGTGTTCCGATGCATCGGAACACGTCCCCTTTGAAAAATCTGTATTGTAATCTGTACCATACAACTTTTTGGTTTGTGGTGTTTTCTACTTATTTTCTTCGAATTCCAGTCCTTTTTGTGTGAATATTTTGGTTACCATGCTGTCCCAGGTGTTTTCCAGGCTTTTGTCAAGTACAAATGTGTGGAAGGATGTTCCGGTGGTGCATGTGAGTCGGGTTCCGTCGAAGCGGAAGTTTAGGTACAGGCCTTTGATGTCGCGGGTCTGATATGGGAGTCCTTCGTTTTGGAGGAGGGACTCGATCTGATCCGGAGCGAGGGAGAGAATGAAGTGGAAGCGTAGTGGTGTCTGTTTCCCTTTGATAAGGGAGAAGCAGTATTCTCTTACCTGTTTCCAGCGGACGTAAGGCTCTGGGCTGGCATCTTCGTTGTCCGGATAGAATTCCGGGTGGTAGGTTCCGTCGATCTGGAAAGTGCAGTAGGTCGTGATTTCTCCGTTGATGAGGGAGAAATTGTCGAAGCGGTTGGACAACAGAAGGACGGACATGCAGTTTTTTGTATTCATGATATAGCTGACCATTCGTAAGCCTCCATGGTTTGTAGTTTCTTAATCAGTTCTTAAATCAGTTCTCAAATCAGTTGTGATCAGTGAAGATCTTTTCCTTGTACCAGTATACCAGAATCGTCATAAAAAAGATATAGCCTTGTTTCGAAGGGAGACTTTCGATTTTCACGAAATAGCCCTTTTCTGCCGTATGATCATACCATTCCAGCCGGGGGAATACGTTTTGTCATGAGATCCAGAAAGAGATTCATCTGAGGTGTCACGTATTTGTTGCGGTGGTAGGCGAGCTGGCTCCACATGATGATGTCGTTACATTCGGTGTCCAGTACCACGAGGTCGCCCTGCTCCAGATAGTCGTGTACCACGTATTCCGGAAGAAAGGAGATCCCTTTGTTTTTCAGGAGAAACCGGGTGATAACGTCTGTATTTCCTACTTCCCAGAAGGGATGCAGCTCATAGCCTTTTGCCGCCAGAAGCTGTTCCATGGCGTAGCGGTAACTGATCCCCTTTTCTGTCAGGAAGAGGGGTTCTTCCAGAAGACGCTCGAGGGGAATCCGGGTCCTTCCGGCGAGACTGGATTCGGCAGAGGCGACGAAGAAGATTTTTTCAGGGCGTTCGGACACTTTGATCCATTCTGGTGAATCATGCTTTTCGTCCAGAAAATACAAAATGTCAATATCGTTCTGGCGCAGCATCTGGAACAGATCCGGCACCAGGGCGGTGTGGGTGCTGATTTCCACATGAGGGCACAGCTGGCTCATTTCCAGAATGACAGGAGGGAGCATACTGATGACGAGGGATTCACATGTGCCGATCCGAAGTTTGCCGGAAATCTGCTCCGGCTCCTGAGAAATGCGTTCTGCCTTCCGAACCGAATCGAGGATTTCCAGAGCATGGGGCAGCAGACGTTCTCCTGCCTGCGTCAGTTTGACCTGTTTCCCGATCCGCTCAAAGAGCTGTGCGTGCAGTTCGGCTTCCAGCTGTTTGATCTGCATGGTCACGGCAGACTGGGAATATCCAAGCTGTTCGGCTGTCTTGGAAAAGTTCTGGATTTCCGCAATTCGGACAAAGGTCATAAGATTTCTGATTTCCATATAAAACTCCTTACAAGATAGTTCAAAAAAATTGATCGTTTTTATAAAATCTATGAATTTCAAAAATGATGGATTTCATGCTAGCATGAGTATCAGAAAAAGTCAAGAGGAGGGAAAATGATGAATCAGAATGTAAGAGTACAAAATGAAGAGATCCGAGAGCTGATGAATGAATTCAGCACACAGATTGTCGGATTTTATAATAATCTGCACACACGACCGGTGGGACATCCAGTAGAAAAGGAGACATGGGAGCATCTGGAACACCAGCAGATTCCTGAGGATGGCCGTCCGCTGAAAGAGGTGTATGAGGAAATGCAGCGGGATATTTATTCCAATATTCTTCTGGCACAGCATCCGAGAAGCTTTTCCTGTGTCCCGTCCACAGCCTCCCTGCTTTCCTGGATGGGGGATGTGATGACCAATGCATACAATCCGCATGCAAGTTGTAAAATCAACGCACCGACGGCAGATTTTGTGGAGAAGAAAATGATCCGCTGGATGTGCGACCGGGCAGGATATTCCAAAGAAGCTGGCGGTCTGTTTGTTTCCGGAGGATCCATTGCAAATCTGACTGCGATGACAGCGGCAAGGGATGCGAAACTAACGGAGAACCAAAGGAGCAACGCGGTTGTCTATCTTTCAGACCAGACGCACGTTTCGGCGGCGAAAGGGCTTCATATGATCGGATTCGGCAAGAATCAGATCCGCATCATTGCCACAGATGAAGCATTCCGCATGGACATGGATGCGCTGAAAGAGGCGGTAGCCAGAGATTTACAGGATGGCAGAATACCGTTTGCTGTGATTGCCTCTGCGGGAACGACCAATACGGGCAGTGTGGATCCGATGCGGGAGATCGCAGCGCTCTGCCGGGAACATGACATGTGGATGCATGTGGACGGAGCTTTTGGAGCATCTGCTCTTATGTCCGAACAGTACCGGAAGAAACTGGACGGAATCGAACTTTCTGACAGCCTGAGCTGGGACGCTCACAAATGGATGATGCAGACCTACGGATGCAGCGTGGTGCTGGTGCAAAATCAGGATGCTCTTGTACGGAGTTTTGCGGCACATCCGGAGTACCTGAAAGATGCGGAGACTTCCGAAGACAATGTGGAGTTCTGGGATCTGGGACCGGAACTGACACGTCCGGCACGGGGACTGAAACTGTGGCTGACGCTTCAGACACTGGGAAGCAAAGGAATTGGAAATGTGATCGATCACGGATGCAGTCTGGCAGAACTTACAGAGCAGATTTTAATAGAAGAAAAAGAATGGGAAATCATTTCTCATGCACAGCTTGGAATCATCAATTTCCGGTTTAAAGGGGACGGTACAAAGACGGAGCAGGAGTTGGATGTGGTTAATCAGGAAATTGCCAGAATGATCACGGAAAGCGGATTTGCACAGGTTTTCACAACAAAATTAAAAGGGAAAAAGGTTTTGCGGATGTGTACAATTAATCCGGAAACAAGGGAAAAAGATATTCATGATACAATAGAGGCGCTAAAAGAAACAGCCAGAAAGGTACAGGGCTCTTCCGAAAAATAGCAAAGGAAAGCGAAGATTCAGGCAGGCGGATCCACAGTAGGACCGCCTTCTTTTTATTTCATACGAAACATGGCTCCCCAGCTGTCCCGGCGTTGACTTTTTGCCCCATTGTAAGTAAGATAGAGGTAGCGCAAAATGAGATCAGGAGGTCAGATGACGATGAATGAAATAGAACGCTTGCTTACATTTACCAAGGAGGCGGTTTCTCCGTTCCATACGGTGGAGGCGGCGAGAAAGCTGCTTGAGGAAAAGGGATTTTCTCCGCTTTCTTGGAAAGAGGAATGGAGTCTGAATCCGGGTGGAAAATATTACCTGGTTCACCATGGATCAGCGCTCTTTGCATTTACCATCGGAAAGGATGCAAAGAAGGAGCAGGAGATCCGGATGGCGGCAGCTCACGGTGATTTCCCAGGATTTCGGATCAAACCGGACCCGGATATGAAGGCAGAAGCGTATATCAAGCTGAATACGGAGCCTTATGGCGGAGTGAACCTGGCGAGCTGGCTGGACCGTCCGCTCTCAGCGGCGGGACGTGTGGCAGTCCGCGGGAAAGATGCCTTTCATCCAGAAATGAGGCTGGTAGATTTTGAAAAACCGGTTCTGACGATTCCGAATATCGCTATCCATCTGGATCGTGAGATGAATAAAGGAAGAGAATTAAACCGTCAGACCCAGATGCTCCCGCTTGCAGGTATGGGAACCGGAGCGGAAGAGAAGGGATTTTTTAAGAAATACCTTGCAAAGAAGCTGGACGTAGCAGAAGAGGATATTCTGGAATATGAGATGAATATCTACAATGCAGATCAGGGAGAACTGATTGGATTTGAAGACGAATTTGTATCCGGGCCGAGACTGGATGACCTGACCGGAGTGCTTGCTATTCTGGAAGGTCTCTGGGATGGCGAAAGAACAGGCGGCATCAATCTCGGAATTGTGTTTGATCATGAGGAGATCGGAAGCAGCACTAAACAGGGAGCCGGATCGACGTTGCTTCTTCTGCTCCTGGAGAGAATTGTGGCAGCCCTTGGATGGGAGCGGATGGATCTTCTGAGAATGCTGGAGGATACAATGCTGCTTTCTGTGGATGTAGCCCACGGTGTACATCCGAATTATCAGGAAAAGGCAGACCCGACGAATCATCCGGTGCTGAACGGGGGATTCTGTATCAAGGAAGCTTCTTCTCAGAGCTACGCTACGGACAGTGAAGCGATTGCCATTGTACAGGCACTCTGTGAGGAAGGAAAGATTCCGTATCAGAAGTTTGTAAACCGTTCGGACGGAACCGGCGGCGGAACACTGGGAGCGATTGCTTCCGCCCTTGTACCGGTGCGGACCATCGATATTGGTGTACCGCTTCTTGCCATGCATTCCAGCAGGGAGCTGATGGGAAAGAAAGATATGGAAGCACTGTCTTCCTTTATCCGCACTTTCTTTTCAGCGGAATCATAGAGACAAATATCAAAATGAAATAAAGGGGAGAAATCAGGATTGTGAACAGCCAGATAGAACGACAGTTTCAGGAACGTTCCAAAAGAGAAGCCTTCCGCCTGAATAAATTTTTGAGCGAAGCAGGGGTATGCTCCCGCCGGGAGGCAGACCGTCTGATCGAAGCCGGGCGGGTGACAGTGGACGGGAAAAGAGCCGAGACCGGAATGAAAATCACGCCGGGGCAGAAAGTGTGGGTAGACCAAAAGCTGGTGAAACCGGAGGAGGAAATGATTGTCCTTGCGGTCAACAAGCCAAGAGGGATTGTCTGTACGGAAGAGAAGCGGGAGCCGGATAATATCATCCGTTTCCTTAATTATCCGACCAGAATCACGTACGCAGGCAGGCTTGATAAGGATTCCGAGGGACTTCTTCTGATGACAAATAATGGGGATATTATCAATAAAATGATGCGGGCAGGCAACTATCATGAAAAGGAATATCTTGTCACTGTGGACAAACCGGTGACAGAAGAATTTTTACAGCATATGGCCCGCGGAGTCCCGATTCTTGATACGGTGACAAGACCATGCCAGGTAAAAAAAGAGGGGAAAAAGACTTTTCGAATTGTCCTGACACAGGGATTAAACCGGCAGATCCGCCGGATGTGTGAGGCACTTGGCTATAAGGTCGTGACACTGAAGCGTGTGCGGATCATGCAGATCCGCCTTGGAGATTTAAAGCCAGGACAGTACCGGCCTCTCACAGAGCAGGAGCTTGCAAGCCTGGACCAGATGCTGGAGCATTCTTCCAACATGCCGGAGCGTGACCGGAAGAACCGGGAAAGAAAAGAGAACAGGAGACAGAAACCATGACAAAAACACAGGGAAGCATAGAAGAGAAGAAGCAGAGGATGACCGAGCTTGTCGATTTGTTGAATCAGGCAGGACGCGCCTACTACCAGGAAGCGCGGGAGATCATGAGCAACTTTGAGTATGACCGGCTTTATGATGAACTGCTTTCGCTGGAGGAGGAGCTTCAGACGACCCTTGCGGCAAGCCCGACGGTGCATGTTGGATACGAGGTGGTCAGTGAGCTTCCAAAAGAACGGCACGAGCGTCCGATGCTCTCTTTGGACAAGACCAAGGAGGTTGGCCGGCTGAAAGAATTTCTGGGAGACCAGACTGCCTTGCTTTCCTGGAAAATGGACGGACTTACGATTGTCCTGACCTACCGGGATGGGGCGCTTTTTAAGGCGGTCACCAGAGGAAATGGAGAAATCGGAGAAGTCGTCACTAACAATGCACGGGTATTCAAAAACATTCCGCTAAAGATTCCTTACCAGGGAGAACTGATTCTTCGTGGTGAGGCGGTGATCCGTTACGATGATTTTGAACGAATCAACGAGGAAATCGAAGATGTGGATGCCAAATATAAAAACCCGCGGAATCTTTGCAGCGGTTCCGTGCGGCAGCTGAATAATGAGATTACGGCAAAGCGAAATGTCCGGTTCTACGCTTTCTCCCTTGTACGGGCGGATGGCGTGGACTTTGAGAACTCAAGAAGACGCCAGATGGAGTGGTTAAAAGAACAGGGCTTTGAAACTGTAGAGTATCATATGGTAAATACAGGCACGATCGAGGAAGAAGTAGCCTGGTTTGCAGATCAGATTCAGAAAAATGAAGTGCCGTCTGACGGTCTGGTGCTTCTGTACGATGACATTGCTTACGGACAGTCCTTAGGAAGTACGGCCAAATTTCCGAGGGATTCCTTTGCTTTTAAATGGGCGGATGAAATTCGGGAGACAACGCTTCGTAAGATCGAATGGAGTCCGTCCAGGACGGGGCTGATCAATCCGGTGGCCATTTTTGATCCGGTAGAGCTGGAGGGAACGACTGTTTCCAGAGCAAGTGTCCATAATATCAGCATCATGGAGGAGTTGGAGCTTGGCATCGGGGATCAGATTCAGGTGTACAAGGCCAATATGATTATTCCGCAGATCGCGGAAAATCTGACCAGAAGCGGAGTCAGGGATATTCCGGAAACGTGCCCGGTGTGCGCAGGAAAGACCGAGGTCCGGCAGATACTGAATGCGAAAGCGCTCTACTGCACGAATCCGCAGTGCCAGGCAAAACAGATCAAGGCATTTTCCCTTTTTGTCAGCCGGGACGCCATGAATATCGACGGGCTTTCTGAAGCGACCATGGAAAAGCTGATCGGGAAGGGATTCATCCATGAGTTTGCGGATATTTACCACCTGGATGATCACCGGGAGGAGATCCGCGAGATGGAAGGTTTCGGAGAAAAGTCCTGCCAGAATCTGCTGGACAGTATTGAAGCTTCCAGAGAGACGACGCTTTCTAGGCTGCTCTACGCTCTTGGGATCGAAAACGTGGGAGTGGCCACGGCAAAACTTATTTGCAGGCAGTTTGATGACGATCCGGAAAAAATTGCAGATGCAGACCGGGAGGCATTAAGCCAGATTCCAGGAATCGGGGATGTCATCGCCGGGACATTTACAGAGTATTTTCAGGATCAGGAAAAGAGAATCCAGTTTGAAAATCTGTTAAAGGAAGTTCATCTGCAAAAGGAAGAACGGCAGGAGCAGCAGAGCTTTGCCGGGATCAATTTTGTCGTCACCGGATCGGTTACGCATTTTAAAAACAGAAACGAAGTCAAGGAAGAGATTGAAAAACGGGGCGGGAAGGTGACTGGTTCTGTGACATCCAAAACAAACTACCTGATCAACAATGATACCGAATCCACTTCATCCAAAAACCGGAAGGCGAAAGAACTGGGAATTCCGATCATTTCGGAGGAAGATTTTCTGGATATGCTGAAAAACGAGGGATAAAAATGGAAAATCATGCAGAAAATGAAATAGAAGAGTATCTGCCTTTCTGGGAGAGCTTAACCGAAAGTCAGAAAGAAAAGATCCGTTCGGAGGCGGTGCTAAAAATTGCCGGAAAAGGCGAGATCGTCCACCGGGGAAGCGGTGACTGTCTGGGCTTTTTGATTGTAAAGAGCGGCCAGCTAAGAGCATACGTGGTCTCGGAGGAAGGAAAGGAGATCACTGTATACCGGATGTTTGAGCGGGATATGTGCCTTTTGGCGGCAAGTTGTATTTTCCGGAACATTGATTTTGAGATCTGGATGGAGGCGCGGGAGGAAACGGCCTACTGGGTCATCCCTCCGGTTGTCTATCAGGAGCTGATGGATACGTCTCTTCCGGTCATGAAATACACAAACGACCTGATGTCGGAGCGGTTTTCTGATGTCATGTGGACGATGGAGCAGATCTTGGGAAAGAGTGTGGATAAGCGTCTGGCAGCACTGCTGATCGAGGAAGCGCAGAATACCGGGGAGGAGGAATTCTCCCTCACCCACGACCGGGCAGCGAGAGAACTGGGAACAGCAAGGGAAGTCGTCACAAGGATGCTGCGGTATTTCCAGCAGGAGGGGCTTGTGCTTCTCGCAAGAGGGAAAGTCCGGATTGTGGACCGGAAACGCCTGTTTGCGCTGGCCGAGGAGAGCCTCCGCTAAAGGAGAGCGTAATTGTGACTTTGTTACGGAAACAGATAGGAAATTGCGTATAATAGGAGACAGAAACAAGGAAAACAACAATTCACAGGAGGAATTATAGATGGCAGAAGTAATGACAATTACACAGGAAAATTTTGAAGCGGAAGTATTAAAATCCGAGAAACCGGTACTGATTGATTTCTGGGCAGAATGGTGCGGACCTTGCCAGACCTTTATCCCGATTATCCATTCTTACGCAGAGAAGACGGATGCAGTGAAAGTCGGAAAGATCAATGTGGATGAAAACAGAGAACTTGCAAAGCAGTTCCGGATTCTGAGCATCCCGACAGTGATGCTGTTCCAGAACGGCGAATCCGTAAAACGCCATTCCGGAGTAATGATGGAGGATGAATTAAAGGCGTGGGTAGAAGAGTAAAGCATTAGTTTAGAAAAACTTTACTTGTCCGAATGGGACATCTGGGCTATAATATCTTCTATAAAATTCTATAAAATCAATATAGAAGGGGTTTTAGCAAATGTCAGATGAAAAGAATACAACGATCGACGAAGAGAACACAGATGACCAGAAACTCGAAGAGACTGTCAAAGGCGTTGTAGAAGATACGTCAAAAGATGACAGTGAATATGAAAAACTCTGCTCTATCTGTCACCGCCCGGAAAGCATTACGGGAAAGATGATAGAGCTTCCGAATAATCTGTATGTCTGTCCGGATTGTATGCAGAAAAGTTTTGATATGATGAATAACGGACAGATCGACTTAAACCAGCTGATGCACATGCCGGGCGTTCAGATTCTGAATATGCAGGATCTGGAAAATATGATGCCGAGGCAGCAGAAGGTAAAGAAGAAAAAAGAGAAGAAAGAAGAAAAGCCAGAGCTGGATCTTCATAATATTCCGGCGCCGCATAAGATCAAAGCAAAGCTGGATGATTATGTGATCGGTCAGGAGCAGGCGAAGAAGATCATCTCGGTAGCAGTTTATAACCACTACAAGAGAGTAGTGACCGATACGATGGACGATATCGAGATCGAAAAATCAAACATTCTGATGCTCGGACCGACCGGATCTGGTAAGACATACCTTGTCAAGACATTGGCAAGACTTCTGGATGTACCGCTTGCCATCACGGATGCGACTTCTCTTACAGAGGCCGGCTATATCGGTGATGACATTGAAAGCCTTGTATCTAAGCTTCTGGCGGCAGCCGACAATGATGTGGAGAAGGCAGAGCGGGGAATTATCTTTGTAGATGAGATCGACAAGATTGCCAAGAAGAAAAATACAAGTCAGAGAGATGTCAGCGGTGAATCCGTACAGCAGGGAATGCTTAAGCTTCTGGAAGGAAGCGATGTGGAGGTCCCGGTAGGAGCCAACAGCAAAAATGCGATGGTACCTCTGACTACGGTTAATACAAGAAATATCCTCTTTATCTGCGGCGGAGCCTTCCCAGGGCTTGAGCAGATTATCAAAGAGCGGCTCAATAAGCAGTCCTCCATCGGCTTTATTGCAGATTTGAAGGACAAATACGACAATGACAAGAATCTGCTGTCAAAAGTGACAGTGGAGGATCTGCGAAACTTCGGAATGATTCCGGAATTTCTGGGACGTCTCCCGGTGATCTGTACATTGCAGAGCCTGGATCGGGATATGTTTGTCAAGATTTTAAAAGAGCCTAGAAATGCGATCCTGAAGCAGTATCAGAAGCTCCTTGCTCTGGATGAGGTGTGTCTGGAATTTGAGGATGACGCGTTGTATGCCATTGCGGAAAAGGCGATGGAGAAAGATACCGGAGCCAGAGCTCTGCGTGCTATTATCGAAGAGTTCATGCTGGATATCATGTATGAGATTCCAAAGGATGACAGCATCGGCGAAGTGATTATCACAAGGGACTACATAGAGGGAACAGGCGGACCGGTGATCCGGCTGCGAGGACAGGAAGTGCCGCCGTTGCTTGAGCATAATCCGGTACAGGAGCTTGAGTCATAGAAAAGTGAAATAAGAAAAAAGCGACCTACATATACTTATAAAAAGTATATGTAGGTTTTTTGATGGATGAAGAACAGTGCAGGGAAGCGGTATTATCGGAAGAGTACAGAGACTTCATGTTTACAGACCGTTTTTTTTCTTTATTAAAGGAAGGCTCCTATCTGACGCAGCCGGCAGGAGCGTTGTACCAGAATGTGTATTTGCCGCGGGCGGAGGCGGAGCAGTTCCCGGAAAACGATATTCCTTATTATTCTATCCCAAAGTGTTATACGCCCCTCGATATGGGTGCTCTGAATGCGGCCGGAATTACGACGGTACAAAATTACCCCGGACTAGAGCTGAAAGGGCAGGGGATGCTGATTGGATTTCTGGATACAGGGATCGATTATCCCAATCCCGTATTCCGAAGTCTGGATGGTTCCACACGGATTCTGGGGATCTGGGATCAGACTATTCAGGATGGCAATCCTCCGGACGGGTTCTGCTACGGGAGTGCCTACACGCGGGAAGATATCAATAAGGCATTGAAACTGGAGGATCCCTATTCTTTTGTACCGACAAAAGATGAGGATGGCCACGGAACGTTTACAGCCAGCGTAGCAGCCGGAAGTGCCAATGTAGAGAATCAGTTTGTGGGGGCAGCACCGGAGGCAATGATTGCCATGGTAAAATTAAAACCTGCGAAACAGTATCTGAGAGACTATTATTTTATCCGGGACGAGGCTTTGGCTTATCAGGAGAATGATATGCTGGCAGGGCTATACTATTTAAATCAGCTGGCGCTGAAATATGATCGGCCGCTTGTGCTCTGCGTACCCCTCGGGTGCAGTCTCGGGGGGCACAATGGGACGGCGCCCATCTGTGAGGAACTGGAACACTACGGTAATCAGAAAAATCGGGTGGTGGTGACCGGAACGGGAAATGAGGCAGATAAGCGTCACCATTATCAGGGAGAAACCAAAGTGCAGGGCGAGCGGGAGATGGTGGAACTTCGCGTCGGGGCAGGGGTACGGGGCTTTCAGGCGGAAATCTGGACAGACATCCCAGATGTGCTGGCAGTTTCTTTATATTCCCCGTCCGGCGAGCAGATTCAGAAAGTCCCCATCCGCCAGAACAGCAGAAATGAATACCGCTTTCTTCTGGAGCAGACAACCGTGATTATCGATTACCGACTTCTGGTGGAACGGACCAATTCGGAATTGATTATTCTACGGTTTATCGATCCGGCAGAAGGGATTTGGAAAATCGGTCTGGAACCGCTTCAGAGCATTGAAGGGAGGTTTCATATCTGGCTTCCGGTTTCGGAATTTCTGACGGGAGAGGTTTATTTTCTACGTCCAAGCCCGGACGAGACGATTCTGGAACCGGGAAGTACCCCGTCCGCCATCACGGCCTCCTTTTATAATTGGGAGGAAAATTCGGTTGCGGTTCAGTCCGGTAGGGGATATACTAGAAACAGGATGATCAAGCCGGAATTTGCTGTTCCGGGCATCAATGTGACAGGAGCCGTTCCGGGAGGAAGCTTTACGGAGAGGTCCGGTTCCAGCGCTGCAAGCGCCATTGCGGCAGGAAGCGCAGCACTTCTCTTACAGTGGATCATACAGGATCAGAAGTCCCAGGCGTCCTCGGCACAGGTGCGGAATATTCTGATTCTTGGAACAAGAAGGATTACGGGAAATGAATATCCGAATCGGCAGTGGGGATATGGTACGATGGATCTGTACCACACCTTTGAAGAGATACGGCAGTTATAAAGGAGGAAGAAACAATGGATGATTTTTTTAGCGAACTTGGGAAGAAAATTTCAGAGACTGCAGACATCGTAGGGAAAAAGACCAATGAGATCTGGGATACAGAAAAGCTGAAAAGCCAGATCCGTTCCCTGGAACGTGCCAATGAGCGGGATTACATTGATATCGGCAAGTCTGTCTATGAGAAGTTCCAGGAGAATGAGGTGACAGATGAGTCATGCATTGAGTTCTGTGAAGCGATTGAGAAAAGACAGGAAAAGATCGAAGACCTGAAAAAGGAGATCGACCGGATCAAAGGAGAATAAATGCGAATGAAGAAATGGATGACGGGATTTGCGGCGGCTCTTCTGGGCGCAGATCTCTTCTGTAAGTATCGTACGGAACGAAAAAACGACGGAGAGAAGGAAAAAAAGATTTTCGGGGGGAAAGTGCTGATCCGCAAGGTGCACAATTATGGATTTGCCCTGAATGTTTTAAGCGGAGAGGAACGGATTGTAAAGGGAGGATCCCTTCTGGCCGGAATTCTGCTGCTTTGTTACCATGTGAAGCTGTTCTTTTCCAAAAAAGGAACATGGAAATTTGCAGGGACATCCTTGATGCTTGCCGGAGCGTTGAGTAATCTTTACGACCGGTTCCGGAGAGGCTATGTGGTGGATTATATTGGATTTGCAGCGGCAGATCCGCAGATAAGAAAGATCACGTTTAATATCGGAGATTTCTGTCTGATGGCCGGAGCTGTTATTCTTGCAGCCGCCTCAGCCATCAGATCAATAGTAAAAGAAACCAAAAAAGCGATTAAGAAGCAGAGAAAAACTCTTTTATCTGACCATAAATAATCTCCATCAGCCGGGTGCGGGATTCTACCGCCGCCCAGGCAACGTGGGGCGTGATCAGAAGTTTTTTGCTGTCTTTGATATCAAAGAGGGGATTGTCAGCTGACATCGGTTCCTGACAGAGCACGTCAAGACCGGCTGCAGCGATGGTTCCCTTTTTTAATGCGTCTGCCAGATCCTGTTCCACAACAATCGGGCCACGGCCAAGGTTTAGCAAAATGGCAGATGATTTCATCTTTGCAAGCGCATTAGCGTCAATCAAGCCTTCGGTATCTGAAGTCAGAGGAGCATGGATGGAGATAATGTCAGAGGTGGATAACAGAGTATCAAAGTCCACCTGATGATAGCCTTTTTGTTCCGGACTTCCTGAAGCGGAATAGTAGACGACATCAGCGCCGAAACAGGAAGCAATATCGGCGACTCTGCGTCCGATATTTCCAAGTCCGATGATGCCGAAGCGCATGGAGCAAAGCTCATGAAAATTTTCGGCAAAATGTGTAAAGATCCGGTCGTTGATATAGCTGCCCTTTTTCACATAGTCATCATAATAGTGGAGTTTTTCCAACAGATAAAAAAGCATGGCGAAGGTGTGCTGCGCCACAGATTCGGTGGAATATCCGGCTACATTACGCCAGGCAATGCCGCGGCTCTTCAGGTAATCTTTGTCCAGATTGTTGGTTCCCGTAGCAGTCACACAGACCAACTTTAAATGAGTAGCGCTTCTAATGGTTTCTTCATTTACAGGTGTTTTATTGACGATCAGAACATCGGCATCCTGTGTCCGGGAAGCTGCCTCGGACGGCGAGGTAAAGTCATGATAAATAACTTCGCCAAAGTCTTTGAAGGCAGACAGATCAATGTCCGAGCCGATGGTTTTGGCATCCAGAAATACAAGTTTCATGTAAGACCTCCTTACTGTTTTTTCCTTTTCATTATAGACAGAACAAAAAGAAAAGTAAAGAAAGGGGGTTGACAATAAAAGAGAAGAAATAGTATACTACGTTCTAGAAGAGCATTTGCGAATTATAATTATAGTTTGCAGATGTTTTTTTTTGGAAAAAAGAGAGTAAAACTGCGGAAAGGAGAATCCATCATGAAGAAACTGGATACGAAGAAACTTGGAATTGACATACTGATTGACATTGTCGGGGGAATTCTGATTGCGATTGGAACGTATAATTTTGCCGCTATGGCGAAATTTCCTATGGTAGGATTTAACGGAATTGCCTTGATTTTCTATCAGCTGTTTGGACTGCCGATTGGTACGGTTGCGATGCTCCTGAATATTCCGGTTGCCATTGTGTGTTTCCGGATCCTCGGGAAAGACTTTTTCCTGCGTTCTGTCCGGACGATCATCATCACGTCTGTGATCATGGACGTTGTTGCGCCGATGTTCCCGGTTTACACCGGAGACAGAATGCTGGCAGCGATCTGTACGGGAATTTTTTCCGGACTGGGATATGCGTTGATCTATATGAGAAATACATCAACCGGAGGTTCGGACTTCATTATGCTTTCTATCAAAGCACTGAATCCTCATCTGTCACTTGGAAAGATTTCCTTTGCGCTGGAAGCGATCGTTGTCCTTCTTGGAACCCTTCTTGTTTCTAAAGATATTGACAGTCTGATCTATGGTATGATAATCAGTTTTATCCTTTCAGCGGTTGTAGATAAGGTGATGTATGGAATTGATTCCGGAAAGATGTCCATGATTGTGACAGACTTCCCGGTAGAAGTAGCAGCACGGATTGATGAAGAAATAGGACGAGGAAGCACATTCTTAAAGGCGGAGGGAAGCTACTCCCACATTCAGAGAGACGTGGTACTGTGTGCATGCAACAATAAAGAAATGTACGGAATACGAAAGGTTGTTAAGGAGATTGATCCGAAGGCCTTCATCATCATTGTAGAGTCCAACGAAGTGCTTGGAGAGGGATTCAAGGCTCACTAAAGTCTGAATAATATCCGGGATATATGAAAATGGTATAAAAAGTGGCAGAGATCGTTCTGATCTCTGCCACTTTCAGGTTTTACTTCAATTTATTTCTGTTCTGCGTAAAGCTTTACGATTTCGATTACTACATCGGTTGCAAGATCCATTCCTTCAACCGTGATGTGCTCGTATGGTCCGTGGTATGCGTGTCCGCCGGTTCCAAGGTTCGGACAAGGAAGTCCTTTGAAACTTAACTGGCATCCGTCTGTGCCGCCGCGGATCGGAAGAATCTGTGCCGGAACATTAGCACGTTCACAGGCTGTTTTTGCATTCTCGATGAGATGCATACAGTCTTTGATAATAGTGGACATGTTCTTGTACTGCTGAGTAATAGTCAGTTTTACTGTGCCTTCGCCCCACTTTTCGTTCAGGTCTTTTTCGATCAGGCGCAGTGTTTTCTGGCGTGCTTCAAAGAGAGAAGCATCGTGGTCTCTCAGGAAGTAGTGGAGCTCTGCCTTAGATACGTCTCCACTCATGGAAACAAGATGGTAGAAACCTTCATATCCTTCAGTTCCGCGTGGTGTCTCGCATCCTGGAAGCATATTGTTGATTTCCATGGCAACAAGGCTTGCGTTGATCATCGTATCCTTGCTTGATCCCGGATGAACAGCAAATCCTGTGATTTCAAAGTCTGCTTTGCAGGCATTGAAGTTTTCGTACTGGATTTCTCCTTCTCCATCTCCGTCCAGGGTGTATCCGAAATCAGCGTCAAACTCTTCCACATTGAAATGGGAAGCGCCGGTTCCGATCTCCTCGTCCGGTGTAAATGCAACACGGATCGGTCCATGCGGAATATTTTCTTCTTTGATACGTTCGATCATGGTCATGATCTCAGCGATACCGGCTTTATCATCTGCTCCGAGCACTGTCGTACCATCTGTTGTGATCAGAGTACGTCCTTTCAGCTCCGGAAGATGAGGGAATGCACTGACTTCCAGAACACGTCCGCTGTTGCCAAGTACAACGTCTCCGCCATCATAATTTTCATGGATCACTGGAACGATGTCATGGTCGCAGAAATCGGAAACTGTGTCCATGTGAGCGATGAATCCCATCTTCGGGCAGTTCTCGTAGCCCGGTGTTGCCGGGATCTTTCCGTATACATAGCACTGATCATCCACATGGGCCTCTACGCCCAGCTCTTTCAGCTCGTCTACCAGAAGGTTCGCAAGATCGAACTGGCATTTGGAAGATGGAATAGTCTCGCTGTTCTCATCGCTTGGTGTCCTGACAACGACATATTTTAGTAATCTTTCATAAGCTTTCATTGGAATTCCTCTCCTTTATTGTAAATTTTCCTACATCTCATTATAGCATTTTTTACAGGATGTACAAGTCCTGAAAAGTTGAAAGTACACTCCGGGAAAAGGAAATGTAGGAAAAAAATAGGGAAAGATGTTGTATAATAACGCTGATATGACATGGAAAAGAAGAGGGAATGAATTATGGAACGACTTTTGGTTGTAGATGATGAACCGGGAATCCGGATGTTGCTAAAAGATTATTTTGAGATGATGGGATATGAGATTTGGACAGCCGAAAATGGAAAGGAGGCGGTCCGGTGTGCCGGGGAGCACCCGGATCTGATCCTTTTGGATATCAATCTTCCGGATATGGACGGGATGACGGTGTGCCAGAAAATCCGGGAGACCGTACGCTGTCCGATTGTGTTTCTGACGGCAAAGATCGAGGAGCAGGATCGGATCAACGGACTGTTGTCTGGAGGAGATGATTATATTACAAAGCCATTTTCTATAGACGAGCTGGGTGCAAGGGTGATGGCCCACCTGCGGCGGGAAAAGCGGGGGCGGAAGGAGAAAGAGGAGGCACAGAAGCAAGGTCTTGCCATCCGGTATGATGAGCGGAGCGTCCGCTATAGCGGGGAGGAGATCCGCCTGACGAGAACCGAGTTTGAAATTCTGGCATTTCTTTCCATGCATCCAAGGCAGGTGTTCAGCAAAGAGCAGATTTACGAAGCGGTCTGGGGGTTGGAAGGAAACGGGGATAACAGTATTGTAATGGAGCATATCCGCAGACTACGTGGAAAGATTGCGGAGAAAACAAAACAGGATTACATTGAGACAGTCTGGGGAGTGGGATATAAATGGATTGGGTAGATGAAAAGATGGAACAGTTCCGGATCTATATCCGGAATCTGACCGTAAAAAAAGCGTTGCTTTCTTATCTGTGTATTGCTGCTGTGATTGCATTCTTGTTGAGCGGCGCTACCATACAGATCTGTGAAAAATGGACGGATATTCTGGTGGAGCGTCAGAATGTGAATATGGGTTCAGCCTATACAAGAGAGGCGCTTTACTATTTTTATGAGAAGTCGGCAGCCAGTCTTTCCAACAGGGAGGAGACGATTCTGATTTTGATGCAGGAGATGGCACACTGGTGTCCGTATGGCTACACGGTGCTGACGATGTTGGTGGCAGGCTCTCTGTTTTACCGGAAGAGGCTTCAAAAACCGTTTGGGATTCTTGGGGATGCAGTAGAAAAGGTCGGGAAAAAGGAACTGGATTTTACCGTCGCTTATGAAAGTGAGGATGAGATGGGAAAACTCTGTGCCTCCTTTGAAGAGATGAGGAAAAGTCTGGAGGAAAACCAGAAAGAGATGTGGAATATGGTAGAAGAGCAGAAAAAGTTGAATGCTGCCTTTGCCCATGACCTGCGTACGCCCCTGACTGTGATCCGGGGCTACTCAGACTTTCTTGTCCGGTATCTGCCAAAAGGGACGATCAGCCAAGAAAAATTAAAGGATACTCTTCGGCTTCTTTCGGAACAGGCGGAGAGGCTGGAACGGTTCAGCGGAACTATGAAGTCTCTGAGGTCGGTAGATGAAATCCCTTTTACTCCGGCAAAGAAAAAGAAGCTGGAACTGGAGAAGCAGATTCAGGGTATGGTGGATGCATTGAATGTGGCAAAAGAAGTGAAGATTGTCTATCGGCATGATCGCTCCGCGGAGGCACTGGTTCTGGATGAAGATATTGTGATGGAAGTTCTCGACAACCTGCTTTCCAATGCAATCCGGTATGCCCAAAGTCAAGTAGTGATTGAAACAAAGGCAGAAGGAGCGTTTTTCTATCTCTTTGTATCTGATGACGGCCCGGGATTTTCCGGGGAAGCACTGGAAAATGCATCGGATCTGTATTTCAGTGAGGGCCAAAAAGAGGAGCATTTTGGAATTGGGCTGAGCCTGTCGGCGCTGCTTTGCAGAAAGCATGGAGGAGAGATCAGCTTTGCGAACAGCATATGGAAATCCGGAGCTGTCGTATCGGCTTCTTTTGAAATTCAGGGGCAAATCTAAAGAAATCCTTTCAGATATCTAGGGAGAAAGTAGAGAAATCCCATGTATGATAAAGATATCAAGAAGAAAGGAAGTGGACAGATGAGTAGAAATGAAATGGAAATCCGGATTGAAGGATTAGAAAAATATTACGGGAAAAAGCATGCACTCAAAAATGTGACACTTACGATTCCGTCCGGCATGTTTGGACTGCTTGGGAGAAACGGAGCCGGAAAGACGACGCTGATGAAAGTAATTGCTACGCTGATTGGGAAACAGGGAGGAAAGGTGACCGTGTGTGGAATTCCGGTGGAAGAGGCAGCCAGGATCCGCAAAATCACCGGGTATCTGCCGCAGGAGTTTTCTATGTATCCCAACATGGGGGTCTATGAAGCGATGGATTATCTCGGGGCTCTTTCCAAAATGCCGAAAAAGGAGCGAAAGGAGCGCATTCCGGTTCTTTTGGAGAAAGTCAATCTTCAGGACCATTATCGGACAAAAGTCCGGGCTCTTTCCGGAGGAATGAAGCGGCGGCTAGGGATCGCCCAGGCCATCCTGCACGATCCGAAAGTGCTGATTGTAGATGAGCCGACAGCGGGGCTTGATCCGGAAGAACGGGTACGGTTCCGGAACCTTCTCTGCGAGATTGCCGAGGACCGGATCGTGATTCTCTCTACCCATATTGTGGGGGATATCGAGGCTACCTGTGAGCAGATTGCCATTATGGATGAAGGCGAAATCTACTATAACGGCACGGTTATGGAACTGCTTCAGATGGCGGAAGGAAAAGTCTACACTGCTCAGATCAGCAGGAAGGATCTTGCAAAGATGAAGGAGAAATATGTCCTGACCAGTATGCTGACCCAGGGGAATAATGTGATGGTCCGCTTTCTTTCGGAGCAAAAGCCACAGGTGGAAGCTTCGGCCTGCGAGCCGGGCGTGGAAGATGCGTATATGTATCTGATGCAGGAAAAGGAGGGATTTTCTCATGTTCTGGACCTTGTTTAGAAAAGAATGCTGGATGATCTTAAAGAGCCTGATTTTCTGGCTTTATGTTCTGGGCCTTTCCCTGTTTTTCTTCAGCCAGATGGGGACGATCACCTTTGAGTCGAAGCCGGAACCGGGGCAGGAAAGCTATGGAATGAAAACTTCCGAAAAGAAGGAAGATCAGATGCAGGGGACACTTGGACTTTTGGCCGAATCTTATCTTAATGATACATTTACGACAGCTCCAGTGGGATTTAACAAACATGTCTCTTTAAATGATGAGGAGAAAAAGGCGATCGAAACGATTCTTGAGGATACGACCGGGCTTTCGATAGAAGAGATTGAGAACCGTTATGAGGAGTGGGTGCAAAACCAGGCTATCGCGATGGAAGATGGAAGCTACATGATGGTGGACGGCAGCTTTGTGCTGGAACCAAAGGAGGGGCTTACCTACGATGAGTTTCTGACAAGGATGCAGAAGGTATGTGAGATCCTGGGACCGGGATCCGATTTTACCGAAGATGGAATCCGGCAGAATGCTTTGGTGGAAATGACATATGAAGATGCACTGGAAGAATACAACAACCTGTTGGAAAAGGACGGACTGACTGGAGGATACGCAAGGCTGTTTTGCGACTACATGGGAATCATTCTGGCAGTTCTACCGGTCTTTGTAGCAGTGACAAGAGAAATCCGGGATAAACGAGCGCAGATGAAAGAACTGCTCTATGTAAGAAGAGCGTCCTCCTTTACGATTCTGTTCAGCAGATATGCGGCATTGTGTCTTTGTATGTTTGTACCGGTGCTTCTTTTGTCCTGCTATCCTCTTGTGGAATGTATCGGATTTGCACAGGGCAAAGGAATTTCGCTGGATCTGACCGCATTTTTCCGATACAGTGTGGGATGGCTGCTGCCGACGATTCTTGTGGTGACAGCGCTTGGCCTGTTCCTGACAGAACTGACGGGAACGTCAGCGGGCGTCCTCGTTCAGGCGGCCTGGTGGTTTCTTTCCATTTTTGCAGGCGGCGATACCATGGGTGGAGGAGATTATGGTATGAATCTGGTCCCAAGACACAATACAGAATTTAACTATGCAGGATTTCATGATCAGTTTTCGCAGCTTGCATTGAACCGGGTATTCTATGGTGTGTTGGCACTGGCATTTGTGACAGCGGCGGCTATGATCTTTGAGGCAAGAAGAAAGGGGAAATGGGGAAATGGAACGATATCTCGCAGCCGGAAAAGAATACATACGGTATCATCTGCCGCAGCAGGTGCTCGTTAGCGCTGTACTGTTTGGCGCAGCGCCTCTGATTGCCGGAGTTGAGAATTTAAATCGGTTGGAAACGGCACGGCTTCTGGATTTTTATGCTGTACTGCCCGGAATGATTCTCCTGATTCCGATTTTTCTTCCAGAACAGAATCGGGATATCCGGGATCTGATCCGGTCGAAATATACTTCTATGGGAAGCATCTATCTGGTTCGGATTCTTTTATGCGCCCTTGTGATGGTGCTTCTGACCGCAGCTTTTGTGTGGATGTTGAAACGGGGCGGATGCAGCTTTCCGGCAGGGAAGTTTTTTTTGGCAACGCTTTCTGGAATGATTTTCCTGGGAGGGCTAGGGGCTGCGGCCTATGCTTTGAGCGGAAATCCTGTCATCGGATATATGGCATCGCTTGCATATTATCTGTTTTCATACGGCGCCGGAGAAAAATATCTGGGAAACTGGTTTTTATTTTCTCTGTCAGCAGGGAATTATACAGAAAAACGGTATCTGGCTGTAACGGGGCTCATATTGCTCCTGACAGCAGTGTGGATACGGATGCGTAAAGAATGATCCTGAAAAAGAAGCACTTGCCTTTTCCTGAAATCGGAGTAAGATAATAGAAGACCGATGCAAAGGAGTAGGATAATGGAACGAGTGATTGTAATTGTAGTTTTTATCTGCATGATGATGACGGCGCTTCTGACAGCCCATGCAGTGGTCTTTACTGTTCTGGGTGAAAAATGCGTCTGGCTGATTAAAAGTTACCGGGATCTTCCAAAGGAGAAACGGGATCTATATGATCCGGGTCTTGTCGTAAACGGAGCCAGAAACGAGCTTGTTTTATGGGCACTGTGGTTTGTGCTCGGAGCCGTGCTTTCCTACGTGCTGACCCCGTTTCTTGTAGTGGTGTTTCTGGGCGCATGGCTGGCAGCTTTCTTTTCCGGCAGAAGCTTTAAAGAAAAAAAGTACGAAAAATATAAAAGGTCTTGACAGAGCACTCCTTTCGATCTAGAATGAAGAAAATCGAAAGGAGCTGCTTTTTGTATGAGCCCAGTATTAATGAATCAGTTTGTAAGCATGAACAGGGACGACGATAGGTAGCGCTTGTATTGTGAGAGAGTTCACAGGTACAAGCGCTTCTTGTGTTGTACCTGTGTGAAAGAAATAGAAACAGAATCACACAGGATTATGAGAAATCTTGTGTGGTTCTGTTTTTTTGTAACAGAAACCCAAGGTACAGCCAACAGTTCTTTTTATTATAGCAGGAAAGGTTGTGATCGAATGGGACATAAAGACGATGCCCACATGGATGAGATCCGGATGGAAAAGGAGAAAATGACGATCAGAAATTCATGAAAGGGTAAGGAAAAGAAAGATGGAAGAAATCAGATATATCGAAGGAAATGTAAAAAATCAGCAAGAGGAGCTTAGTCTTCTGGAACATGCAGGGGAGATTGTGGAAATACACGGAAGCATCTATAAGATCCGGAAGATGAGAGGATTTGCATTTGTTCTGCTGCGAACGGCAAAACACGTGATTCAGTGTGTCTATTCCGAAGAGAAGGCATCCTTTTCTCTGGAGGAGCTGGAAGAGGAGAGCTGTGTAATCTTTCGGGCGGAAGTGGTAAAGGAAGAGCGGTCACGGACCGGTGTGGAGTTACATCTGATCGGGATGGAAGTACTATCAAAGCCGTATGAAAAAAGTCCGGTGGTCATCAATCAAAAGCAGGTGGACACATCTATTGTCACACTGCTGGACTACCGCCCGTTGACCCTTCGTAATGAAAAAGAACGTGCTATTTTCCGGATCCAGAATGGTATTACCGAAGCGGTACGCAGATTTTTGAAAGAGAAGGGATTTACAGAGATTCACACACCGAAGATTGGATCCGCAGGGGCCGAAGGAGGAGCCAATATTTTCCGGCTGGACTATTTTGGAAAGGAGGCTTATCTGGCCCAGAGTCCGCAGTTTTATAAGCAGATGATGGTAGGTGTCTATGAGAGGGTCTTTGAGATCGCGCCGGTATTCCGGGCGGAGAAACATGACACCTCCAGACATTTAAATGAGTATACAAGCGTGGACTTTGAGATGGGATATGTGACAAGAGTGGAAGAGGTGATGGAGATGGAGGCTGCGATGCTGAAATTCGTATTCGCTTCTCTGCAAGAAGAGTGCAAAGAAGAGCTTGCCCTATTTCAGGTGGAAATCCCGGAATGGAAAGAAATTCCGGCGATTCCATTTGCCAAAGCAAAAGAGATTGTCGCTCAGATTCGGAAAAGACCGGTGGAGGAGCCGGAAGACCTGGAACCGGAAGAAGAAAAGCTGCTTTCCGAATGGATTCTAAAAGAGACCGGAAGCGAGCTTGTCTTTGTGACCGAATATCCGGAGAAAAAGCGTCCATTCTATGCTATGGACAGCGAGACGAATCCGAACGTGACAAAAAGCTTCGACCTTCTTTACAAAGGTCTGGAAGTCACGACAGGAGGGCTTCGGATTCACAATTACGAGGAGCAGGTGTCGAAGATGAAACGAAGAGGCATGCATCCGGAAGCATTTGAAAGCTATCTCATGGCGCACAAGTGCGGACTTCCGCCGCACGGAGGACTGGGTCTTGGCCTGGAATGCTTCACAAGCAGGCTGCTTGGCTTTGAAAATGTACGCCGGGCATCCCTGTTTCCAAGAGACATACACCGGCTGGTACCGTAGGAAAGCAAAAAACCCCTGGGTTAATGGCTGGAGGCGACAATGTGAAAGTGTTTGATGGTATGTTTTAATTCTAAAGATTTCGCAGGCAGAACAGAAACGATAGAGTCTTGGGAAGTACCTGGAAATTCATAGCGATAACGAGGCAGTGATTTTAATACTAATAGTAGGAGATTTATAAAATGAAAAAGAATGTTATGGTTTTAGAAGATGATGCTGATTTAGCAGAGGGAATAGAATTATCTTTGCAAAGTGAAGAATTAAATTTTGTAATCTGTTCTACGATTGCGGATGCGAGGTTTGCTATACAAGAGCAAAAATTTGATTTAATGATTTTTGATATCAATCTGCCTGATGGTAACGGATTAGATTTTTGCCGAGAAATTAGACAGAAAACATCAAGTCCGATTGCACTGCTTACAGCAAAAGATATGGAGCTGGATATTGTGAAAGGTTTAGAAAGCGGTGCAGATGATTATATTACAAAACCATTCAGTTTAATGGTGCTTCGTGCCAGAATAAGAGCTTTACTTAGACGAAGCCCTGCAAGGAATGAGCAAGAATATAAGGATTCTGTTTTTTTGTTCCGCTTTGAAACTATGGAATTTTATAAAAACGGTATACCGATAGAATTAAGCAAAACAGAGCAACGCATTTTATATTTGTTAATATCAAATCCCAATATAATAATAACAAGAGAACGTTTATTGGAATGGGTATGGCCAGATGGAACAGAGTACGTGGAAGATAATGCTCTGTCGGTTGGTATAAGGCGACTAAGAGATAAGCTTGAAGATGCTTCTTCTAATCCGAAGTATATTAAAACCGTATATGGACAGGGGTATATGTGGGAGAATATGTAAATGAATATATACGTTATTTTAACTTTAGCTGTAATTATAAATATCATAGTTGTATATTTCATAATCCGCTGGTATAGGAACAAATTGTTGGCTCAATATCGTAATTTTCTAAAAAAAACTGATGAAATATTAGGGGGGAAACCAATAGAAATTTCTTATGATGAATCATTGGATTCAGCAATTTCTGAACGCCTTAGTCGGATTATGGAAATATCTCGTATGCAAAAGGAAACTGCTGAGGAAGAAAGGGATATTGTAAAGTCCTTAATTACGAATATCAGTCATCAGATTAGAACACCCCTTGCGAATATTACTTTATATACAGGTCTGCTCAAAGAAAGAATAAATGATTCAGAATCTATCCGATTGGCAGACAAAATAGAGAATAACGCGGACAAATTAAGCTTTTTTATGAAAGAATTGCTTAAATCTTCTTATGCGGAACAAGAAATTATCTCTGTCTCACCTAAGAATATTGACTTAAGTACTGTAATCAAAAAAAGCTGTCAGTCTGTTGAATTAGACGCAATGAAAAAAGAAATTCAACTTATTTCAGAGTACCATACTTGTAACATATATGCTGACTCTAAATGGACAGAGGAAGTTTTTACGAATATTCTTGAAAATGCTATAAAATATTCTCATAATGGAGCAAATGTAACGATTCAATCTGTTTTATATGAGTCCTTTGTCTGTGTTAGGGTTATTGATAATGGTATCGGTATTCCGGAAGAAGAGCAAGGAAAAATTTTTCAAAGATTTTATCGAGGGACAAACGTGACAGATAAACAAGGCTTTGGAATTGGATTATATTTAGCCAGAGAAGTATTAAGAAAACAGCAGGGGTACATAAAAGTAAAGTCGAAATTAAATAAGGGAACGACAGTCGAGATTTTCCTATCCCGCGAAGATTTCTAATCAAATGAACGAAGGCTTTTTTCTCAATCTTGAATTGTGTCAGAAGTGTCACTTTTGAGAAAGATTTGAGAAAGAAGTCTTTGTTATTATAAGGGAAAACAAGGAAAGGAAGATGAAAAATGAAGATTCTATCAGTTAGAAATCTAAAAAAATATTATCAAATAGGAGAAAACACGGTAAAAGCTTTAGATGGTGTAAATTTAGATATTGAAGAGGGGGAATTTCTGGCGATTGTCGGAACATCAGGAAGTGGCAAATCCACATTATTGCATATGCTTGGAGGATTGGATAATCCTACTTCGGGTGAAGTGGTGATAGGTGGAAAAGATATTTCAAAAATGTCTCGTGATGAATTGACTATTTACAGAAGAAGAAAAATCGGCTTTGTTTTTCAAAATTATAATCTTCTACCGCTTATGAACGTATATGAAAACATTGTACTTCCAATTAAACTGGACGGGATTAAGCCAGATGAGGATTATGTCGATGAAATACTTCGATTATTAAAATTGGAAAGTAAAAAGTATTCTATGCCTAATCAATTATCCGGTGGACAGCAACAAAGGGTAGCATTGGCAAGAGCATTAGCAACTAAACCCACAATTATTTTTGCTGATGAGCCAACAGGAAATCTTGACAGTCGGACAAGCCAAGATGTATTGGGATTGATGAAAGTATCCAGTCAGAAGCTGGCACAAACAATAGTTATGATAACACACAATGACGAAATTGCTCAGTTAGCAGACAGGATTATCCGTCTTGAAGATGGTAAAATTGTGAAAGGCGGTGAATAGAATGCTCAAAGTCAATAACAAAAAAGTGATAAGAGACCTTGCAAAAACAACGTATTCTGCACATAAAAAGCGAAATGCTTTGACGATTACAGCTATCTTTTTGACAACTTTTTTGATATGTACAGTGGTATCTATCGGATTAAGTTACTGGGACACAGTAGCTCTCCGTCAACAAAGAATGCAAGGCATGGATTATGATATAGCATTAACAGAACCTCGAGACGATCAGGTGTCCGCAATTCGTGACATGGAAGAAGTAAAATATGCCGGTCTATGTGTAAAATGTGCTGTTTTGTCTCAATATGGCGATAAAGAACTGGATAAAATGAGATTGTTCTGGCTGGATGACACTTGCTGGGAAAAACAAACCATACCTTCTCTTGATTATTACAAAGGAAAATACCCTCGACAAGAAAATGAAATTATGCTTTCGAAGAGTGCTTTAAAAGCAATGGGGATTACAAAACCTAGAATTGGCATGGAATTACCTGTGATATATCAAACTTTAGCCGATAATAGTCAGAATGAAGATATTGAAAAAACGTTTATTTTAAGTGGCTGGTTTTTGGATTATTCAGGAACGGATAAAGGATTTATTTCAAAGAAATTTTATCAGTCAACAGGAGTTCTACAAACAGATTTTACGAATGGAGAGTTAAAGATTTCTCTTGTAAATCCACTTTATTCAGAAAGTGATATAACAGAAATACAAAACCAGATTAGCCTATCACGGAATCAGATTATTGATGCTGATTATGATACGATTTCCAATTTCTGTAAAACAATTATCGGACTTCTTCTGTTGTTGATACTGATTTTTATGAGTGGCTATTTGTTTATTTATAATACACTGTATATTTCTGTTAATAAGGATATACGTTATTATGGACAACTGAAAACCATTGGTACTACTTCTGTTCAAATAAAAAAAATGATAGATAAGCAAATAATGTGGAACACGATAATTGGAATTCCTCTGGGATTGTGTTGTTCCGCTGTTGTAGGAAAAATTATAATTCCACAGCTATTGCATGCTTTTAATCCATCAATTATGACAAAGGATGTTGAAACAGTATCAGTATGGGTATATATCATTGCTACTGTGTTTTCATTTGTTACAACTGTATTCAGTGCATATAAGCCTGCTAAAATAGCCATGGAATGTTCTCCGGTAGAAGCCGTAAAATACATTGGAGTTTCTTCTTCGAATACGAAAAATAAAATTAGAAAAGGTGGAGATATACGTTCAATGGTAAGGATAAATCTGCTTCGAGATAAGAAGCAATTTTTTGTCATCATATGTTCATTGAGTTTGGCATTATCATTATTCCTCATAATGAATGTTGTGATTCGAGCAAATAATGCAACCAACATTTTAAATCATTCTTATGATTATGATTTGCGTATATTAAATCAAACTTTACTTTCTGATAATGAAGAACAGGTTATCACGGATGACTTGATTAAAAATATAAAAAAAATAGAGGGGGTAAAAGATGTCAGAATTCTGGAATCTATAACGGCAACCGTGCCATACCAAGAAGACGTATATGGAGAATATTATAAAGAATTATACCAATCCAGATATACTCCCGGCAATTATGATAAAGATATCGAAATGTATAAACAACAGAGCGATTATGACAATAACTTGTTTAGCTGCAGAGTTGTAGGGATTGATGATTTAGAATTTGACAAATTAAATCAAAAATTGGAGACACCTCTTGATAAAGAAGCATTTGAAAATGGTGAAATTGCCTTTGCATCTAAAATCTTTACTAAAGGAGATAATGGTATAGTAGGAAAAAAGGTTAATTTTTCTATTCCGACTGGTAAAAATCCGAGCAAAGAAGAATCCATTACGATAGAGGCTTTGACGGATTTTCCGGCTTATTATTCTGCTGGATACAATCCTGACCTGATCATCAGTGACGATTATTTTGAGAAAGTTGTACAACAACCATTGATTGAAATCATTAAAGTGGATTACGAAGAACCTTTTTCTAAGAGTACCGAAGATTCAATTATGGATTTGATAAAAGAGAATAAACTTTTGTCTGTTGATTCAAAACTGGACAGATATTCTGAAATGAAAAATTCGGAAAACCAAATTACAGTATTGGGGGGAAGTATCGGATTAATTGTTATGTTGCTTGCGATTTCGAATTATTTAAATATGATGTCTGCCAGTATCCAAAACCGTTCCAAAGAATTTGCTGTTTTGGAAAGTATAGGTATGACTAGAAAACAAATAAAGAAGATGGCTGTTTCTGAAAGTATATGTTATGCGATTCTGTCTATTGCCATTTCAATGATTATAGGATTGCCGGCAAGCTACTTTGTATTTGAAAATCTCAATATATACAGGATTCCATTTTCGTTTCCAATAGTGAATAATATGATTTTGTTTCTGTTTATTATTTTGATTTGCATTTTATCAACACTATTGATTTTGAGGAAAACGAAAGATGAAAGCATAATAGAATTATTACGGCAAGATGAAATCTAAACGAATTGGTTGAAATCTTTGAAATGCAACAGTTTAGATGAAAATTATTTTATTCGTACCACTACTGATGACAATGGAAATAAGAGACATCTGACTGCTAAAGAATTTGACCTATTATATTTCCACTCAAGCCATAAAGGCCAGGCATTGCAATATTTATCGTTATTTGGTTAATGGGAATGGTCATGGCAAAAATACAAAACTAAAAAAATAAAGAAAAAATTAGCACTCGAGCGTTGACAGTGCTAACAAAAAGTGTTATTGTTATATCGTCGATAGAACAGACAAACAGGAACTGGAAATAGATTAGAGAATTATTCGTAAGGAGGAAGAAAGGTATGAATATTAATAAATTCACACAAAATTCTATGCTTGCGGTACAGGGATGCGAGAAAGTCGCAGACGAATACGGAAATCAGGAGATTGAGCAGGAGCATCTGCTTTATTCCCTGTTGACACAGGATGAGAGCCTGATTCTGAAGCTGATGGAAAAGCTTGGGATTCAGAAAGAACTGCTGATTGAGCGCGTAGAGCAGGCACTCAGAAAGCGTCCGAAAGTACAGGGCGGACAGCTTTATATCGGTCAGAATCTGAATAAGGTGCTGATCCATGCGGAGGATGAAGCAAAGCAGATGGGAGACGAATATGTTTCGGTGGAGCATATTTTCCTTGCACTTCTGAAGTACGCAAACCGTGAGATCAAAGAAATTTTTAAAGAATTCAGCATTAATCGGGAGAATTTCCTGAGGGTGCTTTCCGAAGTCAGAGGTAACCAGAGAGTAACCAGCGACAATCCGGAAGCAACCTATGATACACTGAACAAATACGGGTATGATCTGGTGGAGCGTGCCAGAGAGCAGAAGCTGGATCCGGTCATCGGTCGTGACGCCGAAATCCGGAATGTAGTTCGGATTCTTTCCCGTAAAACGAAGAATAATCCGGTGCTCATCGGAGAGCCAGGTGTCGGAAAGACTGCAGTTGTCGAAGGACTGGCACAGCGGATTGTCCGGGGGGACGTCCCGGAAGGACTGAAAGATAAAAAGCTGTTCGCACTGGATATGGGAGCGCTGGTAGCAGGTGCCAAATACCGGGGAGAGTTTGAGGAACGTTTAAAAGCGGTTCTCGAAGAAGTGAAGAACAGTGACGGAGAAATTATTCTCTTCATTGATGAGCTGCATACGATCGTGGGAGCAGGAAAGACGGAAGGCTCCATGGATGCCGGCAATATGTTAAAGCCGATGCTGGCAAGGGGCGAGCTTCACTGTATTGGAGCGACCACGTTGGATGAATACCGGGAATATATTGAAAAAGACGCGGCTTTGGAACGGCGGTTCCAGCCGGTGATGGTAGAGGAACCGACGGTGGAGGATGCAATTTCCATTCTTCGTGGACTGAAAGAGCGGTATGAAGTCTTCCATGGCGTGAAGATTACAGACAGCGCACTGGTAGCTGCGGCAACCTTATCAAACCGTTACATTTCCGACCGGTTTTTGCCGGATAAGGCAATCGACCTGGTGGACGAGGCCTGTGCATTGATTAAGACGGAACTGGACTCCATGCCGACCGAGCTTGATGAACTTAGAAGAAGGACGATGCAGCTTGAGATCGAGGAAGCAGCCCTCAAGAAAGAGGACGACCGGTTAAGCCAGGAGCGTCTTGTAAAACTGCAGCAGGAACTGGCGGAAAACAGAGAAGAATTTGCCAGACAGAAAGCACAGTGGGATAATGAAAAATCATCTCTGGAGCGGGTACACCGTCTGCGTGAAGAGATTGAAAGCGTGAACCAGGAGATTCAAAAAGCCCAGAGCAGCTACGATCTGGAAAAGGCGGCAGAGCTTCAGTACGGCCGTCTCCCACAGCTGAAGAAACAGCTGGAGGAAGAAGAAGCGAGGGTTAAAGATGAAGACATGTCTCTGGTACACGAGAGTGTAACAGAAGAAGAGATTGCGAAGATCGTTTCCAGATGGACCGGAATTCCGGTAGCCAAGTTAAATGAAAGCGAACGAAGCAAGACACTTCATCTGGATGAGCAGCTTCATAAACGGGTGATCGGACAGGATGAAGGTGTAACTAAGGTGACAGAAGCCATCATCCGTTCCAAAGCGGGTATCAAAGACCCGACAAAGCCGATCGGATCCTTCCTCTTCCTTGGACCAACCGGAGTCGGAAAGACCGAGCTTGCCAAGGCATTGGCAGAAAGCCTGTTTGACGATGAGAAGAACATGGTTCGTATCGATATGAGTGAGTACATGGAGAAATATTCCGTGTCCAGACTGATCGGAGCGCCTCCGGGATATGTCGGATATGATGAGGGCGGACAGCTTACAGAGGCAGTCCGGAGAAAACCGTATTCAGTTGTCCTTTTTGATGAAGTGGAAAAGGCACATCCGGATGTATTCAATGTCCTCTTGCAGGTGCTGGATGACGGACGGATCACAGATTCTCAGGGACGGACGGTAGACTTTAAGAATACCATTCTGATCATGACATCCAATATCGGTTCCGCTCACCTGTTGGAAGGAATCGACGAAAACGGAAACATCCGTCCGGAAAATGAAGAACTTGTCATGAACGAACTGAAAGCACATTTCCGCCCGGAATTTCTGAATAGGCTGGATGAGATCATCATGTTCCGTCCATTGACGAAAGATAATATTACCGGAATTGTGGATCTGCTTGTCAAAGATGTCAATAAACGTCTGGCAGATCGGGATCTGCACATTGAACTGACAAAGGATGCCAAGAAGCACATCGTTGAGGGCGGCTATGATCCGATGTACGGTGCAAGACCGCTGAAACGGTATCTGCAGAAATATGTGGAAACTCTTGCAGCAAAGCTGATTTTGGAAGGAAATGTAGGCTCCGGTGATACGATTATCATCGATGAAAAGGACGGAGAATTGACAGCAAGCACCGGAGGACGGGTGCCGATGGAATATCAGGAATAGAAAAGCAAAGTTTCCGAGGAAAGTGACAGAAATGGAATATAGGCAGGAGGATCTTCTCTTGTATAGAGAAGTCCCCTGCTTTTTTGCTTATAGATAACAACCGATTTGCCTATAGAAAAAAAGTATTGGTAATTCTAATTTTCTCATGTATACAATAAATGAAAGAATCATGAGGAAAGTGGAGAAAGGGACGCGGATGGATAGCAAAGATTATGGGTTTTGTTATAGGATAGCATTTGAATGTATTGGAAAAGAGAATGGAATCGAGAGAATGATTCATGAAATTGCAGATCGGGTCGGTGCTACGGTAATCATTACAAATATTTATGGGGAGATTGTCAGTGAATGCGATATTCTGCATCTTAGAAATAGAAAAGAACACTATGACAAGATGATTCGGAGTTTGATACTCAAAGAACTGGAGCAGGAAGAGAGGAAAGAGGAGCTTGAAGAGTTGTCAGAAGCAGTGATGCGTCCAATTGAAGTCAAGCACAATATAGAAGGATTCGTGGTGGTGTTGTTCCCGGACAGTGAAGAGAAAGAAAACTGGAGGGAGATTGTACATGTAATTGCAAAGACAGTGGCGATTGAGCTTGAGTATCATAAGGACAGGACCTGGTGCAGTATTTCGATGGAGCGCCAGATTGTTTCAGAGATCGTTCTGGGCGGGAAAAAAGAAATGGGAGAAGATATCCATATAAAAGAAAAGATGGAACAGAACTATTTGATTCCAGGATTTTTACTTGGAATTGTATGGAGTGGTGATCATCGACGCTATGGACAATTACAGCATATCAGAAATCAGATTTATGAAAAGGATCAGGATCTGTTAAGTTATCTTTCGGGGGAGTGCCTGTATCTTCTTTTTACAGGGAAGAAAGAGGAGCAAAAGACAACGGAACTTTTAAGGGCGATCAGTCAGGCGTCTGAGGTTCAGGTTTGTGTGGGAAGTTTATTTTCTGATAAAGAAGAAATTTTAAGCAGAAAGAGGTTTCTGGAACAGGCAATGCAGACGGGAAACAGGATGGATCCGGAAAGGGAGTTCTTGGTAGTAAAAGAAAATTTTCTGGAAACCATCTGTTCTTATGTGGTGAAGGAGAGTGGATTTAAAGGTTACTATTGTGAAGAACTCGAAAGACTCAGAAAGGAAGATCTCCAGAAAGGGACAGAATTTTACCGCTCCTTAAAACAATATCTTCTTTCCGGCAACAATGTCGGTATGGCGGCGAAGAAGCTATTTGTTCACCGTAATACCATGATTTACAGACTTCAGAAAATTGATGAAATAATGAAGATTGATCCTAATGAGCCGGATACGGCAAGGCTTCTTTTGATCAGTATGGTTCTACAGGAACTGATAGATAAAAGCAATAAAAAGGTTGATGAAGAAAGAAATTTGCGATAAGATGAAGTATCATAGGCAGGAGCGGAGATTGTGGATATGGATGTAATCAGAAAGCTTCCGGAGATTTTTGCGGAATTGGCACAGAAAAAGCAACAGTCGTTTTTAACGCTTAAAGAGTATAAAGATAAAGGAATACCGGTAATTGGAGCATACTGTTCCTACTTTCCAAGGGAACTAGCACTGGCGATGGGGGCGATCCCGATTGGACTTTGCTCCTCATCCGACGAAACCATTGAGATAGCCGAGAAATCAATACCAAAGGAGATCTGTCCATTGATTAAGTCAAGTTATGGCTATGCTGTCTCGGACAGATGTCCGTATTTTTATTTTTCGGATCTTGTAGTAGGGGAGACTACCTGCGATGGCAAGAAGAAGATGTATGAGATGTTGGAAGAGTTTAAGGAAGTTTATGTGATGGGTCTCCCGAATACACAGTCTGAAGAGGCGCTTGGACTGTGGACAAAAGAAATCATTCGATTTAAGGAATATCTGGAAGAGTATTTTAATCTTGTGATTACCGAGAAAGATTTAAGAGATGCAGTCAGATTAAGTAATGATCAGAGGCGTGCGATCAAGAGGATTTACGAGACGATGAAACTGAATCCGGCTCCGATGACAGGGAAGGAATTATTTACCGTTTTGTACGGAAGCAAATATAATCTGGATTTTCGAAGACAGATTGAGGAGTTGAATTACCTAGCTGATCAGATTATCAGAAGGTATGATGAAGAAACAAAGCAAAAGCGGCAGATTCGGATTCTGGTGACCGGATGTCCGATGGGCGGAGATACGGAAAAAGTGATTGATATGATTGAGGAGTGTGGCGGGACGGTAGTTGTGTTTGAAAACTGTACCGGGGTCAAAGCGGTTGACCGGGTGATTGAGGAGGACAGTGACGATATTTACCGCGCTATCGCCAAGAGATATTTAGACATTGGCTGTTCGATTATGACACCGAATCATAACCGGATCGAACTGGTTGGGAGAATGATTGACGAGTATCAGGTGGACGGTGTGATCGAGATGATTCTCACAGGATGCCATGCTACGGCAATGGAGTCGATCAGTATCTCCCAGTTTGTCAATGAAGAAAAACATATCCCGTATCTTGCCGTGACAACGAATTATTCACAGGCGGATAGGGAAAGTTTGAAAATACGAATCGCTGCATTTATGGAAATGTTAAGTTAAAATAGAAACAGCAATGAAGAACCGGAACACAGGCAGAATATACTGTAAGTGTTCCGGTTCTTTTATAGATAAATATAATAAAAATTAAAAATTTATAGAAAAAAACATTAAACAGGGCAGATTTTTATAATTTGTGCACAGAGAAAGGGTATGGAATTGGAATTACCGACGATGAAATTCAATTTTTTCGTATGATATACTCATTTGGATAAGTAAGGAGGAAGGCAATTTGATTGAGATCACAAATTTACAGAAAACATTTGAAGATTCGGATCTGACCGTTCTGAAAGATATCAGTCTTAAAATAGAAGATGGAGATATCTATGGACTTGTAGGTCGCAGTGGCGCTGGGAAATCGACTCTGCTTCGATGTATCAACGGGCTGACTGGATATCAGAAAGGGAATCTAAAAGTAGACGGCTGTGAAGTAAAAGGGCTGTCTGGAATTCGGCTTCGGGAATTCCGGAAAAATATCGGTATGATTTTTCAACAGTTTTCACTTTTGGAACGCAAGACAGTATATGAAAATGTGGCTCTCCCGATGGAATGTTGGGGATGGACCAGACAAAAACGGGATCAGAAAGTAAAAGAACTTCTGGAATTGGTGGGACTGAAAGAGAAAATGAATGTAAAACCAAGGACACTGAGCGGGGGACAGAAACAAAGGGTGGCGATAGCGAGAGCGCTGACCATGGATCCTAAGATTTTGCTCTGCGACGAAGCAACATCGGCCCTGGATCCTAAGACAACAAATTCAATTTTGGATTTGCTGCTGAAGATTAATAAAGAACTGAAAATTACGATTGTGATTGTTACCCACCAGATGTCGGTAGTACGGAGAGTCTGCAATAAGATGTCCATTCTGGAAAATGGGAAAATAGTAGAACAGGGGGATGTGCGTCAGATCTTTTTAAATCAGCCGGCTGCTTTGATGCGGCTGATGGGAGAAGAGGGACAGACATTACCGGAGACAGGATGCACACTTCAGATTTCTTATGATATCAAAGAGAAAGCAGATGGAGAACTCTTTACCGCCATGTCGGAAGAACTGCATATCCGGTTCTCTGTGATCGATGGGAAAATTCAGAAATACAGGGAGAATATGATGGGGCTGTTTGTGATTAATGTATCGGACAAGGATGCGGTCAGTGTGAAACAATATCTGGACAAAAAAGGATATCAGTGGAAAGAACTTGAGCAGGAAAAAGGAGGGGAATCATGGGATTAAAAGATTACACATGGGATAAGATTTTTTCGCTTCTGATTCTCCCGTCTTTGTTAGAAACGATCAAGATGCTGGTGATTTCCGGAATTTTAGCAACATTGATCGGATTTCTGATCGGGGTGATATTGGTTGGAACAAGAAAGGAAGGGCTTTTCCCGAATCGGGTGGTCCATCAATGTCTAGATCTTGTAGTGAATGTCATAAGATCCTTTCCGTTTATTATTTTAATGATTTCTATTATTCCTTTTACAAGACTGATTGTAGGAACATCTATCGGAGATGAGGCGGCGATTGTTCCGCTGACGGTGGCAGCGGCTCCGTTCATGGGAAGAATTTTCCAGAACAGTTTTCAGGAGGTTGATCCGGCTTTGATAGAGGCCGCAAAATCATTCGGAGCATCAAGGCTTCAGATTATTTTCAAAGTGATGGTTGTAGAAGCCATTCCATCAATTATTTCAGGACTGAGTCTTTCTGTCATTAATTTGTTAGGAGCAACCGCAATGGCCGGAGCTATCGGGGCAGGAGGACTGGGAGCAACGGCATTACAGTATGGCTATCAGAATTTTAATGAAAAAATCATGTACAGTATTGTCGTGATTTTGATTATTCTTGTTATTTTCATCCAGTACTTTGGAGACTGGCTGTACAAAAAACTAAAATAAACGAAGGAGAAGAAAAAATGAAAAAGAGATTGGTAAGTGTTATGTTAGCGGCGGTATTGCTTGCCGTATCAGGATGTGGAGCATCCAAGGATGCAGAAAAGGATGGAGAAGAGCAGAAAACAACGATTAAACTTGGAGTAAGAGCGGATGGAATTGATATGGCGGAGGCCATTCGTGACAGTGTAAAAGAAAAAGGATACGATCTGGAGATCACAACGTTTGATGATAGTATACAGCCGAATGTTGCTCTCGAAGAAGGAAGTATCGATGTCAACTGGTATCAGCACAAACCGTACCTGGACAGTTACAATGAGGAGAATGGAACCGACTTTGTGATGATTGAGCCGTATACACATTATCCGCTCTTTGCCATGTATTCTTCCAAGTACGACTCGGTAGAGGAAATTCCGGATGGAGGACAGATCGGGCTGTGTAATGATGCGACGAACCAGGCGAGAGGACTGAAGCTTCTGGAAGATCAGGGACTGATCAAATTAGATGAAAGTGCTGAAACTCCTACGGTATACGACATTGTAGAAAATCCGAAGAACCTGGAATTTATCGAAGCGGAGATGAGCGTACTGCCTCAGTCCTATGAAGATGTGGATGCGATTGTGGTTGCAGGCCAGCATATGTATAATGCCGGAATGGATGCCGATGATTTTATTGCGGAATCTTCTGACGGCCCGGATTACAGTCTCGGATTTGTAGTACGAAAGGAAGATCAGAATGCCGATTGGGCAAAGGATCTGAATGAGGCGGCGCAGTGCGATGCCCTGTCAGATTATTTTGAAGAGGCAGGCGGCGTTCTTATTCCGTTATTCTAGGAGAAGAAAGGGAGCATAATGGAACGGATCAAGACGGAAATGACGTCAAAAGAAAGGCTGACTGCCTATCAAAAGGGCGAGGAAGTAGACCGGATTCCTGTCACATTGACAGCAAGTGAGACAGGACCGTTGATGTATGGAATTCCAATCAGCAAGTGTTATTTTTCTGTAGAAAATATGGTAGAGGTGGAAACCAGGCTTGCCGAGGATTTTGGAATTGATAATATGGGAATGGGCCTGGGACTTCGGACTTTGCCAGAGGCGTTAGGATGTAAGTTAAAATATTCGGAGAAGAATGTTTCGTATATTGAGAAGCCTGCTATCGAATCGTATGCGGAACTGGAAGGAAGAGCACTTCCGGATATTACAAAAGATGGAAGACTGCCGATTCTGGTAGAAGCTTTTGAAAGACTGATCGAGCGTTTTCATGAGGAAAAAGTGATTTCTACCGGAATGGCAGGACCGTTTACGACGGCGGTCAGCTTGGTAGGAACGGAACGGTTTTTACGGGACAGTGTCAGGCATCCGGAGGAGATTGGAAAATTACTACGCTATAGTACAGACTGCGTGATTTCATGTGCCAGAGATTTGCATAAGCGTCTGGGAATCTCTATCAGTCTTTCAGAACCGATGGCGTCCGCCAACATCATCAGTAAAAAACAATTTCGGACACTGGTACTTCCTTATCTTTCGGAGACAGTGGAGGAAATGAACCGTTTTCAGGGCGGGACCGGAATCCATATCTGTGGAAAGACGAAGGACAGATGGGACGCGATTGTCGAAAGCGGAATTTCTTCCTTTAGCATTGATAATTGTGAAAATATGAAAGAATTAAAGGAAGCATACGGAAACGAAATTGGAATCAGCGGGAATGTGGAACCTGTCGATGTTTTAAAGAATGGAACACCGGAGATGATCAGGGAATCTGTTATCAGGTGTCTGGCTGAGGCGGCGGATAATCCGAGAGGATTTACTCTTTGCCCGGGCTGTACGACTCCGGTGATGACTCCAAAAGAAAATCTGATCGCGCTTTTGAACAGTGCTTGGATTTATGGAAGGCACGCAAGAAAAGGGCGCATGCCGGAAGGAATGAAAATGATAGAATACGGGGGAAACAAAGCAGATGAACAGACAGAATAAGTTGCCGGAAAAGTTCGCGGAGTTTGCCGGGCAGAGAAAGGCTTCTTTCTTGAAAGTAAAAGAGATAAAAGAGCAGGGAATTCCGGTAATTGGTTCGTACTGTACTTATTTTCCAAAAGAGATTGCCATGGCGATGGGAGCGGTGACAGTTGGTTTATGTGGAACTTCAGAAGAACCAATCAAGGAAGCGCAAAAGGATCTGCCCAAGAATCTGTGTCCGTTGATTCAATCCAGTTATGGATTCGCAAAGACGGATACCTGTCCTTACTTTTATTTCTCTGATCTGGTAGTGGGAGAGACAACCTGTGACGGAAAGAAAAAAATGTTTGAATTTTTAGGTCGAATAAAAGATGTTCATGTAATGCATCTTCCCAATGTTCAGGATGAGTTTGGAAAGCAATTGTGGAAAGCGGAAATTATTCGGCTGAAAGACAGGCTGGAAGAAAAATTTCACGTACAGATTTCTGATGAAAGTGTTCGCCAGGCAGTCAGAAAAAATAATCAGATCAGATCTGCCCTGAAAGAGTTCTGTGAACTGATGAAACAGGAGCCTGCTCCGATGTCAGGATATGAACTGTTTCAGGTGCTGTATGGAAGCTGGTTTAAGCTTTATTCAGATGAGATCCTTACGGAAGTACAGAATCTGACAGAGTACGTCCAAAAGGAAACACAAAAAAGAAAGACAGTATCCGGCCCGAGAATTTTGATTACCGGATGTCCGATTGGCGGAGTCGTGGATAAAGTGGTAAAGACAATCGAGGCGTGCGGCGCTACGGTAGTTGCCTTTGAAAATTGTAACGGAATGAAAGCATTTGACCGTATTGTGGATGAGGAGACGGAAGATATATATGAGGCTCTGGCGGATTATTATCTTCAGATCGGATGTTCTGTCATGACGCCGGATCGTAACCGGATGACCTTACTAAAGGACATGATACGGGAGTACCGGATCGATGGAGTAATCGAAGTTGTTTTGACGGCGTGTCATACCTATATGATTGAAAGCGGTATTATAGGACAGATGGTAAAAGAAGAGTGCCAGATCCCATATCTTTGTCTGGAAACGGATTATTCTCAGGCAGATACAGGACAGCTAAAAACGAGGATGGAAGCATTTGTGGAGATGCTTTAAAGAAAGAAGGAAGGCATCCGAAAATTCGGAGTCTTTCTTTTTTCTTTATTTAAGAAATTGTTTTTTTACTGTTGTCATGTATAATAGAACTGACAGTCAGAGAGAAAAAACGAAACAGAAATGAGGTGAGATTTCCATGATTCAGGATTTTGAGTGCAGACCGCAGGACAGTGATCAGGGAATGCTTTCTGTGATACGAACATACAATCTTCCGATACCGGAGATTTATGTGAAGCAGGAAGAAATTTTACGTTTTGCCAGATTGGAAAAAGAGCAGAACCAGAAGCTTTTTTTTACGATTCCGTTTGACCATACGCTGGAGGCCCAGGCGATGGGAGGGAAGGTACGTTATGGAAACGAAATGGCAGGTCCAAGAGCAGAGGAACCTATTTACAAAAACCTGGAGGAGCTTGGAGCACTTCCCGCTATGGAGTTTTTGCATGGGAGAATGAAAGAAACGCTGGAGGCTTGCCGGAAATTGAGAGAACAGGGAGAAGAGGTAATGTTTCAGATATCAGGACCTCTGACAATCTGGAATACACTTATCGATGTAAAGCACATTCTGAAGGGAATTCGAAAGTCGCAGGATCAGATGGAGGAGCTTTTCCGGATCATGGAGACGGAGCTGCTGCGTCTGCTTGTCGAAGTCAGAAAGACCGGGGTGAGGATTGTAAGTTACGCAGATTCTGCTGGAAGTGTACGAATTCTCGGACCGAAGTCGATGGAATGGATGACGAGGATTTTTACGTTTCCGTTTTTGAAACATGCTTCGTCCGTCCTTGGAGAAGAAATGTCGATGATTCTCTGCCCGAAGACAGCATTTGCGCTGACCGGTACGGGGCTTGGGAAGAGAAACGAGTATGTTCTTCCAAAAGAGATGACATATCAGGAGGCATGTATTTATGTAGCTGGTAAAGTAAAGTTTCCGTCTCAGATGTGTATCAATCAGAAAAATACCCGGATAGGAAATGGAAAATTGATGACAATAGAGTTGAATGAAGTAACAGAGAAAAATGAGGGATAAGAAAGATCAGGGAGGAAGAATCATGAGTTCAAAGGAAGAATTATTAAAAAGGATGTCCGACGGCGTCGTGGATATGGAAGAAGATGATGTGGCCGAGGCTGCACAGGAATTTATCGATGCGGGATACCCGGCACTGGAAGGAATTATGGACGGACTGATTGACGGGATGAACCGGACAAGTGTTTTATTTGAAGAGGAAGAGTATTTCGTGACAGATGTTCTGCTCTGCTCGGACGCCATGTATGCAGGCTTAAACGTATTAAAGCCGCATCTCCCGGAGGAGGATCCGGAAAGTAAAAAGAAAGCTGTGATCGGTGTCGTAGAAGGAGATACCCATGATATTGGAAAAAATTTGGTTAAGATCCTGATGGAGACGGCCGGATTTGAGATGGTGGATCTTGGAAGAGACGTGCCGCTTCAGAAGTTTGTCGATACGGCGAAAGAAACCCATGCGGATCTGGTCTGCCTCTCCACGCTGATGACAACGACCATGAGTGGAATGAAAACGGTCATTGATCTGCTCAAAGAGGCTGGAATCCGGGATGAGGTCAAAGTCATGATCGGAGGAGGCCCGGTATCTAAAAATTTCGCGGACAAAATCGGTGCCGACGGCTATTCACAGAATGCAGTGGAGGCAGTGCGCCTTGCGAAAAGTCTGCTTAATATCGCATAACAGAAAGAAGAGGGAGAAGAAATGCTGACACCAAAAGAACGACTGAAAACGGTACTTTCCGGAAAGAAGGCGGATCGTACGCCGTGTATTTGTCCGGGTGGTATGATGAATATGATTACCGAAGAGTTGATGAAGACGGTTCAGATCTATCTGCCGCAGGCACATACAGACGCCAGAATGATGGCAGGACTTGCAAAAGCGGTTTATGAGCAAGGCTGCTTTGAAAATTACGGCGTGCCGTTCTGCATGACAATTGAGGCGGAGGAGATGGGCGCTAAGGTGGATCTGGGATCCAGTGCTTACGAGCCTCATGTGACAGAATACGTGATTGGGACAGTAAGTGACTGGGAAAAGCTTCCAAAACTCGATGTGACGAAAGGAAGGGCAAAGGTAGTCCTGGATGCACTGCGGATTCTGAAAGAAGAAGGAGAGGATGTGCCGATCGTAGGAAATCTGACCGGTCCGGTCAGTACGGCAAGTTCTGTGATGGAACCGGTAGTCTTCTATAAAGAACTTCGTAAAAAGAACGAGGACGCGCATGCGTTCATGCAGTTTGTGACAGATCAGCTGGTCCGGTTCGGGCGGGCACAGATCGAAGCGGGGGCGGATGTGATTGCCATTTCCGATCCAAGTGCCACAGGGGAAATTCTGGGACCGAAATATTTCCGGGAATTTACCGTGCGATATGTGAACCAGATTGTAGATGCCATGAAAGAGGCAGGAGCGCAGACGATTGTGCATATCTGCGGCCATATGAATCCGGTTTACAAGGAGGTAGATGAAATTCATAGCGATGCACTGAGTTTTGATTCCGTCGTACCGATGAAAGAGGCAAGAGAAGAGCTGAAAGAGCGGACGCTGATGGGAAATGTCAGCACCTATACGTTGGAATTCGGGGATCCGGACAAGGTGGAGACACTGGCGAGAAACTGTGTCAAAAACGGATCGGACATCATTGCCCCGGCATGCGGACTTGGAATGCGATCACCTCTTGCAAATATCCGTGCCATCCTCCAGGCGGTGAGAGAGGAGGAAAATCATGCCTGAGATCAGAGTAAAAGGAAGCAAAAAAGCCATTCTTTGTGAGAACGGAGCCAATCTGTTACAGACCCTCTTAAAGGAGGGCTTTTTTGTGGACAATCCATGCAATGGAAATGGAACATGTGGAAAGTGCAAGGTCAGAATCCTTTCCGGGGACGAACCAGGAATCCGGCTTTCCTGCCTTGTAGAAGTGACGGAAGATCTGGAGGTGGAACTTCTTGGAACAGAAAAGGAAGGAAAAGTACTCACCTCCGGCTATGTACCGGAATTTGAAAAGGAATTCCGGGACGGTTACGGAATTGCGGTGGATATCGGGACGACCACGGCAGCTCTGGATCTGGTACGCCTGTCTGACGGAGAACTAGTGGGTCAGGCGTCAATGTTGAATGCCCAGAAGCAGTTTGGCCAGGATGTGCTGACACGGATCACCTATGAGTACGACCATCCGGATACCGGGATCGTGGACCTTCAGCGGGCAGTTGTGGAGTCTCTGAATGAAGAGATCCGGCGTCTCTGCGAGAAAGTCGGTATTGGGAAAGAGGAGATCCGGGAGATCGATGTGGCGGCAAATTGTACGATGATGCATATGCTGCTTGGGGTAGATGCAAGATCTATCGGGCGCGCGCCGTACCGACCGGAATTTACGAAGGCACAGAAAGTAAAGGCGGCAAAGATTGGGCTATGGGCAGGAGAAGAGACCATGCTCTATTGTCTGCCGTCGGTTTCTGCCTATATCGGTGCGGATATCGTGGCAGGCGTGCGGGTCTGCGGACTGCAGGAGGAAACGGAAAAGGTACTTTTTATCGATATCGGCACGAATGGAGAGATTGTTCTTGCAAGTGGCGGACGTTTGCTCAGTTGTTCCTGTGCGGCGGGACCTGCACTGGAAGGAATGAATATCAGCTGCGGGATGCGGGCAGCAGATGGAGCGGTGGAGGATGTACGGATTACGGAAGAAGGAATCCGGCTTACAACAATCGGAGATGGAGAGCCGGAAGGACTTTGCGGAAGCGGAATTCTGGCAGCAGTCAAAGAGCTTCTTCGTACCGGCCTTGTCAAAAAGACTGGAGTTTTTGTCAAAAAGGACGCTCTGGAGCCGGAAGATTACCGTTTTGACCTGATACGCCTGAACGGTACGAAACGAGAGCTGATTCTTGACGACGAACGGGATCTGTTCATCACACAGGGGGATGTCCGGCAGGTACAGCTTGCAAAGGGAGCGATTCTTTCCGGGTTTACCGCCCTTTTGAAAAAGGCGGGGATTGAGATGAAGGATCTGAAAAAAGTACTGATTGCCGGGCAGTTTGGAGCCCATCTTCCGGCAGAATTCCTCACCGGAGTGGGAATCCTGCCAAAAGACGTGGAAGACCGCCTTGTCTATGTGGGTAACTCCTCAAAGACCGGAGCCTACATGACGCTGATGTCTGAGAAGATGAAGCAGGAGATGGAAACTCTGGCAGAGAGAATCGAATATATGGAACTTGCCGAGACAGAAAATTACGAACGGATTTTTACGGAAAGTATGATCTTTCCGGGAAACTGACGGAGGTGAAAAGCAGATGAAAGCAGAACCGAACAGACGGGATAAGATGACGCCCCATGAGAGAAGGAGAGCCATGGACAAAGGTGAAAAGACAGACCGGATTCCGGTGATCCCTTTCATTGGAGAGATTTCCGGACGGCTGACAGGGACGTCAAGTCGGGAGTACTGGCATGATGCCGGAAAAATGGTGGAGGCGGAGATTGCAGCCTTCAACCGCCTGGGGCACGATGAACTCAGTCTTGGACCGAATACGTGCGGGATTCTGGAGGCACTTGGAGGGAACGTTGTCTACCCGGAGGAGGGAATGCCTTACTTTGAAGGAAGGTATCTGACAGACTACCGGATGCTGGATGCGATGGAGCCGGTATGTCCGGAACAGTCGAAGCGTCTGCTGTTTTTCCGGGAGGCGCTGGAACGGATGAAAGAAGCGGCAGACGGGATTGTGGATGTGGCGCCAAGTATCGGTGGACCGTTTACGATTGCTGCCAATTTACGAGGTGTGGAAGCGTTTCTGCGGGATCTGAGAAAGGAACCGGAACAGGTAAACCGTCTGCTGCGTCTTGTGACTGATTCCATGAAGAATTGTGTGGATATGATCGCGCCTTATGCGGACGGCCTTAGGATGGCAGACCCGGTGGCCTCCCCGGCACTGATCTCTCCGAAATATTTCCGGGAACTGGTTTACCCGTACCTCGTGGAGATCATGGAGTATGCCGATGAAAAAATCGGGCAGAAGCCGTCCCTTCACATCTGTGGAAATACGAGAAAGGTATGGAACTATTTTCGGGAAATGCCGATCCGTGCTATCAGCCTTGACAACATCGTGGATCTGGAGGAGGCAAAACAGGAGCTGGGCGACCGGCTGACGATTGTGGGAAATATCCCTCCGGTGGAATGTCTGCTGCAGGGATCAGAAGAGGAACTTCGCAAAGAGATCCGGCGAGAAATCCAAAAAGCAGAAGGAAGCCCGAAAGGTTATATCAGTGCCAGCGGATGCGATGTGCCGTACCAGACCGATTTTGCCATGCTGGATATCTGGATGGATGAAGTAAGGAATATTGCTGGCTTATAGAAAACATCTATAAAATATATAGGCAATATGAATTTGTAGAGACGTATTGGCACATGGTATCATAAAAAGCGATATATAGTGTAACAATTTGTAAAATACAGGAGGAGAGAAAATGAAAAAGAAATTAGTGAGCGTACTGCTTTGTTCAGCCATGGTCACAGGACTTCTCGCAGGATGCGGCGGCTCCAGTGATGACGGTGGAAGCAGCGACAAAGGAAAAGAGACGATTACTATGTGGGTACCGCCTCTGGATGACGCAGTGGAAGAGAACTGGGAGCCTCTTCTTGAAAAGTTTGAAGAAGAAAATAACTGTGAGATTGAGATGCAGGTACAGCCTTGGGAAAACTATGAAGAAAAATGGTCCACAGGTGCAGCATCCAATGAACTTCCTGACATCGGATATATGTATGCGGAGATGTTTCCGACTTACATTGATTCCGGAGCCGTGGCAGATATGAGCGAATACATCACCGACGAGGATAGAGAAGAATACCTCTATCTGGATCATGGTTATATGATGGACGGACAGTACGGTTTCCCGATCGTAACTGGAGTGCCGTTTGTCCTCTACTATAACGAGGATATTTTGAATTCCCTTGGCGAACAGCCGCCGGAGACATGGGAAGATTTCAAACGTATCTGTGAAAAAGCAACACAGGATACAGACGGAGACGGTAAGATTGACCAGTATGGATACGCAGTTGGATTCAACAATGGAAGCATGAACCTTCTGTACCTTTTGAATGCATATTTCTACAGCCTCTTATGGCAGGCCGGAACAGACATCTACAATGATGACTATAAGAGTGTGAAATTCAACGATGAAGCAGGTGTAGAGGCAGCTGAGTTCTTCTACAGTCTGAAAGACTACATGCCGGAGAACATGATGTCCCTTGCAGCAGAAGATGCATTCTCTACGATCTTCGGCCAGGGTAAAGCAGCATTCGGTGTTACACGTTCTTCCGCAATTCAGGAGACACTGTTTGCAGAGTCATATCCGGATCTGAACTGGAATTATGTCACATCCTTAAAGAATAAAGATTATGGTACATTTGGAGCAACAGACTGTCTGACTTTATCTTCCCAGGCAGAGAATCCGGAACTTTGCATGAAGCTGATCAAGTACATCACAGGATCTGATTTTATGACAGAGTACCACAAGATTGCTTCCGGCGCTCCGCTTACAAAGAGTGAACAATACCAGGGAGATCCGAAAATGGAACGGATTGTAACCGAAGACAGAGATAAATACCGTCCACTTCAGGTAGGACCTTGCGGAAGCGATATTCTTCAGAACCTTGCAAGCGAGCTTCAGGGAATGATGGAAGGAAACAAGAGCCCTCAGAATGCGATGGATGATGCTGCCAAATATGCAAATCAGGCACTGGATGAATACTGGGCTGATAAAGAATAGTGCGGCTTCACTGACAGAAGAAAAGGAGCAGAGATGAAAAAACGGAGAAAGTTTTTATCCACCATCGCGCCCTACGGGTACGTGATGCCGATCAGCCTGATTCTTCTGACCTTTGTGGTCGGATCTGTCGTGATCTCGCTGGTCTTCAGTTTTACAAAGTATAACCTGCTTCAGGATCCGGAGTTCATTCAGTTTGACAATTATAAAAGAATGCTGACAGATCCGAAGATGCATATGGCAGTGGCAAACACATTGAAAGTGATGGTGATGGTCGTTCCGCTTCAGGTTGTTTTATCCGTTCTGTTTGCAGTACTGGTGGCATCCAGAAAGCATACACTGATCGGAAAGATCTGCAAGGCGGCGATCTTTATTCCTGTCATTTCATCCAATGCAGTAGTCGGAACCGTGTGGAAGACAATGCTCAACGGACGAGTTCCCGTTTTCTCGGATCTCTTCGCACTCTTCGGGATCGACACCGGAATGCTCCTTGGAAGCAGTACGACAGCGATTGTGACGGTGGCGATGATCATGGTATGGAAAAGCTTCGGGTATTACATGGTCCTGAACCTTTCCACTTTGATGTCCATACCGGACAGTTACTATGAAGCGGCAAAAGTGGATGGAGGAGGACGTCTGCAGCGTCTGATCTACATCACTCTTCCGCTGATGAAACCTGCAATTATCATGGACGTGTTCCTGAGTGTCGTAAGTTCCCTGCAGAGTTTTGACCTGATCTACACGATGACGGGAGGAGGACCGGCCAACTCGACAACCACCATGGTGCTTTATGCATACAACCTGACCTTCAAGACAGGAAAGGCCGGATACGCAATGGCTGTATCCAATGTGCTCTTCCTTGTCGTGCTGGCGGTCATGATACTGCAGAAAGGTTTCATGAAGCGGGAAGCTTCAGAAATATAAAGGAGGGAGGACAAGACATGAAGATCAAGAAAAAACTGCCGGGAATGCTTGGCGATATCATTCTCCTGATCACAGCGGTGTTCTGTGTACTCCCGTTCATTTATATGATACTGATGTCGTTGAAAAGTACGGTGAACGCATACGATTTCAGCTTCAGTCTGTCGGAAGTGACACTGGAGCAGTATATTAAGATTTTTACGAAGAACAATTTTCTGCAGTATCTGATGAACAGTATCATCGTGGCATTTGGAGGAGTGGGACTGACCCTTTTGTGCAGTTGTCTTGCGGGTTATTCTTTCGCAAAGCTTAAATTCAGAGGGAACGATAAGATCTTTTTCTTCCTGATGATGACGATGGTAGTACCATCAGAGGTCATTATCGTACCGCTTTATCTCATCATCCGGGGATTTGACTGGATCAACACGTTCAAGGCGCTGATCCTGCCGCTTCCGACTGCGTTCGGGGTATTTATCATGCGGCAGGCCATCCTTGGAGTGCCAAGAGAGCTGATTGAATCCGCCAAGATTGACGGGGCGGGGGACATAAAGATTCTGTGGAGGGTGATCCTTCCTCTTGTTAAGTCAGCAATGCTGACACTGGCGATTTTTACCTTCGTGGGAGCCTGGAATAACTTCCTGTGGCCTCTGGTTGCCACGACGGAAGAGTCCATGCGTACCCTTCCGCTTGCGATCAGCACCATGAAGACGGCCTACGATACCGACGTGGGACTTGTTATGGCAGGAGCTGCTGTTACTTTCCTTCCACCGTTTATCTTCTATGTAATTTTACAGTCGAAATTTGAAGAGGGAATCACCATCAGTGGAATGAAGGGATAACCGATTAGAAAAATAATAGAAAAGAAGCAGGATTTTGCTGGAATCCTGCTTCTTTTGCTGTTACCATAGAAGGCAGAAGAGAAAGGCGGGAAAGAGGATGAGACGGATCATTTTTCATATTGATGTAAATTCCGCGTATTTAAGCTGGACGGCAATCGAATACTTAAAAAGAGGGGATGCAGAGGATATTCGTGAAATTCCGTGCATCATTGGCGGCGACAGGAAGTCGAGGCACGGGGTTGTTCTCGCTAAGTCTATCCCTGCAAAGGCGTACGGCATTCGCACTGGGGAACCGGTCGTGTCGGCTCTCAAAAAATGTCCGACGCTTCGGATGGAGCCGCCGGATCACAAGATGTACGCAAGGTATAGCAGAAAGCTGATGGATCTTCTGAGAAGCTACACACCGGACATTGAACAGCTCAGCATTGACGAGTGCTTCCTCGATTTTACCGGTATCGCCCACCGATTTGCGACACCGATTGATGCGGCTTTTGAGATCAAGAACCGGATCCGGGAAGAGTTTGGATTTACTGTCAATATTGGGATTTCCACCAACAAGCTGCTGGCAAAAATGGCCTCCGACTTTGAAAAGCCGGACCGGGTGCACACCTTGTTTCCGGAGGAGATGGAGGAGAAAATGTGGCCGCTTTCTGTCGCGGAGCTTTACATGGCAGGAAAGGCAAGTGTGGAAGTATTGAAAAAGCTGGAAATCCGTACCATTGGGGAGCTGGCAAAGGCAGATCCGGATTATCTGGAGATTCATCTGAAAAGTCACGGAAGACTTCTTTGGGAATTTGCGAACGGACAGGGGGATGACATTGTCCGGTCCGAGGGGGAGGAGGCCAAAGGAATCGGCAATTCCACCACCCTTTCCGAGGATGTCGAGACAGAAGAAGAGGCAGGGAAAGTGCTTCTGATGCTGGCTGAAAGTGTCGGCGGGAGACTACGGAAGGCAGGGAAGAAGGCCGGAAGTATCACAGTGGAAATCCGTTATGCCACCTTTCAGAATGTTTCCCACCAGATGAAGATTTCACCATCCACACAGTCGGATTCCATTCTCTATCAGAAAGCGTGCATCCTTTTTCGGGAGTTGTGGAACGGGATGCCGATCCGTCTGCTGGGAATCCGGACGGCAAAACTGGAAGAAGAGAGTGCCCCGCAGCAGATGAATCTCTTTGATTATCTGGAGACGATACAGGAAGCACAAAAACACCCGGAGAGAAAGGATGAAAAGCATCAGAAGCTGGACCGGGCTCTGGACCGGATCCGGAAGAAATTTGGCGATGATGCCGTGATGCGAGCTGCTTTTCTGAAAAAAGAGGAAAAGGACCCGAAAGAGCAGGGATAGCGTTTGACAGCGGTTTCTGAGAGGGTTATAATAAAACGACGTGAAACAGGAGAAAAGAGGAAAAAACTATGGAATTTGTGTCAAGAGAATTCATACCGGTTCTGCTTGGCGGCGACATCAATACGTACAGCGTAGCGCGCGCCTTCTATGAGCAGTATCAGGTAAAGACGTATATTTTTGGAAAATATCCGACCGGACCAAGCTACCAGAGCAGGATGATCGAGTACCGGGCCAATCCAAAGATTGATACGGATGAATATTTTCTGAAAACCGTGCATGCCTTTGCGCGGAAACATAAAGATAAAAAGATCGTGCTGATTGGCTGCGGTGACAGTTATGTAGCGTTGATCAGTAAACATAAAGCGGAGCTTGATGACAACATCATTGCCCCATACATCGATTTCGACCTGATGAACAGCCTTCAGCAGAAGGAGACCTTCTATAAGCTCTGTGAGAAGCACGGGGTAGACTATCCGGGAACTTTTGTCTATAAGAATGGCATGTCCATGGATTTTACCATCGACTTCCCGTACCCAGTGATCTTAAAGCCGTCTGACAGCATTAAATACTGGGAGCATCCGTTTGATACCCAGAAGAAGGTTTACACGATCCAGTCCAGACAGGAGTTAAACAGTGTAATCAAAGAGATCTACGATGCGGGATACGATGACGATCTGATCATTCAGGATATGATTCCTGGAAATGACGAGTACATGCGTGTACTGACTTCCTATTCTGACAAAAACGGAAAAGTGAAGATGATGTGCCTGGGTCATGTACTGTTAGAGGAGCATACTCCGCACGGACTTGGAAATCATGCGGTGATCATCACCGAGCCGAATCAGGAGCTGATGAAGCGTGTGAGAAATCTTCTGGAAGATCTGCACTATGTAGGATTTTCCAATTTTGATATCAAGTACGACAGACGGGATGGAAAGTACAAGTTTTTCGAGATAAACACAAGACAGGGACGGAGTAATTATTACGTTACCGGTTCCGGGTTCAATGTTGCAAAATATATTGTAGAAGAATATGTATACGGAAAAGAACTGAAGTTTGAGACTGCAAAGGAAGAACACCTCTGGATGGTTGTTCCGAAGGCGGTAGCATTCAAATATGTCAAAGATCCGGAGTCAAAAGCAAAGATGAAGAAGCTGATCAAAGCAGGAAAGATGGTCAACCCGGTCTTCAAGAAGGGAGATCTTGGATGGCCGAGACTTTACCGGATGCTGCGGACACATTTCAGCCACTTCATCAAATTCAAGAAGTATTACAGTTAGAAGGCTGAAAATGACAGGAGGAGCTATGAAGAAAAAATTAGGGGTAATCGGCGGCATGGGACCGGAGGCAACCGCATATTTTTACGAGGAAGTGATCCGGCATACGAAGGCGGACTGCGACCAGGATCACCTGGACATGACCATTTTAAGCCATGCTTCCATGCCGGACCGGACGAAAGCGATCCAGACGGGAGACAGCCAGATGCTTCTGCAGGCGATGGCCGAAGATATCCGGATCATGGAAGCGGTCGGTGCGGCCAACATTGCAATTCCATGCAACACCTCGCACTATTTTTATGACCAGATTCAAAAGATGACAGACATTCCGATCATCCACATGCCGAGGGAGACAATCCGCTACGCAAAAAGCCACTATGAAAATGTAAAACGGATTGGAATCATGGGGACAGACGGAACGGTATCAGCCGGCATTTACCGGAAAGAGTGCGAAGCTTTGGGAATCGAAGAGATTGTGCCGTCCCCAAAAAGACAAAAAGACGTCATGTCTCTGATTTACGATGATGTCAAAGCCGGAAAAAAAGGGGATTATCAGAAATTTGAGCGGGTAATGGAAGAGTTCATCAAAAAGGACTGCGATGTGGTAATTCTGGCATGTACTGAGATTTCGGTCTTTAAAAAAGACCACGTATTGCCGGAAATCTGCCTGGATGCCATGGATGTGCTGATCCAGGAGTCCATCGTAAGGTCTGGAGCCTGCTATCAATAAAGAAAAGGAGAAAACAGATGTCACAGAGGGAAAGCGATACCTTGAAAACATATGCGGATCTGATGAAGGAATGTGACCTTCTCGTAAAGGCAGAGTTCTTCGGAGAGGAAGACAGACATCCGGAGGTGCTGACGTATGACTCACGGGAAGTGACGGATAATACGATGTTCATATGCAAAGGTGCTGCATTTAAGGAAGAGTATCTGACTTCCGCCGTGGAAAAGGGAGCCATTCTTTATATCAGTGAGAAAGAGTACGATACCGGGAAGGATATCCCGTATATCCTTGTAAAAGATATCCGCAAGGCGATGGCGGTACTGGCAGATGTCTTTTACGGTTCTGCATGGAAGGAGCTTACCGTGACCGGAATCGGAGGAACAAAAGGAAAATCCACTTCCGCATACTATATGAAGGCTGTTGTAGATGACTATATGAAAGAGATAGGAAAGCCGGAGAGCGCGGTTATTTCTTCCATTGATATCTATGACGGGGTCAGCAAAGTGGAGTCCCATATCACAACCCCGGAGGCAGTGGAGCTTCAGCGTCATTTCCGGAATGCAGTGGATAGCAAAATTACGTTTGCGGAGATGGAAGTATCCAGCCAGGCTCTGAAGTACAACCGGGTGGACAGGATGCGTTTTGATGTTGGAATCTTTTTAAATATTTCGGAAGATCATATCAGCCCGATTGAGCATCCGGATTTTGAAGATTATTTTACATCCAAGATGAAAATGTTTGCCCAGACCGATCATGCGGTAGTCAACCTGGATGCGGACTTTTCAGACCGGATTCTAGAAGCGGCCAAGGCGGCAGGTGACCTGACCACGTTCAGCCAGAAGGATGAGAGAGCAGACTACTTTGCGTATAACATCCGGAAAAACGGTCATGAGACGAAGTTTTCCGTACGCTCCAAAGACGGGGAGGAAGATTACGTCCTGACTATGCCAGGCCTGTTTAATGTGGAAAACGCGGTGGCAGTCATTGCGGCAGCAAAGATTCTTGGCATTCCGGATTCCTGTATTCATTCAGGACTGGAAAAAGCCCGGTCCAGCGGACGGATGGAGCTTTACGCAAGCAAAGACAAAAAGATTATTGCCATTGTTGATTATGCCCACAACAAGCTCAGTTTTGAAAAGTTGTTCTCCTCTACAAAAGAGGAATATCCGGACTACGCCATCAAGGCAGTGTTTGGATGTCCGGGAAAGAAAGCATACATCCGGAGAAAGGATCTGGGAACCATCGCGGGACAGTATTCCGAAAAGGTTTACCTGGCAGCGGAAGATCCGGGATATGAGCCAGTGGAAGAGATTTCAGGCGATATCGCTCAGTATGTGAAGGCACAGAATTGCCCGTATGTGATGATCGAAGACCGCGGGGAAGCGATCCGCACAGCAATCGAGGAGTCAGAGAACAAGACTGTGATCCTTGTGACAGGAAAAGGAAATGAGACACGTCAGAAGTATGGAAGCGAGTACATCGACTGCCCGTCCGACGTGGAATATGTAAAAAAATATCTGGAGATTTACGACCAGAGCCATTAAAGAAAAGGGGATGTGAAAAAACTCGATTGAGTTTTTTCGCATCCCTCTTTTTGCT